>JAFGJU010000112.1 GCA_016928935.1 Candidatus Eiseniibacteriota bacterium | reverse complement strand
CGGCCTGATTCAAATGTCGCATAATGCATATTATGTAAACCAACGCCTCAAACCCGCGGCCGAACCGAGACCCAACCTCCGCCAAGCCGCCCGAACAGTCCCGTCGGCCCGGCGCCACTCTACGGCCGTCAGTCCGTCACAAAGTTGACGAGTTTTCCTTCGACGTGGATTGCCTGTCTCACCGTTCTTCCCGAGAGGTTCGCGGCGACGTGCTTGTCTGCGCGCGCAGCGGCCTCAGCCGCGGCCCTGGACGCACCGACCGGCAGCGTCAGCCGCGCACGGAGCTTCCCGTTGACCTGCACCACGACCACCTGGGTGTCGCGCTTGAGGGCGGCCGGGTCCCAGGCGGGCCAGGGCTCAAGGAAGACACTCCGGGTACCGCCTATCCTTCGCCAGAGCTCCTCCGAAACATGGGGAGCCATGGGAGAAAGGAGGACGACCAGGGTGCGCACGGCCTCCCTGAGGGCCGGCTCGGAACGGCTGGAGGGGTCGTCTCTGACGTAGGCTCCTATGACATTACTCAGTTCCATTAAAGAACTTACAGCGGTGTTGTGACGAAAATTCTCAAGGTCGCTGGTGACCTTGACTATCGTCTCGTGGACCTTGGCCCGAAGGTCGGCCGGCCCGCGGACTCGGCTGCCCACGGCTGCCCCTCCTGAGGG
Organism: Candidatus Eiseniibacteriota bacterium; assembly: GCA_016928935.1. Classification (GTDB taxonomy): domain Bacteria; phylum Eisenbacteria; class RBG-16-71-46; order JAFGJU01; family JAFGJU01; genus JAFGJU01. The sequence continues at coordinate 19,945 of JAFGJU010000112.1, read as the reverse complement.
CTCCTGTGGCTCTCGGGCGGCTTCCGGGCCCGAACACTCCAGGACCTGCCTCCAGACGCGTTGTAGGAAGCGATGAGCGCCTTCCACGCCCTTCTCCGTCCACTCCGCGTCTTTCTCGGGCGGCCCTATGAAGAGTGTATACAGCCTGGCCGTGTCGGCCCCGTAGCGGCCGATCAGTTCCTCGTTGCTCACCACGTTTCCCTTGGACTTGGACATCTTGGCGCCGTTCATGCAGATCATGCCCTGGGTAAACAGGCGCTCGAAGGGCTCCGAAAAACTGAGGTGGCCCATGTCACGCAACGCCTTGATTATGAAACGGGAGTACATGAGGTGCAGTATGGCGTGCTCTATCCCGCCGATGTAAAGGTCTACCGGCAGCCACCTGTTGACCATTTCGCGGCTGAACGCGATGTTTGGGTCGTGAGGCGTCAGATACCTCAAGTAATACCAGGCCGAATCGACGAATGTGTCCAGGGTGTCGGTCTCCCTCCTCGCCTTCCCGCCGCAGCGCGGGCAGGTGGTGTCGAGGAAGTCGTGTCGCGTGAGGAGCGGGGAGCGGCCGCTGGGGTCAAACTCCACGTCCTCGGGCAGTATGACGGGAAGGCTCGATTCCGGCACGGGCACGACCGAGCATCTCTCGCAGTACACCACGGGGATGGGCGTGCCCCAGTACCGCTGCCGTGAAACCAGCCAGTCCCTGAGCTTGAAGCGCACCACCCTCCTTCCCACACCGGTTTCTTCCATTCGGCCGGCGATGCGGTCTCGGGCCAAGTCACTCGCGAGGCCGGTGAACTCACCCGAGTCCACGAGGGTACCTTCTCCCTCGTACGCTTCCGCCAGGGTCTGGCCCGGAGTCTTGCCCGGCGCCAGTATTACTTCCTTGAGGTCCAGCGAGTACTTCCGGGCGAACTCGAAGTCCCTCTGGTCGTGCGCCGGGACGGCCATGACCGCGCCGGTGCCGTACTCCACGACAACGTAGTTGGCCACCCACACGGGTATGCGCCGGCCCGTCATCGGGTTCCTGGCGTAAACACCGCTGAACACCCCCACTTTGTCGCGGGCCGGCTCCCACCTCCGCGCTATGCTCTGGGACCGCTCCTTCCGTACGAACTCGCGGAGCTCCGCGCTCCCTCCGTTTCTGAGTACGTCGTCCAGAAGCGGATGCTCGGCAGCCACTACCATGTAGGTTGCGCCGAAGATCGTGTCGTGCCTCGTGGTAAAGCAGCGGACGCTGCCGCCGTTTTCCAGGGGGAATTCTATGTCCACGCCCTCGCTCCGGCCGATCCAGTTCCTCTGCATCGTCTTGACCCTCTCGGGCCAGTGCGGCAGCTCGTCCAGTCCGTCCAGCAGCTCCTGCGCGTACGCCGTTATCTTGAAGAACCACTGCTCCAATTTCCTCTGGGTCACGGGAGTGTCGCAGCGCTCGCACGCGCCGGCCACGACCTGCTCATTGGCCAGAACCGTGCGGCAGCTCGGGCACCAGTTGGCTGACGCCTCTCCTCTGTACGCCAGCCCGGCCCCGTAAAGCTCAAGGAAAAACCACTGAGTCCACTTGTAGTAGCCCGGGTCGCAAGTGGCCACTTCCCTGCCCCAATCGAAGCCCGTGCCCCACTGCTCGAACTGTCTCTTCATGGCCGCGATGTTCGCCCTCGTCCATTCGGCCGGGTGGATGTGTCTCTCTATCGCAGCATTCTCGGCCGGCAGGCCGAACCCGTCCCAACCCATGGGCCGTAGCACGTCGAAACCCTGCATGAGCTTCATTCGGGCAAGTGAGTCCCCCAGTATGTAGTTTCTGCCGTGGCCCACGTGTAGCTCGCCCGAAGGATACGGAAACATGTCCAGGCAATAGAACTTCCCTCTCTTTTCGTCCAGCTTGAGCCTGAACAGCCCTATCTCGTCCCAATGCCTGCGCCACTTCGGCTCTATTTCATGAAACCTGTAGGCGTCCATCAGTTGTTCCTGTAAAAGGCCGCGCTGCGCTGGGACTCCTGCCCGAGCCACTTGTGGGACAGCCGTTGGCCCAGCTGGTCAAGGGCCGCCAGTCCCTCCTGCTTCTTGCCCGAGGCGGCAAGGGACATTCCCCAGAAGTACCTCGCCTCGTCCACCCTGGGGCTCGTCTTGTGCGTGTTGATGAACCTGCTCAGGTCGGCCGCGGCCTGCTTGAAATCACCCATCCTGAAGCGGCACACACCCAGGTCCAGCGCCGCGTCCTCGGCCCTCTTCTTGTCTCTGGCCTTGACTGTCTTTGCGAGCACCTTCTCCGCCTCCGCGAATCGCCCGGCGGCCATGAGCTCGTCCGCGTAGAAGTAGGTCGCCTCTCCGTCGGACGGCACCTTCTTGTATCTCTCACTCAGTATGTTCAGTCGGCCCCTGTCGTCCAGTATTCCCTTCAGTGACTTGACCAGAGCCGCACCCGACTGGTACCCGTACACCCGCGTCTTCTCCAGTCCGTCGCGCGACAGGAACACCATGATGGGGTACGCGGCGATCCTGTACCGCCGCGCCAGGTCTCTGTGCCTCTCGGCGTTTATCTTGATGCACACGAACTGGCCGGACAGTCTCACGACCTCCGGGTCCTTGTACGTCTTGGCGTCCAGGACCTTGCAGTAGTAGCACCAGCTCGTGTAGAAGTCTATCATCACGGGTTTACGCTCTATCCTGGCCCTCTCCAGGCCGGTCTCGTAATCCGTCATCCACTGTATGCCGTCCTGGCCCGCAAGCACGCCAGGCAACAAGCACAGAAGAACGACACCCATGAGCGACAGCGATACTGCTCTCAACCTGACCTCCGTCTATCGGCTCTGCGCCCGAAGCCCCTGCAAGTGTCTGACCGCGGACATGGCCGCAATCGCTCCGTCTCCGACCGCGGTAGAAATCTGCCTCAGGCTCTTCTTTCTCACGTCTCCCGCCGCGAAGACGCCCGGCGCAGACGTGAGCATGTCCTCGTCCGTTATCACGTATCCGGCCCCGTCTCTTGCGACCTGCCCGGCCAGGAACTCAGAGTTGGGCAAGAGCCCCACGTACACGAACACACCCGCCACCTCCAACCTGTCCGTAGCGCCGGTCGAGACGTTTCGAACCTCCACTGCCTCCACCCCGTCCGTGCCCGCTATGCGAGTCACCACTGCGCTCTGCACCGGTACTATCTTTGTGTCATTCAAGGCGCGTTCCACGACCGTCTTAACGGCCCTGAATTCGTCCCGGCGGTGCACCAGGTACACGCGGCTGCAGAGTCGCGCCAGAAACATGGCTTCTTCCACCGCCGAGTCCCCGCCGCCAACTACTGCCACGGCCTGGTTCCTGAAAAAGGGCCCGTCGCAGGTCGCGCAGTAAGACACGCCCTTTCCCCTGAGCTCCGTTTCTCCGGGCACTCCCAGCTCGCGAGGCCTGGCCCCCGAAGCCACTACGACGGCGTCGGCTCTCAGGGTCGCCTCCGCGCTCCTCACGACCACACTTCCCGCGGCCACGGCCAGGCCTTGAGCCTCGCCCTGGACCACCTCCACACCGAACCTCTTGGCCTGCGCCTCCATCCTCCGGCACAGCTCGAACCCGGAGACGGGCTCATCGAATCCGGGGTAGTTGTCCACCCTGGACGTCAGGGCGGCCTGCCCGCCCGGAGCAAGTCGCTCCAGGCACGCGGCTCGCCACCCCGCTCTGGATACGTACAAGCCTGCCGTCAGGCCCGCGGGGCCTGCGCCTATAACTAGCACGTCGAATCGCATCACCGAAAACTCTCAGTGGGAGGGGCCTTGGCCGGCCGAGAAGCGCCGCCTTTCCGGCGACCTCAAGTCCTGAGGACCTGCTCGAGCCTCTTGACGAGCTCGGATTTCGGCACGGCCCCTATGACTTGATTCACGACGCTTCCGCCCTTGAAGATGAGCAATGAGGGAATACTTCTGATTCCATACCTGGAGGCCAGGGACTGACTGTCGTCGACGTTCAGTTTGCAGACCTTCACCCTGCCAGCGTAGTCTTGCGCTATGTCTTCCACGATGGGTGCAACCATCAGGCACGGCATGCACCATTCCGCCCAGAAATCGACAAGCACGGGAATAGTTGACTTTAGGACCTCACTGTCGAAAGTGGCGCTGGTCACGTGCAGTGGTTTCGTCGCTTGTATCTCTTCCATTCTCTCCTCCGAATCACAATCGCGACCTGTCCGGCAAAAGGTAGAGTCACCATTCCCTCTGTTTACGATACCCCATTGCCGCCGGGCCTGTCAACTCGTTTATTAACGTGTCCAGTGCTAAGGTCGGGTCCAAAGCCCCCGTCTTGATTCCCTTCTCGGTCTCGTACAGCCGCCACACGGCCCGGGACAATCCCCCAGCGTCCAACCGTCTCCGGAGCTCCCCTACGTCCCGGCTCTCCGGCCACCGGAGGTCCTTCCCCGCCCCGGACGTCCCAAACCTCCCAGCCTGCCCCGACGGCGGCTCCACACTCCTCATGGCGTGCCTGAAGGCCCTGTTCAGGGTCCAGATGAGCAGAGTGGGCTGGACGCCCGACTCAAGACATCTTGCAGCTGTCACGTGCGCCGCTGCGCCGTCTCCGCACGCCACCACTCTCCTCAGCTCCCGGGCGGAGCCCAACGATGCGGCGCCGCCCACCGCGGCCACGTCCTGTTCTGTGATTTCCTTCCGGCCCCCGGCGTGGCTTGAGGCCTTCTCAATCACGTTCCACACCTCGTAGGCCGAATGCCCGTAGGCCTCGCTCACTTCCCCGAACAGCTGCTCGGACATGGTCCTACCCTGCCCCCGCAGCCACGCCCGCGCCCACGCCCGGCAGTCCGGCTTGCTGGCCTGCCAGAAGGCGTACGCCGCCACTCCCTCCCCCACGCCCCGCATGGCGCCGGCCAGGCTCTGAACCCTCCTCCTTTTTCCCTCGTCCCCGCCTCCCCCAGTCATGACGACCAGGCAGGTGCTCCTCGACGGCCGGCGCGCGTAAGCCACGAGCCCCGCCGCGTCGACCTGGCCGAAGTTCTCAACACCCATCAGCGCCACCACCCGCCTGTCTGCGAAGAGCGGAGCGCTGAGGCACGCGGCCTCGACGTCACTCCACGCCGTTTCCGACCCCAGGAACGACTCGCAGTTGAACTGTCTCGCCTCCACCGGCACGAGCGCCTCAGTGATTCTCCTCAACGCCTCTCGCTTGAGGAACTCGTCGTTGCCGGTGAGCACGTACACGCTCGACACGCCCTGCTTCAGGTCGTGGAGGAAGTCGGCGTATCTGCGGTCATTCCCCGGCGCCATCAGGTCACCACCCTTCCACGGTGCGAGTGAGGATGTCGTTCGCCAGAAACGCTACGGCGGGCAGTCTCCCCTCCTGCTCCGTCTGCGCCTTCTGTCCGGCCATGTCCAAAGCGAAATACCGGGCGCTCGTCACGAGCGACTCGTCTTTCCAGATTATCCTTCCGCTGGACGCGTCCTTGAACTCGACCGCCACCTTCACAGTCACCTCGTATTCCTGCGCCTCCTCGCTCGCCGAGTATGAGAACACTCTGCGCTGGTAGCCCGTGACCGTGCCCAGCAGCACCGACGCGGCGTCCTTCTCACTCACAACTCGCAACCTGTTGTCTGCCACGAACTTCTCGATGACGGCGTTCGTGATCTCTTCTTCAATCCGGTACTCCAGAGTCTCATTCTTGAATACCGGTATGGCTATGGACTTGATGTGACCGGGCAGGCTTGAAGAAGCGGTGTAGCCGCAGGAGAGGACTAGCGGAAGAGCCACCAGAAACGCGGACAGTGAGAGCAGCGAAAGGCCGGGCGCGGCTAGGCCACGCGAGCCGGTTCCTCGTCTTCTCGGGACACCTGCGCCTCGTCTACGGCCTCCTTGAGACCGTACAGCTTCATCCTGTACCGCAGCTTGTCCCGTTTTATGCCCAGAAGCTCGGCGGCCTTCGTTTGGTTCCATCCGCAGATTTCCGAAGCCCTGACGATGAGCGCTTTCTCTATCTCCTGCACGACGGACTCCAATGCGAGGCCGTCTCTCGGAATTTCACCGCCCGTCAACACGCTCTGGACCAGGTCCAGACACGAGAGGGCCCCGGCCGTGACCCGGCCGCCGGTCAACTGCACGTGCCGCGCCTCGAGCGTCTCGCCGGACTCGAGCAGTATAATCCTCTCGAAGAGGTTCTTCAACTGGCGAATGTTCCCCGGCCACTCGTAGTTGGTCAGCGCTTGCTCGGCCTCGGGCGACATGCGCACGAAGTTCTTGTGGAAGACCTTGTTGAAGTGACTCATGAAATGCCGCGCCAGCGGCACGATGTCCTCCCTGCGCTCGCGCAGCGGCGGGACACAGATGGGCAGCACCTTGAGCCGATAGTACAGGTCCTCCCTGAACGCCCCCTCCCGCACGGACTTCTCGAGGTCCCTGTTCGTGGCCGAGATGATCCTGACGCTCACGGTCACGTCCTTGGTGCCGCCGACACGCTTGAACGTCATCCTCTCGAGCACCCTCAGGAGCTTCACCTGCACCGGCAGCCCCATCTCGCCCACCTCGTCCAGGAACAGAGTGCCGCCGTTCGCCACCTCCAGCAACCCCTGCTTCTGGAACCGCGCGTCCGTGAACGCGCCCTTCTCGTGGCCGAAGAGCTCGCTCTCCAAGAGCTCCGTCGGTATGGCCGCGCAGTTTATGTCCAGGAACGGCCTGTCCCATCTGGAACTCATCTCGTGTATGTAGTGCGCCACGAGTTCCTTGCCCGTGCCGCTCTCGCCTTCTATCAACACGCTGGTCGTATCGGTCTTGGCGACTTGCTCGGCGATCTGGTAGACGCGTTTTATGCTCTGGCTTTCCCCCATGACGTACTCGCTCGAAAACTTGTCCCTGGCGGTCTTTCGCCTGTGGAGGAGCTCCCTTTCCAGTGCATGCCTCTCCATCTCCCTCTTCACGACGAGGGCGATCTGCCTGAGGTTGACCGGCTTCACGATGAAATCACAGGCCCCCAGCCTCATGGCGCCCACGGCCGACTCCACGTCTCCGTAGGCCGTCATGATTATCACGCAGGCGGAGCTTCCCTGCTCTCGCATCTGCTCCAGGACGTTGAGTCCCGTCATGTCGGGCAGCCTCAGGTCCAGCAGCACCAGGTCCGGGTCTTCTTCCTTGGCCCTGGCCAGTCCCGCCTGTCCCGTGTCCGCGGACACGACGGAGTAGCCTTCCTCTGCCAACGCCTTGCTCAGGAAATGCCTGGTCGTCTCCTGGTCGTCCACTATCAGAATCGTCTCAGCCACGCTTTCCGCCTCCCCCGTCTCGCGCACTTTCATTCCTGTTTGGGCCGCACGCGGGCAGTCTGACGGTGAATTCGGCTCCGCTTCCGGGCGCATTCGCCACCGAGAGCTCCCCTCCGTGACGCCGCACTATCTCGTGAGTTATGTACAGTCCCAAACCCGTGCCGCCGGGCTTTGTCGTGAAGAAGGGTTCAAGAATCCTGTCGGCGTCCTCCGGTCGTATCCCCGGGCCGGAATCTGCCACGGTCACCTGCACGCCGCCGGGCTCGCGGTCGCTCCCCTCAACGCTCGCCATGGAGATCTTGAGCCGCCCCCCCTGAGGTGTCGCTTCTGCCGCGTTCTTGATGAGGTTTATGAACACCTGTTGTATCTGGTCCGAGTCCATCTCCACGAGCCGAAGCTTCCCCGTGACGGACATGTCCAGGTCCAGCGACTTCTCGGTCAACAGGTTTCCCAGCGACTTCAAGGCCCTTTCCACGACGTCCTCGACGCTGGCCTCCGCAATCACCAGCTCCTGCGGATGAGTGATCCTCAGAAGGTCCTGTATGATGCGCTCCAGTCGCGCCACCTCCCGCAGGAGGAATTTCACGTTCTCCGCCTCAGGCCCCGTCTCTCCGAACTGTCTGCTCATGTACTGGATCCCGGCTGCTATGCCCGATAGCGGATTCCTCACTTCGTGGGCCACGCTGGACGCGAACCTCCCCAGAGCCGCCAGCCTGTCCAGTTGCCTCATCTTCTCTTCCAGCCTCCGTACGGGTCGCAAGTCAGAGAAGGTAGCGATGACGCCCCTGACGTTGTCCCTCTCGTCTCTGAGAAGACGCGAGGTCATCCTCACCGGCACGCTCCCCCTGGACCTTTTTCTGACCACCGTGTCTACTGCCGTCAGCTCCTCGCCGTACCGAAGCGCTCTAGTCACGGGGGAGACAGCCATTTCCTCAGGAGGGATCAGAAAGCTGCTCCGGGCACCGGTTACTTCCTCGGCGCTGAACCCGGTCACCGTCTCCGCCATCCTGTTGAAGGCCTGAAGGCGGCCCGACAGGTCAAACCCGACCATGCACTCGCCCATCGAGTCAAGGATCCTCTGCCTGAACTCCTCGCCCACGCGCAGAGCCCCGTACAGACGGTTGCTCTCCAGGACCTGAGCCACGTTGTACGCCACCGATTCCAGCATCGAAAGGTCGCCGGGCGACATCTCGCCGGAGGTCCCGCGTGCCGCAATCAGCATCCCAAGCAGCGGGAACACGTCGCACTTCACGCAGAATTCCGCCTTTCTGGACGGCTCGAACCCCTTCTCGTGGAAACACAGGGTGTCCGGCGTCTCCCAGCAGAATCCGTGCTTCCCCAGATAGGCACTGCACTCCTGCCTTATGCACTTCTTGACCTCACGGCAGGAGAGCCACTGCCTGGACGAAACAAGCGGCACCACGGCCATGGGCCGACCGGGGCCGACCACGTCTATCTTGAGCTGGCGACCGACTTCTTCCGACGTCACCACGCAAGTCTGCATGTGCCAGATCGAGGCTCCCAGCTTGCCCTCGAGGTCGCACGGCCTGAGCGAAGTCTCCCCGGTTCTGGGCTCTCCGTCTCCGTACAGAGTGTGCTGCCCCTGCAGTAGTCCGGTCTCCCTGTTCATAAGCCACAACCCCACGTCCTCCATGCCCATGACTTTGTGCATGTAGGAAGAGACGGTCTGAAGGGCCTCCTCTGGCCTCACGTTGGACAGCATGCCCTCGGCGATTTCCCGCATAACGGAGAGCTTGGTGTCAGTCTCGATCAGCCTCCGGTGGGTGGCCTCCAGCGCCTCTGTGAGGTCCTCGCAGACCCTTGCGAGCATGGTCTCGTCGTCGGAGGAGTCGTAGTCGGTTGGGTTAAGATTCGTGAAGGACCGCAGGTTCTCCACTTTCTTGAGGAGGGAGCTGTAGTCTCTGCGGGTTTCCTGACGCCTGGACACCTGAGTACCTCAGTGGTTCCGGGAAGCAGAGGACGGCCATGGCTACGACCGGAATACTTTCCTCGCGAGCACCACGAGGGTCTTGAGCAGAATCCTGAGGTCGGACTCCAGCCTCAGGTCGCGCAAGTAGTGGAGGTCTAGGTCCAGCTTCTTGTGGATCTCCGCCTCCGTAAGTTCGTCCAGTGTGGAGACCTGCGCCAGTCCCGTGATTCCGGGTCGCACTCTGAGCCTCGCAGTGTACTCAGGTATCTTATCGGCAAACTTTTTGACGAAATGAGGCCTTTCCGGCCGCGGCCCCACGAGGCTCATCTCGCCCTTGAACACGTTCCAAAGCTGCGGCAGCTCGTCCACCCTGAGGGCTCTCAGGACGCCCCCCACCCGCGTCACCCGCGGGTCGTGCGGGGAGGCCCAGGTGGGGCCGGTCAGGTCCTCGGCGTTCCTGACCATCGTGCGGAATTTGTGTATCCGGAACAGCCGGCCGGCGCTCATGATGTTCCGCCTCTCGCCCTTGCGCAGGTCCACTCTTACGTCCAGGGCCTCGCGCCTCCGCATTCTCCAGCGTCTCTCCTGTCCTATCCTGATCTGGTTGTAGAACACGGGCCCGGGCGAGTCGAGCTTTATGAGCACGGCCACGAGGGCCAGGAACGGCAGTAGAACGGCCAGCCCTGCGCCGGATATGACGACGTCCAACCCCCTCTTGAGAAGCGCGGTGTTGAACGCTATTTCGACCCGAGGGTATTTCGCCAGCTCGAGCCGAGGCCTTTCGGCCAGGCTTGGGTCTCGATCAGTCAGCCTGTCCTGCCCCACTCTTTCGTCCTCTGCTCTACCCGAGCCCCTAAAAAAACTCCGCCCGGTCGTCGTCACGAGCGCGGGCGGGAACAGCAAACCTCGCAACGGACCCCAGCGGCGTCCTCAACACTAGTAGTTCTCGGAGCCCCGTCGGCTCCTCCCTGCATCACCTCACCCGGACAAAGAACAGGAACACGATTGCGGCGAGGAAAATGGCGAACACTATCATGGTCAGGTGTCTGCCGTACTGCCGCACTAGCGGCCGCAACGCCGTCGGAATACTGCTCGGCTGCTCCACAGGTTTCGTACGGATGAACCTCTTCCCCGGCTCAGTTCCGGCAGTCCCTTGCTCGACGCCGGAGGCCTCGGAGGTCGTCTTTGTCGCGAGCCCGACAACCACCGAGTCCGATTCGGTGCTCCTGGCTGCCGCAGGGCCGGTGGTGCCCTCGCCCAGGATGAGCCCCAATCCCTTGCGGCCCGTCTCCTTGGCCTGGTCGGTTGTTATCCCCAGGAGGCCCGCCACCAACACGCCCACGGCCACCACAGTCACGAGGCCGATCAAGAAACGGACGAAACCTCCGGCCGCGCTGCGCCGCGGCACGGCCGGCTCCTCCCCTCCAGGCCGTTCGCCCCTGATGAGGAACCCGTATCTCCTGTCCTTGAGCGCGCCTTCCAGCCTGTTCAGGAAGATGAAGATCCTGTGCCATTGCGCAATGATCTCCTCGGTTTCCTCCCTGGTGAAGGGTTCGGGCGTGGCCAGGGTCGTGAACGAATTCAGCATCTCCGTTATGTCACGCACCGCGGCCAGGGCCTCGGGGTCGATGCTCCTGCCCCTCTCGATGACGGTGAGAACCGGGAGAAGATGTGCGATCTTGGCCTTGAGGGCGAGGAAGTGCTCCTCCTGCGCGCTCTGCACGCCTTCCCTTCCCAGGCCGGTCTTCAGAAACTCTCCGAAAACCACCCAGGTTTCGATAAGCTTCCTCAGCTTGCGCTTGCCGTTAACTCCGTTACCCACCGCCACATGGCCTCCTTCGCCGTGCTCTTTCCACGTCCGTCCACGCCCATCATTCGGGCAAGGCGCCGGGGTGCGGGCCGCCGTGCCTACCAGTATATCTTTGCCATTATGATGTCTTTCTTGGGCACCACGACCTGGTCTTGTGCCTTCTGTCCCGACCGCCTGGTTCCGTAGCCCTCGGAAAGCGCAATCTCATACTCGGAGATCTTTACAAGCCTGCCGCAGTACTTAGTCCCCTTCCACGTACTGACCTCAACGTAGGACGTCGAAGGGGAGTTGCTGCCCCACGGCTTCAGGAAGAAAACCTCTTTCCAGATGTAGACCGACGGCTCCACGTCACACGCCAGAAAGTACGGTCTGTAGACGCCGGCGGCCAGAGTCGGCAGGGCAACGCACGCGAGCACGGACATCGTCAGGGCAATCATCAGAACGCGTGTAGTCATCGAAAGATCCTCCTGGTAGCATCCGTCCACACACTAGCCTTTTACGGTCAGACCGGCCAGGGTCCTCACGATGGTCACCACCGCCGGTCCGAGGATTACGACGAACAACGAAGGGAATATGCAGAGCACGAGTGGGAACACGAGCTTCACGGGCGTCTTGGCAGCGGCCTCCTCGGCCCTCTGCCGCCTTCTGGTCCGCACGGTGTCGGCGTGCGTTCGCAGAGCCTGGGCCACGCTTGTCCCCAGCTTGTCGGTCTGCACGAGCATCGCCACCAGGGCGCTCAGGTCTTCGACTCCTGTCCTCGTGGTCAGGTCGCGCAGAGCCTGCGCCCGGGGTTTGCCTGCTTTCGTCTCCTGCGACACAATCGCGAACTCGCTGCTCAACACGGGGCTCGTCAATCTCATCTCGGTCGACACCCTGGCCACCGCGGCATCCAACCCGAGGCCTGCCTCCACGCACACAACCATCAGGTCCAATGAGTCGGGCAGATGACGGGTGATCTCGGCCTGGCGGCGCGACGCAGCGTATCTGAGCCAGTAGTCGGGCAGCAGGTATCCGGCCACGGCCACCAGCAGCCCCAGGAGCAGTATGACGCCGGCCGAATGACCCAGCCACGCGCCCACCGGAATGTACAACGCAAACAGTATCATGGCCAGGAATATCTTTGCGCCCCTGTAGATCCGGAGCGCGTTTCCCTTCCTGTATCCGGCGTACGTGAGGAGCCTCTGTATCCTGGGCTCTGCCTTCCGGCCCTTGCCGGGTGCGAACCCTCCGACGAAATCCCTGAGCGAGTCCGCCGCGGACGCGGAGGCCTTCCTCGCCTTCCCCAACCATCTCTTGCGCTTGCCGCCCACCTCCGGCGCCACGTCAGTGAGACGATCGATTCGCCTCTGAAGAGGGTCGGGAGCCCTGAAGGCGAAGTGAAGCAGCAGGGCCGCGCACAGGCTCAGACTCACGAAAACCAGCAGTACTATGACGGGCAAAGGTAGAATCATGGCCTAAACCTCTATGTTCACGATCTTCCGTATCCAGATGTAGCCTATCACCATCAGGGTACCCGCTACGCCGAGCATGAGCCGTCCGGTGGGATCCTTGAAAAGGAACATGATGTAGCTGGGGTTTATGAGCAGTATTATGAGCCCCACCGCGATCGGCAGCAGCGCAAGGACTATGCCCGACAGCCTTGCGTCCGCCGTGAGAGAGCGCAGCTGGCCCAGGATCTTGAACCTCTCCCTGATCGTGTAACTGATCTTCTCCAGGATCTCCGCGACGTTGCCGCCCGTCTCTCTCTGGATGATCATCGCTATGACGAAGAACCTGACGTCCATGCTGTCTATCCTGTCGGCCAGGTTCATGAGGGCCTCCTTGAAGCTGAGGCCCAGGTTCTGTTCGTCGAAGGTCTCCCGGAACTCCGACGAGACCGGGTCGGGCATTTCGTCGGCCACGAGCTGAATGGCGCCAGTGAAGGCGTGCCCCGCCCTCAGAGCGCTCGTCATCAGGTCCAGCGCGTCGGGGAACTGGCTGACGAAGGACCTGACCCTCTTCCGCTTCCTCCGGATGACGTTGACCGTCGGAAGAGAGCCCAGAGCGACGCCGCCGATTATGCCGGATATGACGCTCCGTCCGATGAAGTAGCCGATGCCGAAGCCGACCGCGGCGAACACAAGTGTGAACAGCAGCAGCTCACCCACGCGCATCGGCGACTCGGCCTGCCTGAGCAGTGTGTCCATCTTATGAGCCAGCTTTATCCTGGACAATCCCCTGTGCAGGGCCGGGATCTGGCTCATCAGCTCGTCCCTAAGGATGCTGGCCGAGACGATCGCCTCTCTCCCGTGTTCCTTGCTCAGAGTGCTCAGTCGCTTCTTGAGCCACGCCGCGCGCGTCTCTCGAGGCCCGCGGCCGGCGAGGCCGAGCGACAGGAACAAGAACATCACCGCGAGGAGCACGAGAATGGATACTACTATCAGCAAGTGCGTCTCCTCCCCTCAAAGGTCGCCGGTCAAGTCTAAGCTTCGTCGAAGATGCCCGGAGGAAGGTGTACCCCGGCCACAAACAGCCTCTCCGCAAACTTGGGCCTTATGCCCGTGGCCTTGTACCTCCCCAGCACTGTGCCGTCCTCCGACACTCCCAATCGCTCGAAAACGAATATGTCCTGCATAGTGACGACGCTGCCCTCCATTCCGACGATCTCGGCTACGTTCGTCACCCTTCTTCTTCCGTCTGTCAGACGCGCTATCTGGACTATCAAGTTGAGCGCGGAAGCGATCTGCTCGCGGATGGCCTTCTCGGGGAGGTCCAGCCCCGCCATCAAAACCATCGTCTCGAGACGGCTCAGCGAGTCCCTGGGTGTGTTGGCGTGGATGGTGGTGAGCGAGCCGTCGTGGCCCGTGTTCATGGCCTGGAGCATGTCCAGCGCCTCGTCGCCCCTCACCTCTCCGACTATTATCCTGTCGGGCCTCATACGCAGGGCGTTCCGCACGAGGTCTCTCTGCGTGATGCGGCCTCTGCCCTCTATGTTCGGCGGACGCGTCTCCAGCCTGACCACATGCTCCTGCTGGAGCTGAAGCTCGGCCGCGTCCTCTATGGTCACCACTCTCTCCTCTCCGGGCACGAATCCGGACAGCACGTTGAGGAGGGTGGTCTTCCCCGCCCCGGTTCCACCCGAGATGAGGATGTTGAGCTTGGCCTTGACCGTGCCCTTCAGAAGCTCGAGCATGCCCGGTGTAAGGCTCTCGAACGTCAAGAGGTCGTTGGCCGTAAGAGGGTTCGCACCGAACCGCCGGATCGACAGCACCGGGCCGTCGATCGAAAGCGGCGGGATGATGGCGTTGACCCTCGAGCCGTCGGGAAGCCTGGCGTCCACCATCGGGGAGGACTCGTCGACTCTCCTTCCGACTGCGGCCACAATCCTGTCGATGATCTGCCTTACGTGATTGTCGTCCTTGAATTTCACCCCCGTCAGCTCCAGCTTTCCGAACCTCTCGACGTACACCTGGTCGTGACCGTTCACCAGGATGTCGGAGATGGTCGGGTCGGCCAGAAGGGGCTCGATCGGACCCAGCCCCAGCGTTTCGTGAACGACTTCCTCTATCAACCTCTCACGGTCGGCCCTGCTCAACGGCAGGGTCTCGCCGGCAATGATCGCCTCGAGCGCAAGCCGGACCTGTCCGCGAATCTGGTCCTGCGGAATCGTGTCGATGCTCGCGAGGTCCAGCTTCTCGATGAGCTTGTGATGCACCCGCGACTTCAGTTCCTGGTAAGCGTCCCTGGTCTCAGGCCCCTGCCCCTTGTACCCGAAGCGTTCCGTCATGACCTTGGGTGTCTGCTGACGCCCAAGCCGTTCGAACAGTGCCATCTTCTACCTCCTCAGGAGCTTCACCAGCGAGCGCTTCTTGGGGGCTTCCGCCTCCACCTTCTCCTCGGGGCCCCTCCTGCACACCGCGTACGCCAGCTCGCGCAGGTTCACCGTCACCGGAGACTGCGGCGCCGATTCTATCAGGGGCACGCCGGAATTGATGGAGTTGCTCACGCTCCCGTAGTCGTTGGGAATACGCCAGAATATCGGGTACTCGAAGCTCTTTTCGAATTTCTCCACGACCACCGACTTGTTCGGGACGAAGCGATTAAGCACGAGCTTCACCTTGTCGCGGCCGTAGCCGAGCCTCTGGAATATCTCGATGCACCTCTTAGAATTCCTTATCGCGGGCAGTTCCAGGGCGGACACCAGGAAAACGGAGTCGGACAGGTCGAGTGTCTCCACGCACCTCTCGTCAAACGAGTGGGAGGTGTCAACCACGACGTACTCGAACATCGAACGCAACAGCCTGAGCACCTGGCCGACCTGGTCCGCCGTTATGGCCTCCGCTTCCTCGGCCTGCTGGGGCTCCGCCATGACGTAGGCCCCGGAGGAGTGCTGTACCATGTGAGCCCTCAGCAGGGTCTGGTCCAGCTTCTCGTAGCTCCGTGCCACGTCCGCGATCGTGTAGGTCGGCTGAACGTTCAGGAACATGGCCGCGTCCCCGAACTGGAGGTCCAAATCCACGACTGCCGCGGACTTGGCGCACGACTTGGCCAGCATGACCGCCAGGTTGACCGCGATCATCGTCGTGCCCAGGCCGCCCTTGTTGCTGAATATCGTGATTATCTCGCCCGCCACCGTGCCCTGCGTCTGGAGTCTCCTCATCACCTTCCTGACGGCCGCGACGACTTCGTCCTGGTCCAGCGGCCTCTTCAGAAACTCCTGTATGCCGGAGCGCATGGCCTTGAGTATGACGTCGGGCTTGGTCTCGGACGAAACGGCGAATATGGAGGCCTGCGGATACACCTCCACTATCTTGGCGGCGGTGTTGAGGTGGTCCTCCGCCGGAGACGATATCTCCAAGAAGACGATGTGAGGCCTGAACTGCCTGACCAGGTTGACTCCGACCCTCGGGTCGTCCGACTCGTCCCGGACCTGAGCGCCCGGGATATCCCGCAGCATGTTCTTAAGAGAGTACCGAACGTCCTTGTCGCTGTCGATAATTACAATAGAGATTTCTTCCGGCATGCTTCCCTATTCCACCATCTGATAGGTCCAAGTGAAACTTTCCCCGCCGCCCGGTTGAGTTCCCTTTATGCAGGAGACCGGGGCCTTCGTGACCCTTGCAGTTATCACGTCCTTATCTAGGTCCTCGAGGAAGAAGGCCACGATCTTCGTGATGACTATCGCGTTCCCCTTCTGCTCGGTCATCCTCCCGGGCATCGGCCACATCCTGGGGTCGAACACCGGCACCAGGACTATCCTTGTGCTCACGCCGATATTGCCCCCTTCCGTGTGGTCCACGTTGTCTATCTCCTCGTTCCAGAACGCGGTTGGATCCCCTTCCATGACTATCTTGGTGCCCTGGACAGTAGGGCCCACCATTCGGCCCGGCTCGCTGCTCACCTCCACGGTCTGATTCTGCTCTATGACCATGGGGTTGCACTTGGCTATCGCGTCCCTGTACGCGTCGGCGCCAGTCCCTCCTTCGTCTTCGTACTCTTCGGGCCACGGGAGGACTATGGGGTTGAAGAAGCTGGGCGCGAGCCTGTCGCCCTCCGAGCCGATCTTGAGCATCACTTGCTCGCCGATGTGCCCGTCTGGGGGCAGGGACGGTATGTAGCCGGCCTCGTTCGCCTGCGACAGCGCCCTGTCGTAAACCTCGCTGTCGTAAACCCCGTTCCCGTTCTCGTCAGTGAACATCTCGCCCGGGTCGTAGAGCCGGTTGTCGTTGGAATCTTCGAACTCCTCCCCGTTCCACACGTTGTTGTTCCGCCAGTCCTCGTGCCCTGGGATGGTCGTGTCGTCGTCCCACTTGTCCGGAACGGACCACGGCTTGACGCAGCACGCGCTGCTGGTGGGGGTGAGAAGCACGGCCGCCTTCGCCTCTACGTCCGCCAACGGCATGCGCAGGATCTTGGCGAAGAACAGCGGCAGCCCGTTGCCTCTGGACTTGAGCTTCCGCGTGTGCACGGTGAGCTTGTAACCGTCCATGATGATGTCTTCCGCCGGGACGATGTACACGGATTCGTCGTCACCCGCCTTGTGCCTGGACGCCATGTCAACAACTCTGGCCTCCACCTCGGCCGTCTTGGTGGGCTCGTCCATCAGAATCAGGGCGCCCGCCCCCGCCAGGACGCAGGCGTCGGCGGCGTTCTGGAGCTGCTGCTTCGTGACCAGGATGTAGCCTATGTCCACGGCGAAGGCCGCCAGGCCAAGCATCACTACGATGAGAAACGCAATAAGGGGCAACACGGCCCCCCGCTGCGAATGCAACAGGCCCAATCCTCTACACGACTGTCTCATGGCGCTCACCTACTCCTCTCCAGATGCCCTCCCGGTGCCCGGCCAGGCAGGCACATCTGCTGCGCTGTACGAGCTCACGACCTTCGGCGTCACCAACAGCACCAGCTCGGTCTCGCTCTGCATGAAGCTTGTACTCTTGAACAGCAAGCCGAGAATCGGGATGTCGCCGAGAATCGGGAACTTCGAAACACTCTTTGAGTCCTCTCTGGTTATCAAACCGGCCACGACCAGGGTCTGGCCGTCCCTGAGCTCTACCACGCTCTGCGCCTTTCGCGTCCGCAGCGCAGGCACCGTGTAGCCGCCCAGCGTGACTCCGTTATCCCAGTCGAGCGTGCTCACCTCGGGCTCGACCTTAAGGCTCACTACGCCCGAATCCACGACCGTGGGCGTGAACTTGAGCCCCACTCCAAATTCCTTCCACTCTATCGTCACTGCGTTGGCCGCCCCGCCCGCCTGCACTATCGGCACCGGTATCTCGCCCCCGGCCAGGAATTCCGCCTCATGCCCGCTGATGGCCACGAGAGTCGGTTCCGCCAGCGTGTTTACAATGCCCTTCCTCTCCAAAGCCTTCAAGGCCGCCTCCACGCCGTACGAGGCGTGCGTGAGCGAGAGGTAAGTCGTAACGCCCGAGCCAAGAGTAAGAGGGACGGACGGCGTGGTCACCTGGCCCGCGAAGCTCCCGATGATTGCCTCCTGGAAGTCCTCGCCGAAGATTCTAGGGTTCAGGTCCGTGCTCACGAAGTCGACTCCCAACTCCTTGAGCGCGGTCCTGTTCACCTCGGCAAACCTGACCTTGAGCATAACCTGCTGGAAGGACGTGTCAGTGTGCACCACCAGGTTATAGAATGTGGGCCTCTCGTCCGCGTCCCATACCACCAGGCTGGTCGTGCCCGGGGTTTTTCCGTTAACCAGAAGCTGCTTTGGAGAGGCCACCATCACGTCCGCTATGGCCGGGTCGGTCACGGAGACCCGCATTATGTTCTCCGTGAAAGCGATTACCTGCGACTTACCGACTATAACCTCCATCTTGAGGAGGGGGCCGGCGGGCACGACCGCCGCCGAGACTTCGCGGGCCACGTACGGGGCCGCCAAAAGCAGTCCCAAGACAAGCAGCCAAACGACACGTGTTCTGCTGAGCATGATCGCTGTTCTCCTCCATTCCCCGGCTTCCCACGGAGGAAAGCTGCGGGTAAAGCCGCACTTGATCAGCGCATCGCAACTTGAATACGTCTATCTCTATTTCGGTTGAGTCTTGTCTTCGAACTTCTCCTGGGTCCTCTTCGACCCCCGAATCACCTCGACGCCGATGGTCTTCTTCTCCGCGGGCTTGGCAGCCGGCTTCACCTCGGCCGTACTGGTTGTCCGGGCCGGCCTCGGCCGCGAGACCCGGACCGGCGCCAGTCTCTGAACGGGCTCGCTCTTGGACAGCATCTGGGCGATCGTCGTCCCCTTTGTGCCCGCAGAGTCGGAATCAGCAGGGTTCCTGAGTATCAGGCTTATCTCCCCCTCTGTCGCGGACAGGGCGAGCTTCTCCGCCTCGCTGGGAGTGACGAGCAGCGTCACCGCAGTGGACTTCAAGGGCTTTCCCTCGGTGTCCTCAATCTTCTGGTCCACGGCCAGCACCGTCAGGTTCTGGAGTATGACCTTCCCCACCTGCTCCCTTTGCAGCTCGGGCCTTATCGTGACCACGACGTCAACCTTGGTCTCGGGCAGCACGAAGCCCGCCACGCCGGACCAGGTGTTCACGGGCACGGTCATGGCCCTCATTCCCTCCGGTACCAGGATGGCCAGACCCCTGTTCATGCCTATGGGGACCAGTTTCGTCTCCAGAACAGCTTCGCCGGCCACCACCGGTGACTTGACGACCCTGCCGTAAACATCCTGAGGAGACGTCGAGGCTCCCGCGGGGACTATCTGTACCGGCCATCCGACTGCCTCGACGTTCGTTTCGTCGAGGACGGTGCCGAACTGGAGGTCCTTGATGGCCACCACCACCGGCTGCTCCGCGATCTTCTTCTCACGAATCATCTTGTCGTACTGCGCGAGGTAGCGATAGATCGCGACCGCTGCCAGAAGGCCGAAAACGACGGCAAGAATCACGACTACCCTGATTCTGGTCACTTGAAAAACCTCCGTCTCAAGTTCAGATTTCCCGACGCATGCTGCAGGAAGCTTTCAGCGGCAGTTCGCCCAATCTTGGAAATAGGTGCGCAAAAGAGGTGTGAAACGTAACGATGACGTCGACTATTACGGGCACCCCTATGGAAGGAGTGCCTCCCTCAATAACCACGTTCACCTGGATGTCCTCGTCGGGGATGCGGGACTCGTAGAGGGCTTCCCTCACCTTCGTCTCGACGGCACCCAGGTTGTTTTCCACGTCGGGGAGTATGGCCGCGTAGCGCGCTCCGACTCGTGCTGCGCCGTTGGCGACGCCCATGAGCATCCACGCTCTGGAGAACTCCGCCATGGCGATGATCACCAGAAAAAGAATCATCGCGACCATGGCGAATTCGACTACGGCCGCGCCTCTGGTTGACTGTGTTTTCCTAAGGTGCCTCATCACATACCAGCTTTCTCGATGTACGAGTCTGACCACAGTGTCCTTCGGGCGGGCTCGACCCCTCCCGGGGTCGCCCGCCCGAAGGAATACAACTGGGTCGGATTGTGATCCCAATCCTTACGGGGTCGCGCCGAGTGCG
>JAFGJU010000003.1 GCA_016928935.1 Candidatus Eiseniibacteriota bacterium | reverse complement strand
CATGCGCCGCGGCTCCGGCAGGTTCCGCAGGAGGCGCCCTGCCTCGGCGAGAGAGTTGGCCGTCCAAATCCTGTCCGCCGTGGATTCGCGTGCCGCCTTCAGTGACCGCCTGCTGACCACCTATCTGGCGAGAGCCGACCTCGGAGTCGAGGACAGGAACCTTCTGACACACCTGGTGAAGGGGGCTCTGCGCTGGAGAGGCCGGATAGACTGGGTCCTTTCGAGTTTCCTCAAGTCCGACCTGGACGCGCTCCCCGTCTGGATAAGGAACGTGCTCCGCCTGGGCGCGTTCCAGCTTCTCTTCATGGACAGAATACCCGCGTCCGCCGCCGTCAACGAGAGCGTCAACCTGGCCCGGCAGAGAGGCCATCCCGGCACCGCGGGCCTCGTCAACGCCGTCCTCAGACGCCTTGCGTCCGGCAAGGAGCCGGTCGAGTATCCCTTGTTGGAGGACGACCCGGCACGGGCGGTGTCCGTCTTCCACTCTCACCCGGAGTGGATAGTGAGGCGGTGGATGGCCAGGTTCGGAGTGGACAGGACGATACGAATCTGTGAGGCCAACAACTCCATAGAGTGGATAAGCGTGAGGACAAACCTCACGCGCGTGCGGCCTGAGGAGCTGCTGGCCGCACTGCGCGCCCGCGGCGTCATGGCGGAGCAGGGGAGCCTGAACCCGGACGTGCTGAGGGTCAAGGGTGAGCTCGCGCCGGCGACGGACCCTCTGTTTGCCCGTGGGCTCTACACCCCGCAGGACGAGGCGGAGTCCCTGGTGTGTCATCTGCTGTCGGTGTCCACCGGGCGGGCCTTTCTGGATTTGTGCGCTGCGCCCGGCGGCAAGGCGAGTCAGATGGCCGAGATGGCGCCCGACGGAAGCTGCGTGTACTGCCTGGAAGTGCATCCGGCGCGGGCCGCGCGCGTGGCCGAGGCAGCGGCGAGGCTGGGGCTCGAGTTGGTGCGGGTCGTCGCCGCTGACGGCAGGATGCCGCCCCTCCGCGGGCCGTTCGACCGGATACTGGTGGACGCCCCGTGCTCGGGGTTGGGCGTAATCGGCAAGAGGGCCGACGCAAGGTGGCGAAAGAAAGAGGAGTCCATCGCCGCCCTTGCGCGGCTCCAGCGAGAGCTTCTGGAGTCGGCCTCGAAGCTCCTTGATAAGGGTGGGGTTCTGGTCTACAGTGTCTGCAGTTTCGAGCCTGAGGAGACGAGCGAGCTCATGGCCTCTTTCTTGGCCGGAC
Organism: Candidatus Eiseniibacteriota bacterium; assembly: GCA_016928935.1. Taxonomy (GTDB): domain Bacteria; phylum Eisenbacteria; class RBG-16-71-46; order JAFGJU01; family JAFGJU01; genus JAFGJU01. The sequence goes on along the minus strand of JAFGJU010000003.1, from coordinate 18,425 downwards.
ATCCGGAGCTCGGGATGGAGAGCGCGATGGGCCTCGTGCCGGCCCCCCTGGTGGACGAGACCGGCGCCATGCTGATACTGCCGGACGAGTTCGGGACGGACGGCGTGTTTGCCGCGCGGATCAAGAAGAAGTAATTCGCGTGTGGAGACGACGGGGGGCGTGGGTCTTGGCCGGTCGGGGGCGGGGTGTCCACAGCCGGAGGCGAGCCGCGGCAGGGGACTGTCTGTCTGCCCTCGATCGCTGTTTGCGACCGAGTCCTTGCCGGGCGGAGGGAGCGACGTGACGGACAAGAGAGGATTGTCACCACTCTGGAAGACGGTCATCTTCTCGGTCGTCGCATTCGCGGGCGGCGTAGTCATATTCAACTTTGCGATAATGCCTTTCCTCGCGGGCCACGGGGAGGAAGTCAGAGTGCCGGACCTGGCTCTCCGCACAGTTCCGGAAGCGGAGAGGATGCTCCGGGAACAGGGACTCCGGCTGGAGGCGACTTATCCGGTGTTCAGCCCGGACGTGCCCAAGGGCTGCGTCATCTCACAGACCCCGTCGCCTCTGTCCTTCGTCAAGAAGAACCGTGGCGTCAAAGTCAGGGTCAGCAGCGGCGAGACCGGAGTGGCCGTACCGGACCTCAGGGGTCAATCCCTCAGGCACGCGGAGCTTGTCCTGAGCAGGGCCGGCCTGCAGCTCGGGAGAGTGTCCCAGGTCTTCTCGGAAGATGGCTCTGCTGACGCGGTGCTGTCTTCGTTTCCCGGCGCGGGCGCGCTCGTCGAAGAGGGCGGTTCCGTGGACCTGCTCGTGAGTCTGGGCCCGCGGCCGGCCGAGTACCTGATGCCTAGGATCGTCGGCGCGGACATTGCCGCGGCGACGCGGGCGTTGGAAGCGGCCGGTCTTACGGTCGAGGTGGCGTCCGGTTTTTCTCGGGGGACCAGGATTGTGAAGCAGAACCCGCCCTACGGGGCGAAGGTCGCGAAGGGCACGAAGGTCGTGGTCGAGCTCGGGTCCCTCTGACGGCACTGGAAACGGCGGGCCACACCGGTTGTGAAGGGCGCCGGAAGCCCGCGCCGCACGGACCTCAGCTCTGACAAGATTCAGGAGTCTCACTGATGATGAAGATAGCGCCTTCGATCCTCTCCGCGGATTTCAGCAGGCTGGCGGAGCAGCTCAAAGTAGTTGAGGCGGCCGGGGCGGACCTCATACACGTGGACGTGATGGACGGGCACTTCGTCCCCAACATAACGTTCGGGCCCATCATCGTGAGTGCCGTGAGGAGGCTGACGAAGTTGCCGCTGGCCGTGCACCTGATGATAAGCGAGCCGTGGAAGTACGCCCCGCAGTTCTGTGACGCCGGGGCGGACTACCTGAGCTTCCATATAGAGACGGCGCTTGTGTCGAGCGCCGTCGCGCCGCCCGCAGGTTCGTCGCCCCTGAGCTCCGGGGCGCGAGTCTCCGGTCGGGCGACGGGTCCTGAAGCCTCGCTCGGCGCTGCGGCCGAGGCCTCGCCGACGGGGAAGCCGCCTCTCGCAGCCGGGACCGTCAGGAGAGACCTCGTGGAGTCCACCATCGCGGCGATACGTGGAAGAAAAGTCAAGCCGGGGCTCGCCATCAACCCCGACACTCCCGCGGCCCACATCGCCCCCTTCCTCGATGCACTGGGCGTTGTCGTCGTGATGACCGTCCATCCCGGCTTCGGCGGGCAGGGCTTTATCCTGGAAGTGATGCCGAAGCTGGAGGAGATAAGCCGGGTGGCGAGGAGCCGCGGCTTCGAGGTGGAGGTGGACGGCGGAATCAATCTGAAGACGGCGCCCATCGCGGCGAAGGCGGGGGCCACGATCCTTGCCGCCGGTTCATTCGTCTTCTGCGTTGCGGACCCGGCTGCCGCGATTGCGTCCCTTCGCGCCGCCGCGGGCTCTTGAAGACGGCACGGCGTTCGCAGGTCGCCGCCCCGCGTTGCCTCCGCGGCCCTCTCCCGCGGGTTGAGTTGGCCGGGTGTGCAGCATTGCCGCCGGGTCCTGACGCCTCGCAGTCACTAGCACAGCAGCGGAGGCATGACGCGACACGTCGCCGAAACCCGACCTTGCGCCGGGGCCGGGCCGTGTGGTAGACTCGCACGTTGATGCCGGAAGGCTTAGGCCTTGCTCGAGCCCTCCGGCATGCTGTTTCAGAGGCCACTTGAGGTCGTTTGCGTGACCCTGTGTGCCGTAGCCGATTCAGGATCTCCAAACCGCCTCGATCTGGCCCGGCCGCAGCAACGGAAGGTCAATGTTTGAAGAACTGAGCTCAAGACTCGAATCCGTTTTCAGGAAGCTCCGCGGCTACGGAAAGCTCTCGGAGCAGAACATGCGGGACGCCCTCAGGGAGGTCAGGCGCGCGCTCCTCGAGGCGGACGTGAACTACAAGGTCGCGAAGGACTTCGTGGCCGCAGTGGAGTCGAAGGCAGTCGGCCGCGAGGTTCTCAAGAGCCTCACGCCCGGGCAGCAGGTCATAGGCGTCGTGCATGAGGAGCTGGTCGAGCTTCTGGGGAAGAAGGCCGTGAGCCTGAAGCCGGCGTCGAAGCACCCGGCGGCGATATTCGTTGTGGGTCTCCAGGGCTCGGGAAAGACGACGTTCACCGTGAAGCTGGGCGTGCACCTGAGAAAGAAGGGGGCGAAGCCGCTGGTCGTGGCCGCGGACCTGAAACGACCGGCGGCGGTGGAGCAGCTCCGAATCCTGGCGGAGTCCGTGGGCCTGACCTCCTTCATCCCCGCGAAGGGAGAGACGGTCTTGGATGCGGCTCCGAAGGCGTTTGAGCAGGCTGTGGACGGAGGCTACGACTGGGTCATCTTCGACACGGCCGGCCGCATGCACGTGGACGACGAGATGATGAGCGAGCTCATCCAGCTCAGGGAAAAAGTGCCGCCGCACGAGACGCTCCTGGTCTTGGACGGGATGACGGGCCAGGACGCGGTCAACGTGGCGAACTCTTTTCAGAAGGCCGTGGACTTTGACGGCGCCGTGCTGTCCAAGCTGGACGGCGACGCGCGCGGTGGAGCTGCGCTGTCCCTCAGGGCCGTCACCGGGAAGCCCATCAAGTTCGTGAGCGTAGGAGAGAAGCCGGACGCCCTTGAGGTGTTCCATCCCGACAGGATGGCCTCGCGCATCCTCGGCATGGGGGACGTGTTGTCGCTCGTCGAGAAGGCGGAGCAGACGCTGGACGCGGCGCGGGCCGAGGAGATGGAGAAGAAGCTGCGCGCCGCGGAATTCACCCTGGAGGACTTCCTGGACCAGCTCAAAGAAGTGCGCAAGATGGGGCCGCTCCAGGACGTGATGCAAATGATTCCGGGCTTCGGGAGGATTCAGAAGGCGGGCCTGGACGTGGACGAGAAGGCCCTCGGTCGGGTTGAGGCAGTGATAAACTCCATGACGCCGGACGAGAGACGAAACCCGGTCATCATAGACGGAAGCAGGAGAAAGAGGATAGCAACGGGAAGCGGCACAACGGTTCAGGAAGTGAACAGGGTCCTCAAGCAGTACTTCCAGATCCAGAAGCTGCTGAAGCAGATGAAACGCGGGGGCAGAAAGGGGTTGAGCTTTCTACCGTTCTAGTGCTATCGTTATGCCCGGAGGTGAAATTAGTGGCAGTTACCATTCGTCTGATGAGAGCAGGTGCGAAGCACAGGCCATTTTTCAAGGTTGTCGTGACCGATTCGAGAATGCCCCGGGACGGCCGGTTCATAGCGATTCTCGGAACCTATGATCCCCTGGCCGACTCTGGGAGCGTGAATATCGACCTCGAACGCGTGAAGACGTGGATGGGCAAGGGCGCGAAGCCTTCCCTTACCGTGAGCCAACTGCTGAAGCGTGCCGGGATGACGCCTGAGAAACCGGTCGTGGTGAAGAAGGCGCCTCAGGCGGTCTCTCTCGATGAGCTGCGGACGTCTTCCGCAGAGCCGTTCGCGGAGCCCGCAGTGGAACGGGCCCCCGAGGCCGTGGCAGCGGAGGCGCCTGCAGCCGGTAAGAAGAAAGCATCCAAACCAGCGAAGAAGGCACCCAAGCGCAAAGCGAACAAGGAAGCAGCAAAGTAGCTGTTTCCTCAAAGTCTCTCCCCGGGCCGGGAAGGTCCCAGAGGGCTCCCAGGCCGAAGGCTGTTGTGTGCTCGCGCGGTCCCGGAGGCCGAGCCTGTTGCTTGGCTGGGGAGGTTGATGCGTCATGAAAGAGCTCATCGAGTACATTGCGAAGAATCTCGTGGACAAGCCGGACGAAGTCACGGTCAAGGAAGTCACCGGCGAGCGCACCACGATCTTCGAGCTTCGCGTTGCCCAGGAAGACTTGGGGAAGATAATAGGCAAACACGGCAGGACCGCGCGTTCCATCCGCACTCTGCTAAGCGCTGCGGCCACGAAGCTGGGTAAGAAGGCGGTTCTCGAGATTCTGGAATAGCCTCGCGGCGCGGCGGCCGCACCCGTCCGTTCTTTGCCGCAGATCTCTCCGTTTCGGCACGGCACACGGAATCAGAACAGGCAGTTGTCTGCAGTGGAGAAGCCATGAGAATATCGGTGGTCACGATATTCCCTCAAATGGTTAAGGGATTCCTGTCCGAAGGCATCGTGGCAAGAGCGATCGGAGGAGGCCTCGTGGACGTGCGCGTCCTGGACTTGAGAGACTTCACCGACGACAACTACAGGAGCGTGGACGACTATCCCTACGGCGGCGGGCCGGGCATGGTCATGAAGGCCGAGCCGATACTGCGCGCGGTGGCGACGGTGACCGGGGTGGACTACCTGGCAGGGCGGAGTCCGCGCGCTGCCGGCACCGCCGGAAGAGGAGCCGAAGAGGATGCCGAAGAGGACAATGAGGCTCCGGCACGGGAGGGGCTCGCCGCGGCGAGTGACGGGAGATTCACCCGCGGGGACGCCCCGGAACTCCCGGCAGACGCGGGCGGCTCGCTCGGCGCGAGGGGCGAGGAGTCCCGTCACAGAATCGTAATACTGTCTCCACAGGGGAGGCAGTACGACCAGCCCATGGCGCGCGAGCTGTCGGGATGCGATTCGCTCGTCTTAGTGTGCGGACGGTACAAGGCAATCGACGAGCGAGTGAGAGAAATCCTGGGCGCGGAAGAGCTCTCAGTGGGAGACTACGTTCTTTCGGGGGGCGAGCTGGGCGCCATGGTCGTAATAGAGTCTGCAGTGAGGCTCCTCCCGGGCGCCATGGAGGATGAGGACTCGGCCGCGGGCGATTCGTTCGAGGAGGGGCTTCTGGACAGCGCCTACTACACGCGGCCCGAAGTGGTGGCAGGGAGGCCGGTCCCGCAGACCCTGGTCTCCGGCAACCACGAGGCCATACGCAGGTGGAGGCGGAAGAGCGCTCTCGAGCGGACCCTCGACAGAAGGCCCGACCTGATGGGCGAAAAGGCCCTCAGCAAGGAAGACAGGGACCTCTTGAACGGCACTGACCGGATGGGGTAAAGTAGTTGGGCCCGCTACAGGGCTCTGAAATCCCGATGAAAGGAAGGTAACGCATGGACGCCATCAACTACATTGAATCCAAGCACCTCAAGAAGAAGCTGACCGAGTTCAGACCGGGCGACACCGTCAGAGTCCACGTGAAGGTCGTCGAGGGCGACAAGGAAAGGACTCAGGTCTTTGAGGGCATCGTGACCAGCAAGCGCGGCTCCGGAATGCGTTCCTCGTTCACGGTCCGCAAGGTCAGCGGAGGCGTGGGCGTAGAGCGAATATTCCCGCTCCACTCCACGAGTGTCTCGCGAGTCACCCTGGTCAGAGAGGGAAGGGTCAAGAAGGCGAAGCTCTTCTACCTGAGGAAGAAGAAGGGCAAGTCCGCGCGCGTCCAGGAGAAGCAGGAAGAAATGCCGGCGCAGAAGGACACGCAGACTAAGCCGCAGTAGAAGTCGCAGCTGCGCGGCGGTGGCGCGATCGCGAGGGCGGGGCGGGTGCTTCAAGCGGCAAGCGCAATTCCCGCGGCAGTCAGGAGGGTGACCTTGGTCCTCGACTTGCGAGAGCGATTTCTTGAGCTCAAGGCGAACGAAGAGCGGTATCTCAAGAGCGCTCGTGGGCTGCTGGCGGGCGTGGACGAAGCCGGCAGAGGGCCCCTGGCCGGGCCTGTGGTCGCTGCGGCGGTCATCTTGAGCCCCGACTTCGTCGCGGACGGCGTGGACGACTCGAAAAAGCTGACGGCTTCGAAGCGGGAGGAATTGTACGGCGCCATCAACTCGGGTGCCGTTTCTGTTTCGTGGGCTTCGGTGAGCGAGCGGGTGGTGGACGGAATGGGCATCCTGAAGGCCACGCACGTCGCCATGCGCGAGGCAATCGGAGCCTTGTCGGCGCGGCCGGCACTGGTCATGGTGGACGGCCGCAAGATTCCCTCGTTGAACATTCCTCAGGTGGCGTTCCCGAAAGCGGACGGGAACTTCCTTTCTGTGGCCTCTGCCTCCATCGTGGCCAAGTACGTGCGAGACATGCTCATGGCCGATGCGCACGAGAAGTTCCCCGAGTACGGTTTCGACGTCCACAAGGGTTACGGCACCAAAGACCACATCCGGGCGCTGCTGCGCCACGGCCCGTGCAGCCTCCACAGGTTTTCCTTCAGGCCGGTGAAAGAAATCCTATTCATGAGGGAAGCAGGTCTCGTGAGAGGATAGACGCCGGCCTCTGGTTCTCGATTGGATTGTGAGGTGGTTGGGTATGGGTGAGAACCGTTCGTCTGACGGCGGGGACTCCGGGCGCGACCGCAACGGCCCCCGCCGTGTCGTGTCCGGCCGCATCGAACCCGGCCATATCGGCTCGGGTCACATCGGCGAAGCCGTCGCCGCTCTCTTTCTTCAGCTCAAAGGCTATCGCATAGTCGCCAGGAACGTCCGGACTCGCGCGAGCGAGCTGGACATTGTGGCCCGGAAAGCGGACTGCCTGGTCTTCGTTGAGGTCAAGCTGCGCGGCCCCGGCTGCGTGTCGGCTCCGGCGGAGGCAGTGGACTGGAGAAAGCGCGTACACATGGTGCGCGGCGCCGCACAGTTCATTCACGGGGGGGCGTCCGCATCCTGCGGCCGGCCGCTCGGCTCCTGGGAAACCGTGCGCTTCGACGTGCTTTCCGTCTCGTGGACGCGCGAGAGACTCGTCGTCGAGCACATCGAGGACGCTTTCACGGCCGACGGGGCAACGGGCTGGTGAAGGCCTCGACGCTCCACGGGCTGTCGCCCTGCCTCGCCAGAGGACCGGCGGACAAAGCAGCCTCTGACTGCACCCGGCCCGTTTACTGCCAACCTATCGGCACACCAGTACCGTCGTCTGGGATGATCAGCTCCGCAATCAGGACGAGTCCGCAGAATAGCACATCCTCCAGTCTGTGGGTGTAATACGCGTGCTCACAGGCGAACGGTATGGCCAGAGCCGTTGCCCCGAACGGCACAAGCAGCGACACGAGCAAGAGACACACTATCACGAGCTTCATGGGTCTCACCTCCTTTGTCCGGAATACTCAGTGGAGGCCGCCCTTGCGCCCACGACCTCAAAGCTGACGATGTTCTTGACGGCGACGCTGCCGCGCGGGAATCTTGCGCTTCCGGCAGCCGTCGAATCCGCCATGCGCGTCCAAGTACTCCACAGACTCACGACCACGTCTCTCTCTCGCGTGTCATGGACTTGAACCTGTTCTTTGTCGGAACAGAAGAAGAGACCCGCGCTCTCTATCCGCCTGCCCTTCTTGTCGGTAAGGATGATCCGGGCCCCCCTTGAGAATACGACCTTCGGAATCTTCCTCAGGGACACGCCGAATTGCAGCCACTCGCCCGGCTCTGCAATCATCAATTCGATGAGTCTCCAGCCCTCGAAACCGGGTGGTCTCTCAGGCATGACCATGGGCAACTTCTCCGTTGCAACTCTGGTGAAGCCGCCGACCTTGAACAGGCTGTCCGGGGAGTGCCAGATATGGTATTCCCTGGAGGCGAGAGCCGGTGTCGCCAGGAGGAACAGCAGGACCGCCGCGAATGCCAGCTTCGTCGACATGCAGACCGCCACGCATACGTCCGCGCTGTGCAGCTGCGCACGGAGACTCGTGGTGATGCTCTGAAACACGCCTTTCATTTGCCGGCACCCTCGAGGTCGGCCCAGCCGTCGGCGCACGCCGGGACTCACGCCAGCACGCTCTCGCCTTCCAAGGCAAGGCTTATCCTGGCCGCCCGAAGTGTCAAGGCCTTTCTTGCATAACCTCAGCTTCTACGCCAATTAATAGGTCACAATCTGACGCAGTTCTCGCGCCCCCGCTCTCGCGGCGGTCTGTCGGGGCCTCGTGTATGGTACGTCCGTGCCGGATTCCTTTCCCAACGCTTACTACGAACTCTGAATAAGAAAGGACACATCCTTATTATTTATACCCAACACATCTACACATAACACTTTGCTGTATCTGAAGTTAAATTGAGATTGACACCGGTGTTTCCGCGTGCTATATTCACTCGTGTGGGGATGGGCCGTGCGAGTGCGGCTGGCAGCTCGTGCGCTACAATCAAAGCGTACATCGGACAAAGATATCTGGCGTTACTGGGACTTGTGTCACACTGTAGACACGACACAGATTGTCTCATTCTTTGCTGCAGTTTCCCTCATTGTCCGGTCAGTCATTGACGACCAAGGGGGGCAAGAAATGAGCAGGTTACCTTACGTGTTTATTGTTGTGCTTGCCTGTTGCGCGCTGTCGGCGACACCCGTGAACGGCGACGTTGGCCCTTCCGCAGATTCGAGTTCCGCCAGTCCTCTCTTCCGCGAAAGCTCGGACAAGGGCGCGGCCGAGCTGAGTCAAAATGTGAAAGACGTTGGGGCGGACGCGGACTCCGCGGCCCAGCAGGCGCCGATCTATACCTGCATGCCGGGTGGGGCCGGGGCGACATACTGTACTCCCATCGAGGGCCCGGCGTTGACGAATAGCGCTTTTCTTTCGTGTAGCGCACTTGTGGTCTTCGTTGCATTGCTGTTCCTTCTCGCTCGGCGCAGGGGTTTGAGCAAGACCTAGATTGTCGACTGCTGCTTCCGGAGAGTCCTTCCTTAGTCCAACGGCTAGAGTTGCGCCGATGCCCCAAGGACACCCGCGGATAGGGTTCCAAGGCATTCCCCCAGGGACGGCCACTCTACTGGTCGGCTTCCTGTCTTGCTCGTTGCTTGTAGGGACGGGCACCAGCATAGGAGACCCTGCGTCCAGGATTCTGGTGGGCTTGTTCTTACTCCCCGTAGGTGTCCTGGTTGAACGCGCTGGCCGCCCTTGGTCGGTACGTGACACGCTCGCCCTCATGGCGTGCCTGCTCTTGCCACTGGCGCCCAGCACGGGCGATGCGGACAGCGTCTTTTGCTTGGCGCTGATCCTTGCAATCGCCGCCGCGCTCCGTCCTCGACAATCCGCTGAGGTACCCGCCCTTCACGTGACTATCTGTTGGGTGCTGGCAATGGGGCTCCTGATTCCTCCGTTCCTTAGCTCTCCTTTGTACCCCCCGGTCCTAAATCTCACTCGTTACGTCTCTGGCATCGTGGGCGGTATCTGGGGGGAAACGCCGCTGCTTGGGCCAACACCGTCGGGAGTTTTCATACTCACGTCGGCCCTAATGCTGGCCGGGTGCTTCGCGATAGCAGGCGGGTTTGGGAGTTTCTCCAGGTTCGCCCTGTCCAGTGGTGTGCTATTGGCCACATTTATGCTTCTCATGCTTCTTCACATTCCGAGATTCTTCCTGGGATCCTGTATTGTCTTGCTGTATGTGTTGGCCATATGGAATGGATTTCGCCAAGCGAACGGCACGACTGAACGCCGGACTAGTGGAATCAAAGTGGCGCTTATGGCCGGACTACTGCTTGTCGCATCGGTGTTCTCATCGGGAGTCGACAACTTTCGACGGAATCAATCCGCTTCGTCCAGTGTAGTTGTGCAGAGTTCTTGTTTCGGATCCTTCGAACGTACCTCCGGTACCACATTCACTGGGTCGGCTCTTCCTGAGTTTGGTGCCCTTCCGATTTACCTTAGAGCAATGGGCTATGAAGTACTACTGGCGGACAATCCGCTGGGGAGTCGCGCATTGGATTCAGCGTCCCTTCTCATCGTATTCAACCCACTGGTGCCCGTGGGGCCTGAAGATAGAGCGCGCCTTCACAAGTTCCTGCAACGCGGAGGCACGCTCCTCCTGGTGGGTGATCATACCAACATAGGTGGCACGTTGCCGGCCTTGAACTCTTTCCTTCAGGCAACGCCGCTTCGGTTCAGGTTTGACGCGGCGATTTCAACCTATTCGACGACGTCTGTGAACCTCTCATCCGGGTTTCCTCAGCATCCTCTGCGCGGCGAGGGCAGGATGTCGAGAGAAAACGTCCCGTGGGGGACCGGCGCGTCCCTGGACGTTCGATGGCCCGGCTGCATTCTGTACACCATGAAGGAGGGTTTTTCGGACAAGGGTGACCCGCGCAACGGGCCGAGTTTTCTGGGTAATTACCGCCTTGACCGAGGAGAACTGGCAGGCGATATCCCGGTCATGGCTCTTTCGCGGGTTGGAAGAGGACGGGTTGTCGTTTTTGGAGACACTGGGCTGTTCCAGGATCCGTCGCTCTTCGTGTCGGCAAGCTTCGTGGAGAGAGTCTGTGCGTATGGGACGGGGGGTTCTCGTCAGGCGTGGGCCATTGAGGGAGTGGGGGCAATCCTGGCTGCCGCAGGCCTCTTTCTGCTTCTGAAGCACAAGCGCCGCGGAGTGTTACTGATGACATGTGCGCTTCTCTACCTGCTCTCTATCGGAATCCATCGCCCCTGGGCAAGGATTGAGCCGCACTTCAGGGGCTTCGGGCAGTTAGCCGTTTATGACCTCGCTCACGCCGAGAACGTGGACCGGCTTGGGGGTGAAAAGTCGGTGGGAACGTTGAATTCTCTTCTCTTGGCAAAGGAATACTTGCCTGTCGCCGCTTGGTCACTGCGTTCCGATCTTATTGAGTCCGCTTCGCTCATTCTGGTGCTCGATCCCAAGAAACCCTTCTCAAGGTCGAGCGCGGAGCAGTTGCTTCAGAGGGAAGCGGAAGGCGGTGTTGTTCTCATGTGCGTTGGTTCGGAACAAGCGGACAACGCGAAGCGCCTGCTATCTCCACTGGGATTGGCAGTGTCCGCGACTCCGTTGGGGTCTGGGGCGGAAACAGGAAGTGATGTTGTCTTCGACTCCGCGTTTGGCATCAACATGCTGACGCCAGGCTCTGTGGCTGTGCGCCGACTTTGGGGATACCCGGTCGTGGTCTGCGCCGCGCGAGGTCGGGGTCGTTCAGTGCTGATAAGTGATTCTCAGTTCGCGAGTAACGCGAATCTGTCAGGTCATGCTGGTAATATCGCTCTGCTCGATTCTCTGCTAACCCCGCGAATTGGGCGTCCGGAGCCGCACTGACTATGGCGTGGATCTCGATTCTGGCAGGCGCATACGCTCTTTCGCTTCCCTGGGACGGAGGCCCGGAGACATGGATCCGCTCGTGGGTCGGAGTACTTGTTTGCATCGCCCTCCTGACTGCAGAGTCACGACATTCTGAACCAAGCACCTCCCTTCCTCCTCAAGACGCTCTGCTGTTCGTGGTCGCGTGTGCAGTCATTTGCGCGATGGGCTACCCATGGTGCATCGTCGCCGCTGTTCTCGCGGCCGGATTGGTCAGTTGCGCCAGCTCCAGGGCCACGAGGTGGACCAGAAGACCCGGGGAAGCAGCCGTTGCCGCCGCGTGCATTCTCACGTTGCAGGCCGGGGTATCGGAGCTTTCTCTCGTCGTGTCGCCGTACGTTTCATCCTTGTCCGTGCCTTCGTTCCTGCTCGGACTGATCCGGGCGCTGCCACTGGGCTGTGTTGTGGAGAAGGGTACAGTGTACTGCCACGGCTCTGGCTTCCCGTTCGGCATGCATGTGAGTCTCTCCACGGCGTTTCCCCTGGCGGCATTCCATATCTTGGCGGGCGGCGGCGCACTGTTACTCCTGGCATCGCCCCGCAACGTTGGCAAGAAGATCCTTTTCCTGGCAACGTCTCTAACGGTTTACTGCATCCTAAGATTGCTCATTCTTATCGGAATATACGGGGAGTTCAGGGACGCGTTGCTCCTGCTGGATCCCACTTGGACCCTTGCCTCGATGAGCCCCTTTCTTTTCTTCATGGCAGCAGAGATGCCTCTTGGGAATGCCCCGTTGTCGCCTTCTCTCTTTCAGTTCGGACGGCTTAGAACTAGAAACGCTCTGTTGGCCGTGCTAGCGCTTTCAGTGCTCGTATTCGGGCTGTGGGCTGTGTTCCGTTTTGGGGAACCGGCCGTTGGGAAACCTGGAAGGATCCTCGTCGATGAAGCTCATTCGAATTGGGCTTGGACCGATCGTTCGTTCGGCGAACTGAGCTTTGGCATGGGTACTGAGTACCATTACGGGGCACTCTTCCGGCAACTGCAGGAACGGTTTGATGTGCGGCGGAACTACGACGCCATAACTGCGTTCTCACTGAAGGAAATAGACGTCTTGATCATCAAGACACCTTCCCGTCCGTTTCAAGACTCCGAGAAGAGTGCGATCCGCACTTTTGTTGAGAAGGGCGGCGGACTTCTATTGGTGGGTGATCACACGGATGTGTTCGGGAGCAGTACGGTCATGAATGAACTGTGTCGTTCCGTGGGTCCCCGGTTCAACTTGGATGCCGTACTTGATCTCGAAGATCAGCAGTTTCTCGTCTGGCGGCGACAAGGCCACCTTTGGCACAAGATGCTGGCGGGGGTGCCCAGGGTCTGCTTTGCGACGTCGTGTTCTGTCAACCTGTCTCTTGGCGGCTTGGGTGTGATCTCGCGAGGCAACGTCTATTCGGAGGCCGCCCACTATGGACACCACTTCTTCTACGGAGATCTTGTCTACTCTACTGAAGACGCGGTGGGAACTCGGTGTCTGGTGGCCGTCGCGTCAAGGGGGAGAGGGCGTGTGGCTTGGTTTAGTGACAGCACCATACTCTCCAACTTTACGTTGTACAACCCGTACAATGCCGAACTCTGTCTAACTCTCCTGGATTGGCTGAACGAAGCTCCGAGGTGGCATTGGTTCCGGTGGGTCGCGCGATCGGGGTTGGGCCTTGTGGCGGTTCTGCTGATCCCCGTTCTCGTCCGGCGAAGGGCAGTCATGGGGCATCTGATTGCGGCGTTGGCTCTGTCGGTTGCAGGAGCGGCCTTGGTGATTCACATGACTCCGGCGGCTGGCGAACTTCCTGCCGGATCTCGCATCCCGCGGGCGCATTTTGAGGCCGAGCATTGCCGCGTGGCACTTGACGAACGATATGCCTTCCTAAGCGCGGAGAGCAGCACGGGATTCCACACAAATCAGACCTTCTACGCGTTGACGCAGAGACTGGGCATAGTGCCTCACGTCATGGAAAGTCCAGACGAGGCACGCTCGCAGGACATAGTCGTTTTCTTGGAACCTGTGCGACGCATCGGCGCGGGGGAGCGACGTCGGTTCGAGAGCTTCCTTCGTGTTGGCGGACGCATACTTGTCGTGGACACGTCGGTGAATCAGGTTTCGACTGCCAATGACCTACTTGCCGACTACGGCCTGCAGTTGGCCGAGCAGGTGTCAGGCGAGGGCGAGTGTCTGGTGACATTCGACGGGACTATAGTCGAGCTTCCGCACGCTCGAACGATTATCGGCGGTACTCCGGTCTTGCGAGATGCCATCGGACGGGTCGTGGTCGCCTCGCAACGGATTGGAAAGGGCACAATAATGGTGATGGGTGACAGTTCTGTATTCGCAGATTCCAGCCTTGGACTCACAGGTCGAGTGCCTGATTCTGACGAGCTCGCCCGGATTAAGCTCGAGTTCTTCCTGTTGCGCGAGTTGCTGGCAGGAGATGATGGCCGTCTCTCCGGGGCACCCGTCAGGGGTCGGAATAGAGGCTGTTCGACCCGGCGTCATGTTGAGACCTCAAGTCTTCTGTGCTATCATTCGCCCGATCCATAACTCCGTTGTACGGTAATCAGTTGGGCGGCCACACGGTGGCTTCGGATGGGTGTCGAAAACGCGCATGATCGGTAAGACTATCTCCCACTTCCGAGTCCTCTCGAAGCTGGGCGAAGGCGGCATGGGCGTCGTCTACAAGGCGCTCGATACGAGACTCGGGCGTTTTGTCGCTCTCAAGTTCCTTACCCCCGACGTCAGCATTGGTGCCGATGACAGGGCCCGTTTCCTCCGGGAGGCGAGAGCTGCCTCGGCGGTCTCGCATCCTAACGTGTGCGTCATCTATGAGATCGCCGAAGATGAAGGCCGTCAATTCATAGTGATGGAATATGTCGACGGCAAAACGTTGAAACAGATGTTGCCCATCCAGGAATTGGAGGAAGCTCTGGGGTACGCAATTCAGGTCTGCGAGGCACTTCAGGAGGCTCATGACAAGGGGGTAGTGCATCGCGACATCAAGACAGACAATGTCATGGTGAATGAGAAGAACCAGGTCAAGGTTATGGACTTCGGGTTGGCCAAATTGAGGGGTTCTCTCATGCTGACCAAAACGTCGACTACCGTAGGGACTCTGGCCTACATGGCTCCTGAGCAGATACAGGGTGGAGAGGTCGATGCACGGTCGGACATATTCTCCTTCGGGGTGGTGCTGTATGAATCGCTCACCGGACATCTTCCATTTGTGGGTGAGCACGAGGCAGCAGTGATGTATTCGATCGTGAACGCTAATCCCCAGCCGATTCGGAAGTTCAGGCCGGAGCTTCCCTCTGAATTAATACATATTCTGGATCGTGCGCTTGAGAAGGATCCGAAGGAAAGGTATCAGACAGCAGGCGACCTGCTGATAGACCTTAGACGGGCCAAGATAGGATCCACGAAGAGCGCCACGGGATCCCTTGCCCGTCGGCCCGGACTTCCGGCATACATGAACGCCCCCAGAATGGTGTTGAACCGCCTTTCTGCCGGCACAAGGAAGATCTCAAATAGGAACCTGGTTCTTATAGCATTCGGAATCCTAATGGTTGCCGCTGTCCTTGTATCCTCTTTAGTTGGCAGAAAACAACCGGTGAAGCCGGCCGTGGCCCTCCACAAACAGATCACCTTTAGTGGCACGGTTGGTCTTACGGCACTTTCACCAGATGGCAATTTCGTGGCTTATGTCTCTCAAGTTTCCCCAACTGAGGCGAAGATGTATGTTCAGGATATCGCTGGAGGTCAGCCCATTGAGGTCTTCAGCGAAAAGTCGTTTTGTGCTGTACGCTGGTCACCGGACGGCTCTGAAATATTGATTTCTGCAGGTAATGATTCGGCCTGGGGCGGATACATCCTTCCTCGACTCGGTGGCACGCCTCAGAGAGTATTGGACTTCAACTACGCGAGCTGGTCCCCAGATGGTTCTCAATTGGCCCTCAGTAGGTTCTTGTCGCAGAAGCGCATCTGGCTTGCGAACAAGGTAAGTGGAGATACGGTCTCCATTCCCCTGAAGGGGAACTTCACCTGGTTGCACGACGTAGATTGGTCACCCGCGGGAGGTCTGTTGCTCTTCAACGCAGTAGGTGAGAAGCGATGCACGATTTGGACAGTCACAACTGACGGTAGCCGGCAATCCAAGGTCTTAGAAGACAGTGTTGTCGTCTCATCGCCCCGCTTTTCCTCAAGGGGTGATGCCATCTATTATTTACGTCCGCAGGGACAAACTGACGACCTAATGAAGATCAAGGTCGACCCCACAAATGGGAGACCCAGAGACACTCCGGTGACCATTCAGACCGGATTGCAGGCCGGCGCTTTCTTTTCCATGTCAAAGGATGAAGAACATCTCCTTTACACTCGAGAGCAAGTGTATTCCAACTTATGGCAGGCAGATTATCAAGCTGGACGAACAAAGACAAAGCAGCTTGCGAAAGGTAGCCCGCTAATTTTCTCGCCGCGTATCTCGCCTGATGGAAAAAGCATAGCTTTCAGTATGGGAAACCTCCTGCAGGCGAATATCTTTGTCATGCCGATGGAGGGCGGCAAGGCGGAGCAATTAACGTTCCTGGATTCCTACAATGACGCACCTGTTTGGTCCCCGGATGGGAAAGAGATCGCTTTCGGTTCTGTACAAGGCGGGGGTTGCCACGTATGGACGGTGAGCTCGAACGGCGGAAGTCCCCGTCAGTTCAAGAAGACTGAATTGAGCAGAGATGTCCCCTTCGTCCTTGCCTGGGCCCCTTGTCCCGACATTCTGTACCTAAGGCCGGGAAATCGGAACCTCCATTTTCTTGACCCAATTACAGAAGAGGAACGTCCTCTTGTTCAAGACAATTCCTCGGGCTGGATGTTTAGTCCACGATACTCGCCGGATTGTGAGAAGGTCGTCATATTCTGGAATCGCGCCACTCCGCCGCTGCCTGGCGCTTGGCTTATCTCACTTGCTGATTCTTCACAGACTCTCCTGGCGTCTGGGGGGATCTGTCCGATAGACTGGTCAACTGACGGGGATTGGATCTATGCAAGCAAGACTCTGGACAATGCGACCGAGGTGTTAATGCTGTCCCCGGGTGGGAGAGATTCAAGAGAGCTCTTGACCTTCCCGTTTGTGTTTGAGGACTTTGGTGATCTTAGCGTTCTTCCTAGCGGCAGGAAATTCGTCTATGTATTGAGCGAAACCCGATCGGATGCCTGGCTAATGGGGAATTTTGATCCTGCGGTGAGGTCATCTGCCGTGCATTCCCGCTGACGTTGAGCGCTTGACCTATCGCTCTGGCTTGGAAGGGCGTCCTCGCTGCCACAGGTTCGATCCTCTCTGTCCTGCTTTTCCCGCAAGACGAATTCCTTAGCTTCGCGACGGTCTGTCGGGAGTCTGGGTGGGAGGTGGAGATTGTGCGGGCAAGAGGGAGAACCTCCGCCCCCTGCGGTAGGCGAGCCAGGCTTCGGTTCTGCGGTTATTGAGTATCCTGCCTGCGGGAGACCGACCGGCCTGTCTGCGCGGCCTATCTGCGCCTGAAATGGCGGTGTTTGTGGCGCTGCGGTTTAACGCCGAACGTCGGCTTCCCGGGGGGTGCCTTCAGCCGCAGGGCCGGTTCCTCGGGAGGGATGTCCGATCGCGGCGACACCGGTATCGCAGCGCTCATGAACAGCTCGATCTCCTTCACGTCCTTGCGCTGATCGGGCGTGGCGAAGGTGATGGCGTGGCCCCGCTTTCCCGCGCGGCCCGTGCGCCCGATGCGGTGCACGTAGTTACCGATGTCGTCGGGCAAGTCATAGTTGATGACGAGCTCGATATCCGTGACGTCGATGCCGCGTGCGGCGATGTCGGTCGCCACGAGAACGCGGAACTTGCCGGTCTTGAAGCCCTTCATGGCATCCTTCCGCTGCGCCTGCGAACGGTCTGCATGAATCTCGGCCGCGGCGTGTCCGGCAGCCCGCAGCGTCCTTGCGACTCTAGTGGCCCCTCGTTTTGTGCGCACGAAGAGGAGCACGGAACCCGAGTACTGCGCGAGCAACTGCCTGAGGAGCTCCCCCTTGCGCTCCTTCTGGACGAAGTACATCTCCTGTGTGACTAGGTCGGGCGCCGTTCCGGACGGCGCAATCTCCGTGCGGACCGGAAGATGCATGTGGCTGGAGGCGATCTTCATGACGTTCGGGTGCATGGTGGCCGAGAAGAGCATGGTCTGCCGTGCCCTCGGGAGGAGCCTGATGATGCGCTCGATCTGTGGGAGAAAGCCCATGTCGAGCATACGGTCGGCCTCGTCGAGGACGAGAATAGCGACGTCGGACAGCCTGAGCTGGCGCTGCCCGAGGAGGTCGTTGAGGCGGCCCGGAGTTGCGATGATGATGTGCGGATGCTCCTGGAGCTGACGAATCTGGCGGGACATCGATTCGCCGCCGATAACGACCGCCGCCCGGAGCTTGAACGCGCGGACGAACCTGGCCAGGTCCTCGCTGATTTGAACGGCCAGTTCCCTGGTGGGCACGAGCACCAGCCCTCTGCCCTTGCCCTGGGCGAGGCGCTGGACCATGGGAATCCCGAAGGCGAGCGTCTTGCCGGTTCCCGTTTGCGCGACACCGACGACGTCCGTTCCCTCAACCGCAATCGGTATCGCCGCCTCCTGTATGGGTGTCGGGACAGTGAACTTGAGTGCATTAAGAACCGCCAGGAGACCTGGCGCGATCCCGAGTCCGAAAAAGCTGCCCTTAGTCTGACGCACGGTTACGATCCCTCCGGTTCTCTCGGGACACCATGTCTCTGTTACGAGCGCGGACTGCAGACGCCGCGTTCCTTATCGTGACTTCCAACTTAGGTTCCTTGGCAAAACGACTACAGTATTAATATAGCGATTCCCATGCGCCGGGGCAACAGGAGGAATTCAGGAGAAAGACAAGACGCGGCAGGGCATTTTCGTAGAAGTCCTCGAGCGGCGGGTCGAGGGGAGCAGCAAGAATTGCTCGTTCATTGTGTTTGGCAGTCTCTCCTAATGTGGCCTGGACTCAAT
>JAFGJU010000111.1 GCA_016928935.1 Candidatus Eiseniibacteriota bacterium | reverse complement strand
TTCTCCGGCCCGGCGGCACGCCGCGTTTGGCCCGGGCCAGGACCGTGATCGCGGCGTCGGAGCGGTCGAGCCACGTCTGCACAAGGCTGGCACCGATGAACCCCGTCGCGCCGGTTATGAACACCGAGTGACGCATCTGTCTCTCCGGTCTGACCGGAAGCAATCGCCTTCCGAGTTGTCTGCCCCTTGTCCGTGTTCGCGCGGCTCGCCCCCGGCCGTTAGCTGGCCGCGGGCCTGCCGTACATCGCCTCGATGGCGTTCCGGTACTTTTCCCGCACCTTCTCGCGCCTCAACTTCAGAGTCGGCGTGATGAGGTCGTTGGCCAAAGTGAAGCCCTCACTCACCACGGTGAACGCCTTCACCTTCTCGAAGGGAGAACAGTGCCGGGTGGTTCTTTCGATCTCTGACTCGACGAGACTCCGTATCTCAGGCGTCTGGAGCAGCTCCTCGTACCCGGCAGCGACCACTGCGTTCTCGCTCGCGTACCGCTCCACGGCCTCCCTCTGGGCGACCACAATGGCCACGACGTACTTCTCTCTGTCCCCGTGCAGCATGACGTCCTCGACGTAGTCGCTCTCCTTGATGGAGGTCTCTATGGGCACCGGCGCGATGTTCTTCCCGTAGGAGGTGACTATCAGCTCCTTTATCCTGCCGGTGATGATCAGGTTGCCGTCGCGGTCGAGCCGGCCCTGGTCGCCGGTGTGAAACCAACCCTCCGTGTCGATGACCCTGGCGGTTTCCTCGGGCTTGTTGAAATAGCCCTTCATCACGTTGGGCCCCCTGACGAGGACCTCGCTGTTCTCTCCGATTCTCACCTCGACTCCGTCGTAGGGCTTGCCCACTGTCCCCAGGCGATTGTCGCCGAAGTGCGTGCAACAGACAGAGGGTGAGGTCTCGGTGAGGCCGTACCCCTCGAACAGGTTGAAGCCGAGGACGGTGAGCGTCTTCGCGAGCCTCTTGTCGAGTGGGGCGCTGCCGGACACTACGAACCGCAGCTTTCCTCCAGGGACCTTCCTGAACTTCCTGGCGACTACCGCGTCGTAAAAAAGACACCTGAGTCTTAGCGCGACGGGAACCCGGCGGTTCTTGTATCTCAGGTTCACGCGCCTGTTCAGGTTCACGATGGCCGCCCGTACGAGTCTCTTGCGGAAAGGCGTGCTCTCGGCCAGTTTGTTCTGTGCCGCTTCGTAGACCTTTTCGAGTATCCTCGGGACTACGATGAGGCATGTGGGACGGATCAACTGTGCGTCTTGGACGATGGTCGAGATGTCCTCGGCGTAGGCGATACGGACCCCGGCCAGGAGGGCGGAGTAGTAGCCGGCAGTCCTTTCGAACGTGTGGGAAAGCGGGAGAAACGAAAGGTATCTGTCTTTGGGGGACAGCTTGAATCTTTCGATTGAGCACACGACGTTGGAGAGGATGTTCCGGTGGGACAGCACCACCCCTTTGGGCTCGCCCGTCGTGCCCGACGTGTAGACTATGGTCGCGGCGTCGTCGAGCGTGATTGGCGGCCACTCCGACCCGGGACTCGCGGCGTCCGGGGTCGCAGCGGGAACAGTCGCCGCGGCCCCAGCGGAGGCCGGCGCGTGCTCCGCCCCCTCGCGGACCAGGGGCCAGAAACTGGTGAAGACCGCGCCCCGCTCCGTTCCCGCCGGCTCGAACACCACGACCTCGCGCACCGAATCGACCTCGCCCCTGAGCGAGTCCACCGCAGCGAAGAACTTGGCGTCGCCGGCGAAAACTATGCTCATTCCTGAATCCAACATTACGTACTTGAGTGCGGCCGATGAAACCGTGGTGTAGAGGGGCACGACTACGGCGCCGGACTTGAGCGCGGCCAGGTCCGCCACCACCCATTCGGGACAGTTGCGGGCAAGAATGCCCACCCTCTCCCCCGGACGCAAGCCCAGCTTGAGGAGAGACCGCGCGAGCCCGTCCACGAATCGGCTCAGCTCCGCGTAGGTGAGAGCCCTGTAGGTTCCCCGTGCGTCCTTGCGCATCAGGGCCGGTCTGTCGGCGTACAGGGCCGCGGCTCTGGAGAAGGCCTCGCTGATCGAGCCCGGTAGGCTCACTACCCAGTCTCCCACGCCCGAAGAAGGCAAACCCATGTGGGACCTCGGCGCACCCGCGGGACTTGGCGTCCCGGGGCACCCCCGACCGGCGCCGGAGCCGAAAGCGCGCGGTCCGATGTCTGCGTCCGGCAAGCAAGGTACGCCCGGAGGCGCGGAATGTCCAGCCCCAAAACGCTCCATGGCACGGCGCGCGGCCGAAACGTCTCGCTCTATCGATCCAGCGCCCGTCGCCCCGCCCCGGAATCCGGTCGGTTCCCGCGGCGCCCGATGCCCCTCCCGAGCGCTCGACCAGTCAGAACCTTACCCCTCTCATGGCTTGACGTTACGGTTCGGGTGGAGTACATTCCAAGTTGTGGCGTGGGGATGCGGGGCATCAGCGGGGTCGCGCCCGCTCCCGGCGAATAGACCCTGAACGGCTCACCCGTGACTGGCCTCTCAGAGAGCGACATGCACGTTGTGGCGGCATCGTCCGGAACACGGGGCCGCTCCAGTCGGAGTTCTACTGCATGACCATTCGTCTTCGGATCACCCTGGGCTTCATGGCGATAATCCTCATCGCCAACTCGGTCCTGTATTTCATCACTGTCAAACACACGGGCCGTGTCCTCATCCGTGAGGTGCAGACGCGTGTCCGGTTGGACCTCAATTCGGCCTGGGGTGTTTACAACAACACGCTCGAGAGCATCGACCAGTTCATACG
The DNA here is from genome assembly GCA_016928935.1 of Candidatus Eiseniibacteriota bacterium. Classification (GTDB taxonomy): domain Bacteria; phylum Eisenbacteria; class RBG-16-71-46; order JAFGJU01; family JAFGJU01; genus JAFGJU01. The sequence continues at coordinate 1,041 of JAFGJU010000111.1, read as the reverse complement.
CGCAATCGCGCTGGACAAGTCCCTGGCCCACGCCATGAAGAGCCGAGACAGAGTGGCTCTCGGCAGGCTCCTCGACACCGCCCAGAAGCAGTGCCAGCTCGACATGGTGTCCGCAATCGGTTTGGACGGCAGGGTGCTGTACAGGACCTCCAATCCCGAACAGAGCGGAGACGACCTGTGCCAAAATCTCATCATCGCCAAGGCGCTCAAGGTGGGAAAGTCCACCAGGGGCACTTCGATAGTGGAGCGCGCCTGCCTGGAGATGGAGGGTAAGGAGCTGGCCGACAGGGCCTACTTCGAGATTCTCCCCACGCCGGCCGCCAAGCCCACGGACAAGAAGGTCGAGACCAGCGGCATGGTGATAGGGTCTGCCGTGTTTGTCAGGGACGAGTCGGGGAACAAGGTCGGGCTGCTCTACGGCGGCAATCTGCTCAACCGGCGCTACAGGATAGTGGACAGCATCAAAAACGAGGTCTTCCAGGACCTGACCTACCAGGGAAAAGACACCGGGACGGCCACGATTTTCCAGGGCGACCTCAGAATCTCCACCAACGTCCGGAACAGGGACGGCACGCGCGCGATAGGTACTCGTCTGAGCTCGGCCGTGTACGACAAGGTGCTCCTCCGGGGCGAAGTCTGGTCGGACCGCGCGTTCGTGGTCAACGACTGGTACATCACTGCGTACGGACCGATCAGGGACGTCAACGACGACATAGTGGGGATACTTTACGTCGGACTGCTCGAGGCGCCGTTCGTGAGGCCGCAGAAGGCGATCGTCGACGCTTTTCTGGTCACCATCATCATAACGACCTTCGTCGTGCTGGGCGTGCTGTTCATCCAGACCCAGCTCATACTCAGGCCCATAACGCGCATAATCCAGATGTCGGACAAGGTCGTGAAGGGAGACCTGTCCGCCAGGGTGGGGATCCGGCCGGCGGGCGAGATGGGCAACCTCTGTCGGGCCATCGACCAGATGGCTGACGCGGTGGAGGAGCGGGAAAAACAGCTCAAGATAGCCACGAGCAGACAGCTGAGCCAGAG
>JAFGJU010000110.1 GCA_016928935.1 Candidatus Eiseniibacteriota bacterium | reverse complement strand
GACGTGAGAGAAAGTCGTCCTCGCGCTGTCGTACTCGCCCAGCTCGAAGTAGCACTGACCGGCCTTGAGCAGCGACTTGAAGTGGAACTCGGACTTCTTTCCGCTGCCCGCCAGAAGCCTGTAGTTCACGAGGGCCTCTCTATAGCTTTTCTTCTGCCAGTATGCCTCGCCCAGTGTGAACAGCGCTCCGGCGCGCTCCCTCTCGCCCGCTCGAGGGTGCTCGCTCAGGGCCTTCTGCAGCGCCTGTATGGCCTGGTCGTACTGCTTCTTGCCGTAAGCGCACTGCCCGACCATGAACGCGGCCCTGCGCACGAACTCGCTCTTCGGGTAGTAGACGGGCAACTCCCCGAACTTCTTGAGTGCCCTGTCGTAGTCCTGCTTCATGTAGTAGCACTGCCCCATCAGAAATATGGCGTCGTCCACCCACTTGCTCTCGGGGTAGAAGGTAATGACCTTGGCGCACTTCTCTATGGACTTGTCGAGCATTGACGAGGCCTGCCCTGATATGCCCGTGGATTGGGAAGCGCGGCCGGCTCCCGGCTTACTCGACGGCCGTTCGGCCCGCACGGCCTGACTGTAGTAGCGCCTGGCGGAGTAGAACGTGTTGTAATAGGCGCAGGATGCAGTGAGCGCCGCGACGGCCGCCAGCGCGGCAGCCGCCGTGAGCGCGGCCATTGCCGCGGGCGTGCGCGGGTGCGGCGCGAGGACGCGACTCCTCGGGCGCACGGATGTTCGGGCCTCCGGCGTCCCGAACCCGGGCGCCTGACGCCGCGGCAGTCCCAACAGCACTTCAATGAGGCTCTTCATAGACCAGCTTCCCGGCCACCATCGTCGCAACGGCCTTGCCGGTGAGCTTCATTCCTCTGAAAGGTGTGTTGCGTGCCCCCGAGGCGAACCGGCTCGGGTCCACCTCCCACTCCAGTTCCGGGTCGATTATTGTGATGTCCGCACGCCGTCCGGCGGCCAGCGTTCCGCCGTCAATACCCAGGACCGCCGCCGGCTTCACTGTCATCGCGGCAATCGCGTCCTTGAGCGGCACGATTCCCTTCCTGACCAGAAACGTCATTATGACCCCGACCGACGTCTCGAGCCCTATCAGGCCGAAGGCGGCCGCCGCGAACTCGACGTCCTTCTCCTCTTCGCAGTGCGGTGCGTGGTCAGAGGCAATCACGTCTATGGTCCCGTCCTTGAGGCCCGCCACCACGCGCTCCCGGTCCTCCTCACTCCGCAGAGGCGGGTTCACCTTGGCGTTCGTATCATAGCCGCAGACGGCCCTGTCTGTCAGCACCAAGTAGTGCGGAGCCGTCTCGGCCGTGACTGTCAGTCCGCGCTCCTTAGCTCTTCTGACGACGTCCACCGACTCCCCGGCGCTGACGTGCGCTATGTGCACCCTGGCGCCCGTGAGCTCAGCCAGACTGACCTCCCTCGCAACCGCGACGGTCTCGGCCGCCGCCGGAATTCCCTTGAGCCCCAGCACGGTGGACCAGTAGCCCTCGTGCATGTCGCCTCCGGCAGACAGGTACTGGTCCTCACAGTGCGAAATGAAAGGAAGTCCCGCCATCCGGCAGTATTCCATGACCCTGCGCGCCACCTCTGAGTTCTGAATGAACTTCCCGTCGTCGGATATGGCCACGGCCCCCGCGTCCCGCATGTCCATTATCTCGGTCATGGCCTCGCCCTTGAGGCCGACCGTGCCGGCCCCGACGCAGAAAACGCGCACCGGGCTCCTCTTCTTGGCCGCCTCCACGACGAACCTGACCATGCCTGCGTTGTCCACGACCGGCCGCGTGTTGGCCATGCAGGCGACGGCCGTGAAGCCCCCGGCGGCCGCCGCTCGACCGCCTGACTGGATCGTCTCCTCGTCCTCTCTGCCCGGCTCTCTCAAATGGACGTGCATGTCTATGAGGCCGGGCACCGCGAGCTTTCCCGTCAGGTCCATGACGCGCGCGCCCGGCTCGGCCGCGATTCCCTTGCCTATGGACTCAATAGTCCCGTCTCGCACCAGCACGTCAGCCGTCTCGTCCAGTCCGCCGGCAGGGTCCAAAACCCTTCCGTTGCGCAGGAGGACCGTGCCTCGGTTACTGTTGTTACCACCGCCGCCGCGGGAAGGTTCCGCATGAGAGTCCGTGTTCCGCATCGTCATTTCGAGCTCTGAACCTCCTCAGGTACAAGACCTACTGACGCCGACCGACCGCGGAGACCGGCCCCGCGGGCCGGGCCCTATTCGGGCTTGGGCTCAACCTCGGAGCCGCTAAGCAAGTACAGCACTGCCATGCGCACTGCCACGCCGTTCGCGACCTGTTCCAGGATGACTGAGAACGGACCGTCGGCCACGTCCTGCGATATCTCCACCCCGCGGTTCATGGGCCCCGGGTGCATCACGAGCACGTCCTCCTTGGCAGCCGAGAGCCTGTTCCGAGTGAGGCCGAAGCACCTGGAGTATTCCCTGGTGGTCGGGAACAGTCCCTTCTCCTGTCTTTCCAGCTGAATGCGCAAGACGTTGACCACGTCCGCATCCTCCAGCGCCTCGTCCAGGTCGCTGGTCGGCTCCACTCCCAGGCGCTCTATGCCCAGCGGCAGGAGCGTCGTCGGGCCGCAGACCACGACCCTGGCTCCCAATTTTGTGAGGCCCCAGATGTTGGACGCCGCCACCCTGCTGTGGGCGATGTCGCCCACGATGACGACCTTGAGGCCCTCTATTCTACCCTTGTGCTCTCTCATGGTGAACATGTCCAGAAGCCCCTGCGTCGGATGCTCGTGCGTGCCGTCGCCGGCGTTTATGACCGAGCAGTCGAGCGAGCGGGCCAGGAAGTGCGGCGCGCCGGAGGCCTGGTGCCGCACGACTATCATGTCCACCTGCATGGCTTCTATGTTCCTGGCCGTGTCCTTCAGGCTCTCGCCCTTGGACACGCTGCTGCCGGAGGCGGTGAAGTTGACCGTGTCGGCGCTGAGACGCTTCTCCGCCAGCTCGAACGATATCCTCGTCCTCGTACTGGGCTCGAAGAAAAGGTTGGCGACTGTCTTTCCCCTGAGCGTGGGCACTTTCGGAATTGGCCTCTCCAGGACCTCCTTGAAGGACTTGGCGGAGTCCAGGATCTGCTCGATTTGTTCCCGCCCGAGTTCCTCCAGCCCCAGGAGGTGCTTTCGTCCCTTCAATCCTGGGTCACCTCCCCTATCGAGACGGCGTCCAGGCCGTCTTCTTCTTTGACGCTGACTTTGACCACTTCCTTTTCAGACGTGGGAAGGTTCTTGCCTACGAAGTCGGCCCTTATCGGTATCTCCCTGTGCCCCCTGTCCACGAGCACCGCGAGCTGAATCACCTTGGGCCTGCCGAAGTCTATCAGCGCGTCCAGAGCGGCCCGCACCGTCCTGCCGGTGAAGAGGACGTCGTCCACGAGCACCACGATCTTCCCGGTGATGTCCACCGGCAGCTCCGTGGAGCGGACCACCGGAGCCGGTCCTATCTGCTGTAGGTCGTCCCTGTAGAGGGTGATGTCCAGTACACCCAGCGGCACGTCGGCCCCCTCGAACTCCTTGAGCTTCTGCTGGACCCGCTTGGCCAGCGGGACGCCTCGCTTGCGAATTCCCACGAGCAGGATGCGCTCCGTGCCCTGGTTGCGTTCGATTATCTCGTGTGAGATGCGGGCGATGGCCCTGGCCATGGCCCTTTCGTCCATTATCTGGGCCTTCTCGACATATGTCACGACAGTCCCTCCGGGCAGGAATTGACGGGCTTCAACCGGTTTCGGTCCGCCGACGGGGCGCTTCCCGCGCAAAAAAACAGCCTTCTCGCCCG
>JAFGJU010000002.1 GCA_016928935.1 Candidatus Eiseniibacteriota bacterium | reverse complement strand
GAGCGCACGACGCGCAGGACTGCGGGGCGCGGAACGCAAGCGGGTCCGGGCGTCGGAGTCGGACGCAAGGCCGGCCCGGCCGTGGACCTGATTGTCGCGCACGCCCGCCAGCTCGTCACACTGGAGCCGGCAGGACTGCGCGACCGGGGCGGCCAGGCCTCTCCCAGGCGCGGCGGTGAAATGAGCCGGCTGGGCATCATAGAGGACGGCGCCGTGGCCGTGAGGCGCGGCAGGATCGTGAGCGTCGGGCCGTCGGAGCGGGTGCTCGCTCGCAGCCGACTGGCGGCGGGCGGAGAGCTCCTGGACGCGTCGGGCAGGGTGGTCTCTCCTGGTTTCGTGGACTGCCACACGCACGCGGTGTTCGCCGGCCAGAGGGCGCGCGAGTTTGAGATGAGACTTCAGGGCTCCAGCTACATGGAGATCGCCGCCCGGGGGGGCGGAATACTGTCGAGCGTCAGTGCCTTCAGGAAGGCCGGGAAGGGGGAGCTCCTGGCTCAGGCGTCCAAGCGTCTTGATACAATGCTGGAACTTGGGACCACAACTGTCGAAATAAAAAGCGGTTACGGCCTGAGCGTGGAAGATGAGCTCAAGGCCCTGGAGGTGGTGAGGGAGCTTGCGGGGCGTCACGTGATGGGGATTGTGCCAACGTTTCTGGGCGCTCACGAAGTGCCCGCGGAGTTCCGGGGCAGGAAGCGGGACTACGTGAAGAGCATAGTGCGCGAGCAGATCCCGCGGGTGTCCGGGAGGAAACTGGCCGCGTTCTGCGACGTGTTTTGCGAGAAAGGAGTGTTCACCGTGGCCGAGTCCCGGGAGATCCTCAGAGCCGGGATGGCCCACGGCCTCATGCCAAAGGTTCACGCGGAGGAATTTGCCAGGACGGGAGGGGCCATGCTCGCGGCCGAGCTGGGCGCTGTGAGCGCGGACCATCTGCTTCGCGCGTCGCCCGCCGACGTGCGCGCTCTGAGGGACGCCGGCGTCGTGGCGGTCCTGCTCCCGGGCACGTCGTTCAGCCTGGGCCTCGGCAGGTACGCGCCGGCGCGCGCGATGATAGAGGCGGGTCTGCCGGTGGCGCTGGCCACGGACTGCAACCCCGGGAGCTCCATGACGGAGTCGATGCAGATGATGATGACACTCGCGTGCGTGGAGATGCGGATGACGGCGGCGGAAGCCCTCGCCGCCGCCACTGTCAACTCGGCCTTCGCGCTGGCGCTGGGGGCCGAGCGCGGCTCGCTGGCCGCGGGGAAGAGGGCCGACGTGGTCGTGTTCGACGCGGAGGATTACAGGGAGATTCCGTATCACTACGGAGTCTCAAACGTGCGTCACGTCGTCAAGGACGGTGGAGTGGTCGTGCGTTCCGGCCGTCTGTCCGCCTGAAGGCAGGGGCAAAGGAGGAGAAGTGGCCAGACTCGTTGAGTGCGTACCCAATTTCAGTGAAGGCAGAGACGCCTCGGTCGTCGACGCAATCGCGGCCGAGATAACGTCGGTCCCGGGAGTGAGGCTGCTGGACAGAGAGATGAACGCCGACCACAACAGGGCAGTCGTCACGTTCGTGTGTCCGCCCGACGCGGCCGTGGAGGCCGCTTTCAGGGGAGCCAGGAAGGCGGCGGAGCTGATCGACCTGACGAAGCACGAGGGCGAGCACCCGCGCATGGGGGCGGTGGACGTAATTCCGTTCGTCCCCCTGTCCGGAATGACCAACCAGGAGTGCGTGGAGCTGGCCAGGGAGCTGGGCAAGAGGATAGGCACGGAGCTCGAGATCCCGGTTTTTCTTTACGAAGCCGCGGCCACCAGGCCGGACAGAGAGAACCTGGCGCAGGTGAGGTCGGGCGAATTCGAGGGCCTGCGGGAGGCCATAGGCAAGGACCCGGCCAGGAAGCCTGATTTTGGGCCCGAGCGCATACACCCGACTGCCGGCGCAGTTGCAGTGGGCGCCAGGATGCCGCTCGTGGCTTTCAACGTCAACCTCGGCACCTCAAACGTGTCCGTGGCGCGTAACATAGCCAAAGCCATAAGGTTCGGCGACGGCGGCCTGCGGTACGTGAAGGCCCTGGGCTTCGAGCTCAAGGAGGCCGGGATAGTCCAAGTATCGATGAACCTGGTCAATTTCCAGCAGACTCCGATACAGCGGGTGTTTGCGCTAATAAAGTCTGAAGCTGAGCGATACGGTGTGCCGATACTAGGAAGTGAGATAGTGGGGCTCGTGCCCCTGAACGCTCTCGTGGATGTCGCCGAACACCACCTGAGACTGGAAGCGTTCGAGAGAGACCAGATACTGGAGACCAAGCTCTTCGGTGAGCCCGGGAGCACCGGGTCCAGCACGGCTGACTACGCCGAAGAGGTGGCGGGGGCAACCGCCGTTCCAGGAGGAGGGAGTGTGTCTGCTCTCGCCGGCTCGTTGTCGTGCGCTCTGTCGGCGATGGTGTGTGGCCTCACGATCGGCAAGAAGAAGTACGCGGACGCGTGGAGTGAGATGCAGAAGGTAAGGGAGGAGTGCCAGACGTTGAGGAAGAGTCTGCTCCGGCTGGCCGAGGAAGACTCGCGCGCCTACGAGCAGGTGCTCAAGTCCAGAAGAGCCCTCAAGGTCAGGCCGGACGAGGAGCCCAGATGGGAGGCGGTTCGGGCCGCAGCGCTGAGGGCGGCGGAGGTGCCGTTCGAAGTCTGCAAGCTGAGTGTCAAGGCGCTCAAGTTCTCGCGCACAGCGGCGGAGAAGGGGAACGTCAATTCAGTCAGCGACGCCGGCGTCAGTGCCTGCATGGCGCACGCCGCGCTGGTCGGCGCCTCGCTGAACGTCTACATAAACCTGGGCTCCATAGAGGACGAATCAAGGCGCACGGCGCTTCTCAGAGAGACTCAATCCCTGAGGGACGCCGGCGAGGAGCTCTACGTAGAAACCAGAGAGTTGGTCGAACGGAAGCTGTTTACTCAATAAGCGAAGGACTGGAACTGAGTTCATAGATTCTTTGTTGGAGCAGACGCGGTCTGAGGAGCGACGCTCACGGGACGAATGGGAGTGTCGTTTGCGCTTGGTGTGGAGAGTCTGCGTTGGAGAAGTCTTCAGGCATAAAGGCCCGGGCCCAGAAATACCTCTCCAGTGGTAACCTGGACAAGGCGCTGGCCGAATACCAGAAGCTCCTCGCTCTGGAGGACATAGACCCCTACGACTACGTCCTGGTGGGGGACGTGCACCTCAAGAAAGGAACCACCGAACGGGCGGTGTCTCTTTACTCCCAGGCAGTGGACGCCTACGAGAAGCTCGGCCTGTATAAGAACGCCGCCGCCATCGGCAAGAGAATCCTGCGCCTCGACCCATCACAGTCTGACATGTACAGACGACTCGGCGACATCCGTCTGCGCGCAGGATTGGCCCACGAAGCCGTTCAGGACTTCCTCACCTGCCACAACATCAAGCTGAAGGAAGGGGACGAGGAAGCGGCCATCGAGGCGCTCGAGCGCGCCGCCACGGCGAACCCCGCGGACACCGGGATATCCGAGAAGCTGGCCGGCATGTACGAGCGGACCGGCCGGGCCAGGCAGGCCGCGGTGGAGCTGATGCGGCTGTCGGAGCTTCTCAAGTCCCGCGGCGACGACGACAAGTCGTCGCAGTGCGCGGCCAGGGCGCTCGGGTTGGACCCCAACGCGGGCACTCCGTTTTCGGCTGCCGCGCACGAGCCGCAGTCCCGGGTCCTGGAGTCCGAACCCGCGGAGGGCCGGGGGTCGGGCTCCTTGGTGGAGCAGCCCTCAGCCGAGCCACCCGGGGGCTTCGTGCCGACAACTGCGGCCATGGAGGTCGGGCAGGAGGCCGGGGAACGCCGGCCGGCAGAGCATCCGGAGACAGTGGAGCAGGCTTCGCCCTCGGCGCCCCCCGCCGAGGACTCGTCTTTGGCGAGTCTCAGGCAGAGGGTTCACTCGCGGCCGTCCACGGTCAACATCAGCCAGGTCTTGAAACAGTTCAAGACTCAGATGGAGAACACTCTCGACGCCGGCGACTATCAGGCGCATTACGACCTCGGCGTGACGTACAAGGAGATGGGGCTCTACGAAGAGGCTTTGAACGAGTTCCGTGTGGCCTCCGCGGGTGACGAATACAGGGCCAAGGCCTTCGAGATGGCCGGGCAGTGCCACCTGGAGATGGAGGATTTCGAGGACGCAGTGGAGGCGTTTCGCAGAGCCCTGAGGGAACGCACCAGGGAGGACGGAGAGTACCCCGGGCTGTGCTTCAACCTGGGCAGAGCCCTGGAAGGGCTCGGCCAGGACGAGGAGGCCCGTCAGAACTACGCTGAGGTGGCAGAGTTGAACCCGGATTTCCCGGGTCTTCGTGAGAAGCTGTCCTCTGCGGGCGGCGAGCCCGGGGAGGACCAACCGTGAGCCGAGCGGCCCGCAAGGACAAGCCCGACGCCTCGGGGCGCATCGACCTCCACATCCACTCCAACTGGTCCGACGGCACTCTCACGCCCCGGGAGATAGTCGTCCAGGCAAAGGAGAAGGGGCTCCGCGCCGTTGCCGTGACCGACCATGATTCAGTCGGGGGAGTCCAGGAGGCCATGTCCGTGGGGGCCGAGGTCGGAGTTGAGGTGGTGTCGGGTGTGGAGCTGAGCGTAAGCGACGGAGTGTCGGACATCCACGTGTTGGGCTACTTCGTGGACCACACCGACGAGCATTTCGTGAGCGAGCTGGGGAGGTTCAAGGCCGCCCGGCTGGAGCGGGTCAAGAAGATACTGGAGAAGCTGAAGCAGCTGGAAGTCGACATCGAGCTGGAGTCAGTGCTCAAGATAGCCGAAAACGGCGCCCTGGGCAGGCCTCACGTGGCGGAGGCCTTGCTGGAAAGCGGCTACGTGGACACTTTCGAGGAGGCCTTCAGGCGCTACATAGGCCACAGGTCTCCGGCCTACGTGCCTAAGCTTCTGCTCTCTCCGGCGGACGCCTTCCGACTGGTGGAGAGGGCAGGCGGCATATCCTCTCTTGCGCACCCAGGCACAGCGCAGAGAGACGACCTCATCCCTGAGTTCGTGGAGCTGGGCATGAAGGCAATCGAAGTCTGGCACCCGAAGCACGACAGGGGCGCGGTCAAATACTACATGGAGATCGCCCGGCGTTACGGCCTGGCGGTTACCGGCGGCTCCGACTCGCACGGTTCCCGGACCGCCAGCGCGACCGTGGGCTCCGAGAGAGTCCCCTACTCCGTCCTCGTCAGTCTGAGACAGGTGCTCGCCAAGTCCGTCACCACATGATCCGTCCGTCCGAGCTGCGTCGCGCCCGTGCCCGGCGCCTGCCCGCGTGCATGCCCGCACTCGTGTCCGTGGGGCCGGTCTTATCGGGGACTGCCTGCAAGGTTTTCATGTTGACTGGCCCGGGTTGTTCTGGTAATAGTGGAGGACACAAAGTTTCGAGAAAAAGAAGTTCGCGCAGGTGACTGCCGTAAGGCAGAGGGAAGCTGGTGAGAAGCCAGCACGGCCCCGCCACTGTGAACGGTTAGGAAGCCGCACGAAGCCACTGGGAGTCTTCCCGGGAAGGCGCGGTGATTCCAGTGACCCGCAAGTCAGGAGACCTGCCTGCGCGCTCGCCCAAGGCCTTCGACGGGAGGTTAACGGCTGTCGTCCCTCATCCTGCCTTGGGTGGGGGTTTTCTTTTGGGTCGGCACGGTGGGGAGGCAGCATGAGAGTTGTTCTTAAGACCACTCACAAGGTCGCCCTGGCTGGGCTCCTCTCGAGCCTGGCAGTGGCGCTCGGCTTCCTGCTCATGGCCGTGCCGAACGTGGAGCTCATCACGCTCGTCGTGTTTGTGTCGGGGAGCATCTTGGGCGTGCGTGGTGGAGCCCTGGTCGGGGTCGTGACGATGCTGATCTACTCCATCGCCAATCCCATGGGAGCGGCGATCCCGCTTGTCACGGTGTCCCAGGCGGTGGGCCAGGGCGTGGTGGGCGCGGCAGGGGCCACGGCTCCGCTGGTGAGGCGCGTGTCCGCCAGGCGAGCCGTGAGAAGCGCGGTGTTCGCCGCGGCCGGAGTGCTGCTCACGCTGCAGTACGACCTGCTCACAAACCTGGCGCTTGGCGTGTCCGTGGACTCCGTGCTGCCTGTGGTGGTGGCGGGCCTTGCGTTTTCGGTGACTCACTTCGTCTCGAACGGGATGATATTCTTCTTACTGGCTGACGTGCTGTTGTCGGTGCGCGACAACGGCTGATCCGCAAACCCTGGGAAGATCCGGAGGTTGAAATGTCGAGGTCGCCGTTCTTGCAGCCCTTCTGGGCCGTTCTGTGTGTCTGCGCGCTGGGCGCGAGTTCACTGGCCGCGGCGGCTGCCGCCGCCGCTCCTGAGGCTTCTGCAGGCGGTTCGGGCCTGGGCGTGACCTTGGGCTCGTCGAGCCCTGAGGAGCCGGACACGCTCGCGGGCGTGGCGGACCTCGCGGCGCCCATGGGGGCCGACACTGTCGCGTCGGGAGCGAGCCCGTCGTCTGTCAGCGACACTACTGCCGGTGACACTACTGCCGCGGTTGAAAGGACGGAAGCAGAGAGGCTCATGCCGGGGACGGAAAGAGCGGGAGCAGAAGAGACCGCCGGAGCGGAGACCAGAAGAGAGACGGGGGGTGAGGAGAGAGTCGGCGAAGAGGCGGCCGGAAGGGGGAAGGTCCGGGAGGAAAAGGCTGGAGATGGCCTGCCGTCTTACAGAGTGGCGGAGGTCAAGGTGACCGCCACGAAGCTCTCCACCACCTTGAAAGACACACCGGCCGGCGTGACTGTCGTCAACAGAAGGGAGATCGAGGCGAACGCGGAGAAGAACCTGATAGGGATTCTGGCCAGGAAGGAAGGCGTCAACCCGGGAAGCTACGGCTCGTTCGGAGCCCTGGAGCTGATCGGGCTGAGGGGGGGCAGGTCCGGGAGAACACCCGTCGTGCTGGACGGAGTCCTGCTCAACAACGCCCAGAACGGGGACGTGGAATTCAACACCGTGCCGGCGTCCCTGCTGGAGCGCATCGAGATCGTCAGAGGACCCCTGGGCTCTCTCCACGGTGGAAACGGCATTGCCGGCGTAGTGAACCTGGTTACTGTACGACCGGACCGCGGCGGCACGCCCGTGTCCTTCGTGGGCGTGTCGTCCGGCAGCGCCGCTTACAGGAAGCACATCGCCACCTTCGGCAGACAGATGGGTCGAGTCGGCATGATTCTTGGTATAGAGGACTCCGGGACCGACGGCGCTCCGCCTTACAAGGGGTACGTCGGAAACAACTTCTTCGGCAAGCTGGACTACGAGCTCGGCGCTCACTCCGACGTGGGAGCGCTGCTGATGTCTCATTCCGGGACTCTCAAGACTGTGAGCGGCTCGGAGCAGAAGACCCGGGCGAAAAGGGTCCAGCTCGCGGGCCGAGCGCCGTGGGGGGAGGGCACCAGGCTTCAGTTCGGGGTGTTCGGCTCGGACGAAGACACGGATTACAGCGACCCTTATTCGGAGACCGAGAGCGACCTCACGAAGTACGGAGCCGCGTTGGACGTGTCGCTGGACGGCACTTCGGTGGGCGACGTCGTCTGCGGCGGTGGCTTCGTGAGAAACGAGCTTTCCTGTAGAGACGCGGTGAGCTCGTGGGACCCGGCCACCAATGAGGGATACGCGTTCGCCGCGGCCAGGCTCAGCACGGGGCAGTGGCTCAAGAGCCTCGTCTCCGTCAGGGCGGACTTCCACTCGGACTTCGGGAACGAGCTGAGTCCCTACGGGTCCGTTTGGCACGAAATGAGCAGCGGGATGGTGTGGTTCTCGTTCGGCCGGGGCTTCAACCCTCCCACCATGAACGACCTGTTTTGGCCGGCGCAGACCACGGCGTGGGGAGGGTGGTCTCACGTGACCGCAGGAAACGACCGGTTGGTCGGCGAGTCGAGCTGGATGGGCGAGGTGGGCTCGCGATTCAGCGTTCTGAACGACTTTCTGCGGGGCGGCGCCACGTGCTACGCGTCGAGGACCGAGGACTACATAGAGTGGGCCCAATCTGTGTCCTTCTCCGACTCGACTGTCACGTACAGGCCGGAGAACTCGGACCAGGTGGACGCCGTGGGAGCCGAGATGTGCCTGGAAGTGGCGAGGAAAGGGAAGTCGGTGGCCGGGGCGAACCTTACGCTGCAATCGGTCGAAGACGCGGCGGACGCCCGGCTGCCGTACATGCCGGAGAGCAGGCTGAACCTGTGGTTCACGCACGGCGTGGAGCCGTATCCGGAGCTCGAGGTCGAGCTGGCCGTGGACGCCGCCCACGTGGGCACGTGCGCTGAGCCTTTCGGCTCGACCCAGGGGCCTTACTTCCTGCTTGAGGGGAGACTGTCCGCTTCGTTGGCCGGTTTCACCGCTTTCGCGCGCCTCAGAAACGCTTCGGACGAAGAGTATCCCTCGCGTTCTCTGATGTCGCTCGAGGAGGGGCGGTCGGCCGCCTACTACCCGATGCCCGGACGCAGCTACGAGGTCGGAATCCTCTGGAGGCTGCTGGACTGACGTTTCATGACCCGCCGCTCTTCGGCCCGGTTCGCCAGGTGACTACCGGCTGAGGGACCGCCCGCCGGCGGCAGGGCGCTTCGGACATGGCCGGCCTCAGGTCTAGAGCAGCGCTGCTAACGCGAGAAGAGAGAGTCGTATTCCTGACGGTGTCTCTGTGCCTCCTGGGTGGGGGCCTTTTTCATATTGCCCTCCTGCTCTTTGACTTGCCCGACGCGCTCGACCCTCGTACGGACTGGACCTCATGGCCCGACGGCGAAACGGGAGCGGAATCCGAGGCCAAGTCCCGCGGGTCCGCGGCGGATGACGGCTCGTGGGTGAGCGGCTCCGGGGGCGCTCGTGAGCTCGCGGCCGCGGGTGAAGACGCCTTTCGGGGGAGCGGCGTGGGACGGGCCGGCGGCGGGGCCGGAGGGAGCGAGGCCGCGCCGGCGGGAATGCTGGACCTGAATTTCGCAACCCAGGCGGAGCTCGAGGAGCTTCCGGGGATAGGGCCTGCACTGGCACGCAGGATCCTCGAACACCGCGCGCGTGTGGGGAGGTTCAAGAGAGTGGAAGACCTTCTGGACGTCAGGGGCGTGGGGGAAAAGATCCTGTCACGCCTCCGTGCCCACGTGTACGTTTCAAGGACCCGGGAATAGACCGGGAGGGCTCGGTGCCGGGGCCGACTGACTGAGGCCGGCCCTCATGCGAGCACGTTGTCTCACGAGGACTGTGCTCATGGTTTGCAGAATGCAATGTATGATTGCATAACTCCGCCGTCTCGCCGCCTCTGCCTCAGGGCTTCCCCGTAGACTGCGGGCCGTCTCGCCGCAACAGCGGCACGGCTCGTGGGTTAGACCCTCGCCTTTGAGCAGCCGCGGGTCGCCCGTTCCGTCCGGGTTGGCACCAATCATGCTGCTGCGAACCCTTACGTGGACTGCGCACCTGCGTCGCCGCAAGCACAATCCGGCCGTCCGGGCCTCCCGGCGAACTCCAAGGGCGGTCCTCCCACCAGCACAAGGAGAACTGATTTGCACGACAGCGTGGCACTAAGGTTGGTCGAAGAAAAGCTGGTCTCACAGGAGACGCTTGACAAAGCCAACAAGCAGAAGAAGGAGACCGGCGGGAGCCTCACCCAGGCCCTCGTGAAGTTGGGGGCAATCACCGAGGACGACCTCACGAAGTTCGTGTCCGAGCTCTACAACGTTCCGGTCATCAACCTTTCCTCCATCGAGGTCGACAAGGCCGTCATCAAGCTGATCCCGGCTGACGTGGCCAGCAAGTTCCAGGTCATACCGGTCGAGCGCGCGGGCAGGAAGCTCACCGTGGCCATGGTGAACCCAAGCAACATCTTCGCCATCGACGACATCAAGTTCCTCACCGGGCTGGAAGTGCAGCCGCTGATAGCGTCCGAGAGCGAGATCAAGAAGGGCATAGACCGCTACTACGACCAGGCCGATTCTCTGGCCAACGTCATGAAGAGCATGGAGGAAGAGGTCGAGATCGTGGAGGAAGGGCCGGAGGAAGAGGCCGCCCCGGTGGAGGACGCGGACCTGGCGCCGGTCGTGAAGCTCGTCAACTCGCTGATAGCAGACGCGGTCAGGAAGCGGGCCAGCGACATCCACATCGAACCCTACGAGAAGTACCTCAGAGTCCGTTTCAGAATCGACGGCGTGCTGTACGAGATGATGGCGCCTCCGTTCAGGATGAAGGCGTCCATCACGTCCAGGCTCAAGATCATGGCGGAGCTGGACATCGCCGAGCGGCGCGTTCCCCAGGACGGAAGGATAAAGCTGAGAACCCTCGGCAAGACGATAGACCTGCGCGTCTCCACGCTGCCCACGATTTTCGGCGAGAAGGTCGTGATGCGAATCCTGGACAGGTCGAGCCTCAACATAGACCTCACCACGCTGGGCTTCGAGCAGCGGGCGCTGGACAACTTCCTCAGGGCCGTGCAGAGCCCTTACGGCATGGTCCTGGTGACCGGGCCGACCGGCAGTGGGAAGACCACGACCCTGTACTCGGCCCTGGCCAAGATAAACACGCCCGAGGTCAACATCATGACCGCGGAAGACCCGGTGGAGTACAACATCGAGGGCATAAACCAGGTGCAGGTGCACGAAGAGATCGGGCTCACTTTCTCTGCGGCTCTGAAGGCGTTTCTCAGGCAGGACCCCAACATCGTGATGGTGGGCGAGATCCGCGACCTCGAGACCGGCTCCATAGCCACGAAGGCCGCGTTGACGGGTCACCTGGTGCTCAGCACCCTGCACACCAACGACGCCCCCAGCACCGTGAACAGGATGATAGACATGGGCATCGAGCCGTTTCTGGTCGCCTCGTCCACGAACTTGATCCTGGCCCAGCGGCTCCTCAGGCGGATCTGCCTGCACTGCAAGGAAGAGGTGAAGCTGCACCCCGAGATCGTCCGCGAGCTCGGCATGACGGAGGAGGAAGTGCACGACCACGTGTTCTACGAGGGCAAGGGCTGTATCGAGTGCAACAACACGGGTTACAAAGGCCGGCAGGGCGCCTTCGAAGTCATGCCGGTGACTCCGGCCATCCGGGACCTCATTCTGGACAGGGCTCCGACCAGCGAGATTCTGAACCAGGCTCGCGCCGAGGGCATGCTGACCCTCCGAGAGGACGCCCTGATGAAGCTAAAGAAGGGCCTCACGACTGCCGAAGAGGTACTTAAGGAGACTGCTGCCCAATAGGGGTAGGGGGGACAATGGCATCACTACGCGAACTGCTCGAAGAGATGACGCGCAAGAAGGCGTCCGACTTGCACATAACGGCCGGAGTTCCTCCCCAGCTGAGGATTGACGGCAGGATTGTGGCCACGGGGCATCCGATTCTTTCGCCCGACGAGACGGCCAAGCTGGCCTACAGCATCCTCACCGAGGACCAGAAGAAGAGGTTCGAGTCGTCCAGGGAGCTGGACCTCTCGTTCGGCATACAGGGACTGAGCAGGTTCAGGGCCAACGTGTTCCTGCAGAGAGGAGTGGTGTCAGCCGCCATCCGCCAGATTCCGTACACGGTGCCCACCTTCGAGGACCTCGGTATTCCGCCCGTCATCGCGGACATAACCACGAAGCAGAAGGGGCTCCTGCTCGTGACCGGTCCGACGGGAAGCGGAAAGTCGACGACGCTGGCCGCGCTCATCAACAAGATAAACAACGAGAGAAGCGGTCACATCATAACCATCGAGGATCCCATAGAGTTCATTCACCAGCACAAGAAGTGCATCATCAACCAGCGGGAGGTCAACTCGGACACGGGCTCGTTCGGCTCCGCCCTCAAGTACGTGCTGAGGCAGGACCCGGACGTGATTCTGATCGGCGAGATGAGAGACCTGGAGACGATGTCGGCGGCTCTGACCATCGCCGAGACCGGACACCTTGTGCTGGCCACCCTTCACACGAATTCGACGTTCGAGTCCGTGAACAGAATAGTGGACGTGTTCCCGTCCGACCAGCAGGAGCAGGTCATGTCCCAGCTGGCGTTCGTCCTGGAGGGAGTCGTAACACAGCAGTTGATACCCAGGGCCAGGGGCGTGGGCAGAGTGCTCGTGTGCGAGACGTTGATATGCACGCCCGCGGTCCGGGCCGTCGTCCGGGAGGGCAAGATACACCAGATATACAGCTTGATGCAGGCAGGGCAGAAATACGGAATGCAGACCATGAACCAGGGCCTCCACAGAGCCTACGTAACGAGGCAGATCTCCCTCGAAGAGGCGCTGGGCCGCAGCTCGGACGTGAAGGAGCTGCAGCAGATGCTCGGCAAGAGCGACGCTCTGGCCGCCTAGAAAGGACTGATGCCTATGGCAACCTTCGTCTGGAGAGGAAAGACAATCAGCGGGGCTCCGCAGACGGGTGAGGTGACCTTCGACACCCAGGAAGAGGTGTTGAACTTCCTGAGGAGGAAGAAGATCGCCATCACTTCCATCCAGGAGAAGCCCAAGGAAGTCAAGTTGAGCCTGGGTCTCCGGAAGAAGGTCAGCACCAAGGACCTGGCCATCTTCACCAGGCAGTTCGCCACCATGATCAACGCCGGCCTGCCTCTGGTCCAGTGCCTGGAGATCCTGTCAAAGCAGACAGAGAAGCCGCATTTCAGGAAAATCATCGCCGACGTCATGCACGACGTCGAGACCGGCTCCACCCTGGCCGAGGCCCTGGGCAAGCACAACAGCGTGTTCGACCAGCTGTTCGTCAACATGGTCGAGTCCGGAGAGGCCGGCGGTATCCTGGACGACATACTGCTCAGGCTGGCCGCCTACATAGAGAAGTCGGAGGCCCTGAAACGCAAGGTGAAGAGCGCCATGATGTACCCTACCGTCGTGCTGGTCGTGGCCCTGGGCGCCGCCACGTTCATGCTTCTTTTCATCATCCCCACTTTCACAAAGATGTTCGCCGATTTCGGAGGCGAGCTGCCTCTTCCCACCAAGATGGTCATGACTCTCAGCGGAATTATAAGGGGCTACTGGTGGGCCATCGGAGGAAGTATCGTCGGCCTTGTGCTGGGGTTCAAGGCCTACTACAAGACTGAAGGCGGCAAGAGAGTCATAGACAAGCTGCAGCTGCGCATGCCGATCCTGGGTCAGGTCCTGCGAAAGTCCGCCATCGCCAGGTTCACGAGGACTCTGGGCACCCTGATAAAGAGCGGCGTGCCGATTCTAACAGGCCTGGACATCACTGCCAGGACGGCCGGGAACAAGGTCATCAGCGAATCCGTGATGAAGACCCGGGCCAGCATCCGGGAGGGTGAGACGCTGGCCACTCCGCTCAAGCAGTGCGACGTGTTTCCGGCCATGGTGGTGCAGATGATAGCAGTGGGCGAGGAGACCGGCGCCCTGGACGAGATGCTCAAGAAGATCGCCGACTTCTACGACGACGAGGTCGACACCGCGGTCGAGACGCTCACCTCTGTCATAGAGCCCGTGATGATCGTCGTGATGGGCGTCATAGTGGGCGGCATGGTCGTGGCCATGTACCTGCCCATGTTCAAGCTCATTTCGGTGGTCGCGGGCTAGCGTGCGACCAGTACCTCTTTGATTGCCTCTGGAGGTTGTGTGCGTCCGCAGGATAACCCGGGCGAAGCGTGGGTCATGAGTTCCCCCATGCAGAGACAGGACCAGAGGGACGAGGCGAGACGGCTGTTCACGCTGACCGCGCTCCGTCCTGTCGTGTTGAGTCTCGCGGTGGGACTGGGAGTGGTGGCGAACGACGCCCTGTCCGCCGCGGGCAGGGAGGCCGGCGTCGCAGTGCTCTTGGCCTCCTACGCGCTCACCGGCATGTACTTCCTGCTTTGGGCCCGGCGCGTGAACCGGCCGTTCCAGGTCTACCTCCAGATCCTGGTGGACGCCGGGCTGGTGACGGTGCTGGTCGCGGCGACCGGCGGGCCGCGGAGCCAGTACGTGCTGCTCTATCCGCTGCTCATTCTGTATGCGAGCCTGTTCGCGTCGTTCAAGGGCGCGGTCGTGACCGGGCTGGTGTGCTCGGGTGCGTACGTTGCGCTCTCGTCGTCGTCGGGGACGGGTGCGCGCATTCCGTGGTCCGGGCCGCGGTCCGACGGGCTGGTGAGTGTGTTCTTCACCGGTCTGTTGTTTGTGGCGGCGGGGATTTTGGGCGGGTTCCTGGCCAGGAGAGCCGAACAGAAGGACGAGAAGCTCAAGGACGCGAGGCTCGAGCTGGAAAGGATACAGCTGGGGACCGACGTGATTCTAGAGAGCATCGGAAGCGGCATCATGTCCATAGACAGCGAGGGGCGGATAGTTCATTTCAACAAGACCGCCGCCCAAATACTCGGGTTGGAGCCGCGCCTCGTCAAGAACAGGCATTACGAGGAGGCGCTCGGCCACGGGATGGCGGGGTTGGCGGAACAATTCACGCTGGGCCTCGCCCAAGGCACGTCCGTGTTCAGGGGAGAGACGACCATAACCTCCAGGGACGGCAGGACCGTGCCCCTGGGCGTCAACACGAGCCTGATCGTGACGGACTCCGGCGCCAGGGTCGGCGTGGTTGCCCTGTACCAGGATTTGACCGAGGCCAAGAGACAGGACGAGAAAGCGAAACGGCAGGAGACGCTGGCGGCTCTGGGCGCGTTCTCAGCAGGCATAGCGCACGAGATACGCAATTGCGTGAGCCCCATAGTCGGCTCGGCCGAGCTCCTGAAGAAGGAGCCGTCTCTCAGGGGAGACGCCAGGAGACTGATGGGACTGATAGTCAAGGAGACTGACAGACTGGAGGTCTTCCTGAACGAGCTTCTGTTCTACGCGAGGTCGAAGCCGCTGGACCTGAAGGCGGTGGACCTCCAGGGACTAATAAGAGAAACGCTGGAAGTCGTCAAACGGCACCCCGCGCACTCGGAGGGCAGGACGATTACGCACCAGCCGCACGAAGCGGAGACCTGGGTGAGGGTGGACCCGGAGCAGATGAAGCGGGTTTTCGTCAACCTGGCGGTCAACGGGCTGCAGGCCCTGGAGTGCGGGGGGGACGTGGTCATAAGGACCCGGTGCGAAGACGGCAACTCGCGCACCTCCGCGCGGACGCCGTCGGTGGTCGTGGAGTTCGAAGACAACGGAGTGGGCATTCCGGAGGAGACCATGCACAGAATACTGGAGCCCTTCTATTCGACGAAGGGTTCCGGCACCGGCCTGGGGCTCAGCATCGCGCAGAGAGTAGTGGAGCGGCATGACGGCAGGCTTTCCATAGAGAGCCGGTTGGGCATGGGCACGAAGGTCGGCGTTCATGTCCCAGGCGTCATTGCCGATAGAGTAGACACACCATACCCGGTGAAGGTAGCAGCTTGAGGTAAAAGACATGGCAGAGGAAAAGATTCTGGTGGTGGACGATGACGAAGCGATGTGTCAGTTCCTTTCCATCATGCTGAAAAAGGAAGGGTATGACGTCTCGACGGCCAACGACGGCCATTCGGCGATTGAGAAAGTGAAGGAGGACGGCTACGCCGTCGTCATCACGGACATCAAGATGCCCGGCATGACCGGCCTTCAACTGCTCGAGGCGATCAAGGCGGTGGACCCGAGCATGCCGGTGGTCATAATGACCGGCTTCGCGTCCCAGAGCTCGGCCATTGCCGCCGTGAACAAGGGGGCCTTCCAGTACCTGGAAAAGCACGCCAGCAACGACGAGGTGAAGATCGTCGTGAGGAACGCGATAGAGATGAGAAAGGTGCAAAGTCAGAACGTCTACCTCAGGCGCCAGCTCCGGAAGTCGCACGACAACAAGGAGATCATCGGCTCGAGCGAGGAAATGGCCAACGTGTTCAAGACAATTGACAAGGTGGCCGACACGGACAGCACCATACTCATATACGGCGAGAGCGGCACCGGAAAGGAGCTGATCGCCAAGGAGATCCATTACAGGAGCGGTCGCGCCAACGGGTCGTTCGTGTCCATCAACTGCGGGGCGCTTCCCAAGGATCTCCTGGAGAGCAACCTGTTCGGCCACGTGCGGGGCTCGTTCACTGGTGCGGTGAAAGACCAGGACGGCCTGCTCAAGGTGGCCGAGGGCGGCAGCTTTTTCCTGGACGAGGTGAGCGAGATGCTCCCCGCCACTCAGGTGAAGCTGCTCAGGGCGCTGCAGGAGCGGGAGATCATTCCGGTGGGCGGCAACAAACCGATAAAGATCGACGTCAGGCTGATAGCCGCCACGAACGCAGACTTGGAGAAGATGGTGGCCGAAGGCCGCTTCCGCGCGGACCTGTTCTATAGATTGAACGTGATTCCGCTCAGACTGCCGCCGCTCAGGGAGCGACGGGACGACATCCCACTCCTGGCGGACCACTTCCTGAAGAAGCTGTCCAGAGGAGGGGCGACGAAGGCAGTGTCAAAAGAGTGCATGGACGTCCTGTGCGCGTACGACTGGCCGGGCAACGTGAGAGAGCTGGAGAACGTCATAGAGCGGGCCTACGTCCTGGACGAGAACGGAACGCTGACTCCCGAGGACTTGCCGGAGAAGGTGAGGGACAGGAACGCCAGAAAGGGAAGCCTGGTGATCGACTCTCCCGACCTGACTCTGGAAGAGCTCGAGAAGGAATACATACTGAAAGTCCTCACGTACACGAACTGGGGGAAGAAGAAGGCCTCGGAGCTGCTCGGCATCAACCCGTCCACACTCTATCGCAAGCTGCAGGCGTACGGGCTGGACAAGTGTGAGGAAGAAGAGCTCGTTGCAAAATGACAAGCCGCCTCACGCATATTGCAGAACGCATGGAGTCGTTGCAGACCGCAAGCCATCGCCGGCCAGAATCTTTGCGGCGGAGAAGCATGGCAATCTACCCTACGGTTCAATCCCCAACTGCGCAAGGAGATACGCCGCCGGTCGCGTCAGCCCGGGCTTGGCATACTAGTTGCTCAAAACTCAAGCGGACACAGGACAGACACTAGAAAGAAAGGAGGTGCGTGTAGAAATGTTGAGAGGTTCGAAGGGTTTCACCCTGATCGAGCTGATGATCGTGGTGGTGATCATAGGGATTCTGGCTGCGATAGCCATCCCGAACTTCATCGCCATGCAGGCTCGTGCGAAGGAGGCTTCCACGAAGTCCAACTGCCACACCGTTCAGCTCGCCGCCGAGGACTTCGCGGTCCAGAACGACGGCGTGTACGCTGGCGCGGTGGCGAACATCGTACCGATGCTGCCTAACGGCGCGGCGCTCGAGAACCCGTTCACCAGGGCGGCAACAGAGCCGGTCGACGGTGCTGCTGCTACCTCTGGCCAGACCGGGTACGTTCCGATCGTTGACGGCGGCGTGAACGTCGGCTATACGATCACTGGTTTCGGCAAGACTGCCCTAATCATTACGCTCTCGAGCGGCTCGTAGGACTCAGATGAGGCCGGAGGGTGGCAGGCCGCAAGGTCTGCCACCCTTTTTGTTTTGGGGGCACGGCTCGTCCTGGGTGTGGTGGCTTTCTTGCGGCCGGCGGGTAATGTCCGCCCTGCGGCCCGCTACATCTCCCGAGCCTCGCGTCCACGCCCGCCGGCTCTCATCGGGAATGTCAAGCTGGCTGCGGGGTTACGTGGCATGCTAATTGCTCATACCACGTGTGAACGATGCGCAAACTGCACAATCGTGCTTCGGGTATAACGCCGTAGGGGATCATCATGCTGCCTCATCTCACTGTAAGGAAAGAGGTTCTGGGACACAGGGTCGCCGCCGCCGAGACGCGTGAAGCCTCGGCGGGCACGCTCCTCCCCGACGCCGCGGAGCCCGTGCGGGAGCCGCAGGCTGAGCGAAGAGTGGTCGTAAGGGCCGTCAACCTGGGAAAGGTTTTTACCAGCTCTTTCACCGCCAGGAAGAAGTGGGCCGTTCGCGGCCTGAACTTGGAGGTGTTCGAGAAGGAAGTGTTCGGTTTCCTCGGGCCGAACGGCGCGGGCAAGACCACCACGATAAAGCTGCTGCTGGGACTGCTCCGGCCGACCTACGGAAGCATAGAGATTTTCGGCACTGGTCCGGCCAGTCCGGCCTCGAGAGCCCAGGTGGGGTTCCTGCCCGAGAACCCCAGCTTCTACGATTACCTCAAGCTGGGCGAATTCTTGAGGCTCTGTGCGTCTCTTTCGGGGCTGCGCCGCAGGCGCGAGGTGGAGAGACGTGTGGCCGAGTCGCTGTTCGTCTCCGGCCTCATAGACCACGAGGACGTGCAGATGCGGAAGTTCTCGAAGGGAATGCTGCAGAGAGCGGGACTGGCGCAGGCGCTGGTGAATAACCCCCGGCTCCTGATACTGGACGAGCCGATGAGCGGCCTGGACCCTATCGGGAGGAAAGAATTCAGGGACTCCATCGTCAGAGCCCGAGAGAACGGCATGACGGTGTTCTTCAGCTCGCACATAATAGCGGACGTGGAGCTCCTGTGCGACAGAGTGGGCATAATCAACAACGGTGTGCTCGAGAAGTCCGGGCCGATAGGCGAGCTTGTTCAGCAGGAGGTCAGGAGCGTGGAGATCGTGGCCAGAGACGTGGCGGAGCAAGCCGCGGTCCAGTTGGAGCCGTTCGTGGAGGAAAGGCGTACCGTGGGTGACGCGGTCGTGCTGAGACTGCGGGACGAACTGGCGACCACGCTGGTGCTGGGGACTCTGGCTTCCAGCGGCGCCAGGATCCTCTCGGTCACGCCTCACAAGGAGACGCTGGAGTCGGTGTTCGTCAGGCAGGTGACCCGGAGCTCGCTTTCCCGCGCGAGCGGTGCAGACGGGACACTCCCGGGCGAGGGCCGGAAGAAAAGGGTCTTTAGACGAGAATGGAGCCGGCTGTGAAAGTACTCGCGATTGCCAGGAACACATTCAGGGAGGCCCTTCGCGACAAGGCTCTCTACGTGATCGTGGTCTTCTCGCTCGTCCTTCTCGTGAGCACGAGAATACTGAGCCCCCTGGCTCTGGGAGAAGGAGTCAAGATCACGAAGGACGTGGGACTGTCCGCTCTGTCCTTCTTCGGCATCCTGGCCATAATCGTCATGGGAGCCGGCCTCGTCCACAAGGAAATCGACAGGAAGACGATACTCGTCATCCTGTCAAAGCCGGTGGCCAGGCACGAATTCATACTGGGCAAGTTCCTCGGAATGGCGGACGCGCTGGCCGCGCTGGTGGTCGTCATGCTCGTAACGCTCGAGGTCGTCCTGCTCCTGTCTGGCAGAGGGCCGGACCTCCCGGTGCTCAAGGCCGGCTTCCTGACGTTCGTAGAGCTCCTCGTCATGACTTCCATCGCGGTCTTGTTCTCGTCCTTCAGCTCGACGGGAATGAGTGCCGTTTTCACGTTCGCCTTCTACGTGGTGGGACACTTCAGCAGCGACATGCTGGTGTTCGCCGCCAGGCTCCAGTCCAGCTTCGCGCGCCAGGTCTGTCAATTCCTGTACTACGTCATGCCAGACCTGGAGCTCTTCAATGCCAGAGCCATCGTCGTGCACGGCGGAGACATACCCGATGAGAGGATGCTCGCGGCCACGGCGTACGGACTCTTGTACACGATGGGCGTGCTCGTCCTTTCCGCCGTCATATTCTCCAGAAAGGACTTCAAATGATGGGCCTGCTCAGGGGGCGGGGTGTGAGGCAGGCGGCGTGTCTCCTCGTCGCGGCGTCGCTTTTCACGGGGGGCGTGTGCCTGAGACGGCACGTGTTCGGCGATCCTGTGCCCCCGGGGGGCCAGGAGCTGATGTACTTCCCGTCGGGCAAGTTCTTGAAGCAGAGCGCGCTGGGGCACACCACCACTCTGGCCGACGTCGCGTGGCTGAGGGCGATTCAGTACTACGGGCATCACCGCCTGACCGACAGGAAGTACGACATGGTCGGGCACATCTTCGACGTCATCACCACGCTTGACCCCAACTTCATCCACGCCTACGTGTTCGGCGCCGTCGTCCTGTCTCAGGACGCCGGCAGGCCGGACGACGGCCTGGCGCTCCTGCGAAAGGGCATGAGGGCGAACCCCGACAACTGGCTGCTTGCCTTCGAGACCGGGTTTATCTACTATGTCATACTCCACGACTACGACAGCGCCGGCAGGTACTTTGCGCTGTCGTCGCGCCTTCCGGGCGCGCCCGACATGACGTCCAGGTTCGCGGCATTCGTGCACGAGAGGGCCGGCCACTCGGAGACTGCACTCGAGCTGTGGTCCGAGATTGCGCGCGCCACCGACAACAAGTTCATAAAGGAAATGGCGGAGGAAAAGATGGAAAAGCTCAGGGCCCAGCTGCGGAAGGAGAGAGACACGCCCCCGCCGCCGGAGCAGGGTTGAGCTTGTCCGGCTAGTATGATGTGGCTTGTCTTCTTCGTTCTGGGCCTCGCGGTCGGCAGTTTTCTGAACGTCTGCATCTACCGGCTGCCTCGGAAGATCTCTGTCGTTCGGCCTCCGTCTCACTGCCCGAAGTGCCAAGCGCAGCTGGAGCCGTGGGACAACATACCGCTCGTGAGCTTCATCGTGCTGGGCGGCAGGTGCAGGCGCTGCGGCAGTCCCATACACTGGCGCTACCCCCTGGTCGAGTTTCTGGGGGGCCTTCTGTTCGTGGCGTGCTACCTCAAGTTCGGCGTCTCGTTCGAGCTCTTTCTCTACTACGCCTTCTCCTGCGCCATGGTAGTGGTGGCCTTCATAGACCTCGAATTTCAAATAATACCCGACGAGATAAACCTGCCGTTCCTGCTGCTGGGCCTTGTCGGCAGTTTCTTCACGCAGCCGGGTTGGGTCTCAAGCCTGGTCGGCGTGCTCGTCGGAGGCGGCAGCCTCGTGCTGACGGCTCTCATATACGTAAAGGCCACCGGAAGAGAGGGCATGGGTGCAGGGGATTTCAAGCTCGTGGCGATGATGGGAGCGTTTCTGGGCTGGAAAGGAATCCTCCTGGTCATATTCCTGGCCTCGCTGGCCGGCGCCCTGACAGGCGTGGCCCTCATGCTCGCTTTCCGCATGAGCAGGAAGACCGCCATACCGTTCGGCAGCTTCCTTGCTCCCGCAGGCGTGTTCGTGCTGTTCTTCGGGCAGGCAATCATCGAGCAGTACGTGTCGTCGTCGTGGCCCGGCCGATAGCCGCGTTGCGTAACGCAATGCGGCTGAGCCACTCCGGTCTCTCCTTCACCCCGTAATTTCCGTCCAGACTCTAACCGGCGGATTAAGAACGGGTTGCCGAAGCCGATTTGGCAGGCGGCGGGGTTTCGTGGCACACGCTTTGCATCAATGGAGCGTGGGAGGTTCGTATCCATGGCAATTGCCCGTAACGATTCGAACGAAGCTGTCCGAGGACCGCGGCTCCACGTGAGCGGCTGCCGCGGCATGACGCTGGTGGAGATCATGGGGGCACTCGTGATCTTCGGGATCCTCATTGCCCTCGGACTCCCGGCGTTCAGGAGCTACTTCGCCACCCACGAGGTGGACGGCGCCGCAAACAACCTCTCTGTGAACCTGAGACTGGCAAGGCAGAAGGCCGCCACTGAGCACAACAACTACAAGTTCAGCTACAACTCGGGCACACAGAGCTACACGATCCTGGACGACGACAACGGCAACAACTTGGCAGATGCCGGGGAAATGGTGCACGGGCCCGTGAGCATCCCAGCGGAGCTGACAGTGACAAACGGACCCCTGACACCTTTCCCCGGAGACTCTCTCGTCTTCTATCCCAACGGGACCGCCAGCGCGAACGGCACGGTCGTCATCTCAAACGCCAAAGGGTTCTGGCGGCTCGTGGCGGTAGTGCGATCCACCGGTGCGGTGGCAGTGAGGTAAGACAATTTTATGAAACTCGGCCGAGCGAACATTCTGGTCCGACTCAGGCAGGACAGAGCGGGCTTCAGCCTTGTGGAGCTCTTGATGGCGATCGTGTTCATCGGGATCGGCGTGATGGCCGTCGCGGGGTTGTTTCCACTCGCCACCAAGAACGTCAACGACGCCAAACTCCTTTCGACCGCTCTGGGCCGGGCGCAGGAAAAGCTGGAGGAGCTGCAGGTGGCGGGGTTCTCGAGCGCCGTGATGAGCACGGGGATGTACGCCGACACTGCGGGCACGTACGTGAGGACCTGGGCAGTGCGGGACAGCGTGCCCAACCCCGGGACGAAGCAGGTCACGGTCTCCGTGAGCTGGCCCACTAATCGGGGCGGCGAGAGCGTGACTCTCACGACTTACGTAGCAAGATGACCCAAACGCGCAGCGAGTAGGCGTCCGCGAACCCACGCGCCGACACGACATGGGAGCGGCTGGAACAGCCAAACCGTAGAGGAAGGGACAATGAAAAAGGCAACACTCGCACGTCCGACCGTCAAGGCCGCCCGCGGGGACCCGAGGCGCGAAGCCCGTGACGGGCGGTCGGGTCTTGTGAACGCCCTGAGCCGAGCTCGCGCGAAGGCCGGAAGCCGCCGCGGCTTCAGTCTCGTGGAGATGATGGTGGCCATGCTTGTGTTCGCCTTCGTCGCGGGTGCGCTCTACTCGCTTTACACTCGCAGCCAGAAATCGGAGGCCATCGGCCTCGACCTGGCCGAGGCACAGCAGAACGCCAGGGCGGCCATGGACATCATATCGCGCGAGCTGCGCGCCGCCGGCTACGGGATAGACCCCGATTCCACAGTACCGGTGCTCGTGGCGTCGGACTACAGGATCACGTTCGTGGTGGACAGGGACAGGGACGGGACGGTCGAGCTGGGGGACGTAGTCACGTATTTCGTTGACCCGGACACGACACTCCCGATGGTGCAAGCCAGTCCCAACCCCAGGGACGTGGTGATACGGAGAATCGCCAGCACGGCCACCGACACTGCCGCTACCCCCGTTTCAGGCGCGGGCGAGATAGTCGCGTACGGCATCACCCAGGACACGGACGAGGCCACGGGCTTCGACGTGCCGCTGTTCACGTATCTTGACTCGGACGACAATGACCTGATGTTGTCCGGAGCCGGCACGGACCCGTACGACGCGGCCTACGGGAGGACCGTGGCGGACGCCGAACTGGGCAAGCCCGCCGGGACCGGAGTCGAGCTGAGGCTCGCGTCCGTCAGGATCAGGATAATCTCCAGCACCGGCCAGGCCGACCCACACACCGGCCACTACCCGAGAGTCACTCTCACTTCCAGAGTGCTCCCGCGGAACGTGCCGTTCATTGCCACTTACGGTTCACTGGCGTACGGCAGCGCCATCTCGACTGGCACGGGGACCGGCACCGGGACCGCGACTGGCACGGGGACCGGCACCGGGACGGGCACGGGGACCGGCACCGGAACGGGTACTGGTCTGCCGCCCTATCAGCCGCCGATCCGAATCCCCACCGAGCGAGTTCTGTCGCTCACTTTGGCCGACCTTCACGAGCAGGACTCGGCCGAGGGCTCGAACACCACGATCGACTACGTGCACGACGCGGACATAATCCTCGGGACTAAGGCCGGCGGCACCAACAACCTGGGCGTGTGGTGGAACGGTTACCCCGGTCTGTACACCGGGGACCTGCTCTTCAGCATGGCGCCTTCGTACACCGGCCGGTCCAACTACGACCTGCTTGCTCTGGCGTGCGGTAACCTGGACCTGGACCTCTCGGAGACCAAGCACAAGGACGTCGTCTCGGCAGTCAAGACCGACGTGGGCACCGGAGCGTTCGAGGTGTGGCTTAACCAGGCCACCGGCGGCACCGCGGGGGTCGTGGGGACTGCCACGTACCCGATAGTGCCGAACAGCAGCTTCAGGGACAACACGACCGGAGAGGCTCTGGCCGTGGCGCTGGGATACCTGAACAACGACGACAACATGGATTGCGTAGTGGGAACCAAGAAGGCCAGCCTGGTCGGGCAGGTGGAAGTCTGGTTCGGCGACGGCGCCGGCGGCTTCAGCCACTCCGCGACTTCCGACGTGTACACGGCTGCAGGAGAGGTGAACGCGGTCGCCATCTTCGACCTGAACAACGACGGGGCCATGGACATAGCGGCCGGAACCAAGACCAACACCAACGACAGGGAAGGCAAGTTGGACGTGTTCGTAAACCAAACGTCATGCAGGGGCAAGTTCGTCAAGTCCTTCACTCTCACGGCCAGGGGCAAAGTGACCTCCCTGGTCGCCGGTGACCTCAACGAGGACGGCCTGGCGGACATCGTGTCCGGCCTCCAGACGAACAACACGAAGGGCGAGGTCCAGCTTTGGCTGAGCGACGGGGTCCTGCTCAGCGGCGCTGACTACGCGTCGGCGGACGGGCCTGTGCTCTGCGTGGCCCTGGGTCCGATAGACTACGGTAACGACGACCTGGACATAGTGGCGGGCAACTCGAGGAAGTCCGTGCAGGTGTGGTTCTGTGACGCCGGCGCCGCGACGGCTTCTGAAATAGTCCCGGCCGACGAGAGCTGGGCCGACGCGGAAACCGGCGGCGTCGTGAACGCCGTGGCGGTGGCCAAGCTGGAGTGCCCGGGCTACTCGCCCTGGGAGGATCCTCTGTACGACATCGTTGTGGGAACCGCGGTCACGGACACCTCGGGCGAGATCGTGGTGTACCTGAACCCTTACGTATTCTTGCTGCTGCCTTAGAAGCAGGCGCTGGCACAAGGAAGGTGGAAAGAAATGACGCGACGTTCAAGCACAGGTTCGGCCTTTTCCGGCGGTCCCGTGGTGCGCTGCTGCGCGGGCGAGCGGGGAAACGCCCTGGTGATAGCCCTCCTGGTGCTGCTGGTACTGTCGTCCATGGCCGCGATCTTCGTCGGAGTGACGAAGACGGAAAAGCAGATCTCCGGGAACAATCTGAGGGACTCCCAGTCGCTGTATATTGCCGAGGCCGGAGTGGCCGAGGCTCTGTCGAGGATGTCGGCTCCGGCGTCGCCCTCCTACATAGGCGAGACGACGACTCCGCCGACGCCGGGCTGGGGCCGTTACGTCGTCCAGTCGGGCACCGCTTCCACGTCGGACCCCGAACACGCCGCGACCCAGTATGACGGGCTGGACAACGACGGAAACGGGCAAGTGGACGAGGCCGGTGAGGCCTATCCGGAGATCTACTCCTCGCAAATCAGCTTGCAGGATCCTCTCGGCTACCCGTGGGTGAAGGTAAGGTACAGGCAGATGGACGTGGGAGGGGTCCAGCGCGTCGTGCTCTTCGGCGACCACGACAACAACCTGGCCACCAGGCCGGTCATGAACACGGCGCACGGCCATCCCGTGTTGATAGTCACCTGCAACGGCAGGCAGAGCAACGCGACCAAGACCGTGGAGGTGGAGGCGCTCAGGCTGCCGGGTCCGACAGTGCCCGGGTCCGTCTACACCGAAGGCACCCTGGAGTGCAAGGGCACTTCCTTCCTCATAGACGGAAACGACTACGACCCCGTCACAGGGACAATAGTCACGGGCTCGACCCCTCTGCCGGGCGTGGTGCCCACGCAGGGGACTAGCGCCGTGGACTGCAACACGCCGCAGGGCTGGAACAACATCCAGGGCGAGGGCACCGCACCCAGCATAGTGCCCGCGACAGTGGACATAGACCTCGCGGCGGTGTTCGACATCTACGAAGCGATGGCGGACATAAGCTACAACGGGACGCAGATGAACCCCAACACCAGCAGCTGGGGGACAGCGGATGACTACAAGATCGTCTGCATAAGAAACGGCGAGCTCCACCTGTCCGGGGCGAACAGCGGAGGCGGAATACTGCTGGTGGAAGGCGACATGACGATCTCCGGTCAGTTCACGTGGTACGGACTGATCATATGCCTGGCCAACGTGGAATTCACCGGAGGCGGCGCCGGGATACACATCTACGGCGGCGTGATGACCCAGGGGGACATTTCCAGTTCGGGCAGCGTGTCGGGAAACGCCGACATCCTCTATTCCAGCGCCACAATCTCGAAGCTGACGGAGTTCCAGACCTACAGAGTCTGCTCGTGGAGAGAGAGATAGGAGTCCTCAGGCGCCGTCAGTCCGTCCGCCGCACCGCACGGGCACGTCCCCGTGCCGTCTGTCCGCAGGGCCCCCGGCCGCATGGACCTTCGACAGGTCCGCGGCGTTCGCCGTGTTCCACGACCCCGGCCACGCCTCACCGCACGGGACTCATCGTGTTGCGCCGTCCCGGCCACGCCTCACTGCAGGAACCAGTAATGGTAGGACCCATAGCTCTTTTCTTGCCCGCCTGAGCACCGGCCCCTTCGGACAGTCACGTCCAGCCTGTTCGACTTGACCAGACCCGCTGGGACCTTGAAGACCGCGTACGACCAACGGGAGGGTCGATTCTGCGGCG
>JAFGJU010000109.1 GCA_016928935.1 Candidatus Eiseniibacteriota bacterium | reverse complement strand
CTCTTGGGCGGCGAGCTAACCCTGGGGGAGTTTGCGGAGCAGGTCGACAGGAGGCCTCCGTTCGTTCGGCCGGTCGGGGGCAACACAGACGATATTGTGCTGACAATCGAGGACCTCGGCAGAGAGAAGGTGTATGAGCTCGAGTTCAACAAGCTCGGTCTGCGCGACAAGCCCTTCTTCCGCAACCTGGTTCGGAAGAAGCGCGAGGAGCTCATTCTGAGTCAGTTGTTCGTGGCAATACAGGACACGGTGACTATCACACGGGAGGAAGTGGAAGAGCACTACGAAGCCAACAGGGACGCCTTCATGACGGCGCCGGTAATCAACCTGGCCGTCATGACCTTCGACTCCGTGAACGTGGCCCGCCGGGCGGCCAAGCAACTGGAGGAGGGGAGAGATTTCGAGTCCGTGGCTGTGGATTTCTCCATCTACTCGGGCAGCGAAACCGGCTTCGACACCACCGGCTTCATCACAAAGGACAAAGCAGTGGCGCTGTTCGAGGCACTGTGGGAGACGCCGATCGGCTCAACCGCCGGCCCGATCCTGGATAGCAGGCGCTGGAAGGTGGCAAAGCTGCTGGCGAGGCAGGACCCCAGGCTGCTCAACCTCGAAGAGGCGACCCCCATGATCGTGGAGCGGCTGGGCTTCATGAAGGCCGACGTCGCCTTCGCGGCCCTGATCGAGGACCTTCGGTCAAAGGCGAGCATAGCCGTCAACGAGGAAGCCCTGCGAGCGGTCGTGCTCCCGGCCTTGCAGTGACGGCCTACCGCGGGGCCGCATACACGCGGCATCGGGCGGCCTGGAACCTGGTTCCCTGGGAGGGGGTAAGCCCCGTTGTGGCTGCCCGCGTGCGGACGGTCGGCTCAGGCCCGGAACATTGTAGGAGGCCGCGTTGAGTACCTCGTTGAGGGGTCGCATCGCACTCGTGGCGCTCTTGGCCGGGATCGCGCTTGTGGCGCGACCGCTGGAGGCCCGGCTCGGGTCGGGGATCGAGGTCCTCGAGAGCGACGACACAGGCGTGACCCTGAGGGTCGAGATAGACACACTGGTGGCTGCGCCCGTCGAGCTGGGCGGCAGGGTGTTCCACTCCGTTCAATTCCGTGATTTTTTGACCACCCAAGAAGAGGGGCTGCCCCAGCTTCCGTACACTTCCGCCCTCCTCGGGGTTCCTTTCGGCAGGACGGCCCGCCTCCGGGTAATCTCGAACGAGACCGCCATTATGCCGGGACTTGTGCCCGTTCCCGCGCCCAGGGCATTCATTCGGGACGGAGAGTCGCCCACGCCGGCGGTCGAGTTTGCCATGGACGAAGGCTTCTACTCCGGCCGCTCGGCTTTTCCAGTCGACGCGGCGAGGATCAGCGAGCCCTCCACCCTTCGGCATCAGAGTGTCGCACCCGTGTTCCTGTTCCCGGTCCGGTACGACGCCGGCAGCCGGCAGGTGGTGTACTCCAGGGCTCTTGTCGTGAGGGTGGACTTTGTACCTGAGGCCGACGGCGAGACGGCTCGGAAAGCCGCCCAGACGGAGCCGGTGCCGTCGTTCGAGCTGAACGCCGAGGGCCTCTACCAGGGACTGATAATCAACTACGAGCAGTCGAAGCACTGGCGGAGAAAGCCTGTGTCCGGAGCGGGTGAGACGCCGCTTCCCGTCACGCAGGCAGTCAGCGAGTACAAGATTCCGGTTCGTTCCTCCGGCGTTTGCAGGGTGAACCACTCCGGCGTCCCAGGTCTGGGGTCGTCTTACCCGATAGGGCAGGTCCGGCTGTTCGAGAAGCACTACCTGGAAGGCGACCCGTCGCCCTTCAGACAGGTCGAAGTGCCAGTCCACGTCGTCGACGCGGACTCCGACGGCCTCTTCGACGGGTCCGATTACTTCGTTTTCTACGGGTTGTCACTCCGCGACCGTTTCCCCGGCGACTTGACGGAGCAGCGCTACAGCTACGAGAACGTCTACTGGCTGACCGTGGGTGCCTCGGACGGACTGGGCATGGCCCAGAGAGATTCCTGGCGGGAGGGCGTCGTACCCGTGGAGCCCGGGTCGTTTCTTCACGTCGAAAAGGTGGAGAGGGACTCACTGTTCCTGGAGTTCGCGACCAAAGAGGACGCGGACTACTACCTTTGGACGTCGGACTGGCCTCCCAGCACGGAGCCGGCGCTTCCGTTCAGAGTGTTCGCCCCAGACTCGACGAAGGACTGGCGCATCAGGGCACGCTACCACGGCTACAGGCCCATGCTGCACTACGTCACGATTGTGCTCGTCAACAGCCGCGGCCTGAGGGACACGCTCTTCTACCGGGAGAGCTTCGGACCGACGTACCCGAGCGCGCAGGCCGAAGCCATTCTCGACACGGGTTTCGCGGTCCCGGACACGATGCTGTCCACCGGCCAGAGTCTATTCCGCTACCACGGCGAGCACCAGGTGTCGGGCAGCTTCCTGTCCGGCAGCGGGGCGTACCTGGACTGGTTCGAGGTGAGTTACTACAAGAGGTTTGTTGCGTCGCAGGGAAGGCTCAGTTTCAACAGCGCGGGAGCGTCGGGAGAGGTGCAGTTTACCGTGGCCGACTTTCCGTCAGCCGACATAATGCTGTTTGACGTCACCGACTCCCTGAACCCCGTCCGCCTGACAGTGGACCCCTCGCAGGTCACTCCGCAGGGCTCCGGCTATCAGCTAGTGTTCAGGGATTCGGTCGGCCTCTCGCCCAGGCGCTACGAAGCCCTGGCCGCCTCCGCAGTTCCCTCGGCCGTTTCCGTGACGCTCGACTCTCCGTCGTCGCTCAGGACCTCGGGGGCAGGTAAGGACTACTTCCTGGTCACCTATGACGACTTCGCCTCCGCGCTGTCTCCGCTCGTTTCCAGGAGGACGAGCCAGGGACACGGCGTGGAGGTTGCCGCTTTGACCGACGTGTTCGATGAGTTCAACGGCGGCAGGCGCTCGGCATCCGCGATAAAGAGGTACATGAAATACGGCTTCGCAGAGTGGGGAACCCCGCTCTTCCTTGTACTGGTCGGAGACGCCACCAAGGACTACAAGGACGTTTTGCGGTACAGCTCGCCCGACTTCGTCCCGACATACGAGATCCTCAGTCCCGTGTCCGGCCCGACCGGGCCGGAGCTGGTCGGAAGCGACCACTGGTACGTGAGCGCGCTGGACGGGGGGACCGACGACTACCCCGACATGTACGTGGGGAGAATACCCGCCGGGAGCTCGGCCGAGCTCTCGGCGTTCATCCAGAAGATACTGGCCTACGAGAGCTTCTCCGCCCAGGACGCGTTCAGGGGAAGCGGCGTGTTTTTCTCAGACGACGCCTACTCCAGCAGTGACTGGGTGAACGAGTGCTACAGCTGGAGCGAGAGGGTCTTCAGGACCATTTCGCTGGCCGCACGAGACATCGTGCTCCAGAGCCCGGCTGCCCCCGGCTTCCAGGCGGACACGCTCTTCCTTTCGGCCTACCTGGACACGGTTCCCTCGACGCCCAAGAACTGTGTTCCGCTGGCCGACATGCAGCAGTACACCCGGCAGAACGTCACGCCTGCATTTCTGTCCCGGTTCTCCCAGGGCAGCCTATTCGTCAACTACCAGGGCCACGCGAACCGTTACCTGGTGTCACACGAGTACGTCATCGTGGACAACATGCGTGTGTACGGCCTGAGCGACGTGAGCTCACTCAACAATTACGGCAAGCCGGCGTTCTGGACCGCCTTCTCGTGCCACTTCAGCGACTTCGAGGAAGAGAACGAAGAGGACGGCCTCGTGGGTGACTGCCTCGGAGAGAAGCTGCTCCTGCTGCCGGACAGGGGCGCCGTTGCCGTTTATGCCAGCGACGCCTTCGAGCTTCTGCCTCTCAGCGTCTACGGAGACATGAACGTGGCGCTTTTCGACGCGTTCTTCGGTTCGCCTCCGACTTCCGACCTCAGGGGAAAACGAGGAGCCAGATGGCTTCTGGGAGAGATCGTGGGCTCGGCGGAGGTCAGGTACCTGGCAGGAGACTACACGAACAAGTTCACTGTCAAGACCTACTGCCTGCTCGGAGACCCGGGCCTCAGGATGGACGCGCTGCCGCCGCAGTTCGCCGTCACGGTGGACGGTTCGACGGTTTCGCACGGGGCCCGCGTCTATGCCGCGTCCGAGGACGATTCGGTGCGCATCCAGGCGCTCATGAACGACGAGGTGGCCGTGGACGGCAGTTCAATCTGGATAGAGGAGACCGGGCCGGACGGCAACGGAACGGTGCCTCCGTCCTCGTACCAGGTCACCGCCACCGCCGACACCGTCCAGGGAGCGAGCAGGCGGTTCTCGCTCTACTATCCGAGCGTGCTCAGGGCCGGCACTTACGACGTTGAGCTTCACGCCACGGACGTGAACGGCCGCGAGAGCCAGTTCAACCTCAGTGTCGCGCTGGACGTCAGCTTCTTCGACGGCCAGGGCCGCGCCATCCGCGACGGTTCGCTGGTGCCGCCGCGATTCGTGGTCCGCGCCGCGGTCGCAAGCCCCGTCGTACTGTCCGAAGGCGAGCTCAAGTTCCTGGTGGACGGCGGCGACTCGACGGCCTCCGCGAGCGTCGAGCAGACGGACTCGTCCGGCAGAAACTGGCAGGTCAGCTCGGAGCTGGTTCTTGCAGACGGAGACCACGTCCTGGCCGTCGCGGTCGGGGACGTGGAGCGTTCTGTGTCGGTCGTGGTCACCTCCGGGTTTGCCATGAACCGGCTCTTCGTGTTCCCGAGTCCGTTCGACAGGGTGACTTCGTTCAACTACGAACTGACCGGCACGCCGGCCAGAGTAGTCATAGAGATCTTCACTGTCTCCGGCAGAAAGCTCGTGGAGATCCCCGGAAGCGCCCTCGTCGGCGAGAACAGCGTCGTCTGGGAAGGGTTGGACGCCGAAGGGGATCGGGTAGCCAACGGACTGTACGTGTACGTCGTAACCGCCACGGACACGGAAGGCCGTAAGATCACCAGATTGGACAAGGTAGTCAAGGTGGAATAGACTCCGCGACGAGCCCGGCAGGACGGTCGGGCCCGCGCATGGGCTTCTCGTCCGGGCCCGGCAGGTGCAGGCGTCCCAGCAGGCGGACGGACACACGAGGTGGTGCACATTGGGCATGGCAGCGACTATGTGGGCGCGAGTGCGCTTCGGGACGGCCTTCTGTCTCGGCGCCGCCGTCCTTTCCTTTCTCCTCTTATCGAGTGCGTCGGGTCAGCAGGCCCTTGAATCCGACGCCGACGGCGGCGTGGAAAAGCTCCGGCGGATAGCCGCTCTCGAGGACGCGCGGGCAGACGCGTCGGTCGTGGCGGCGTACCTGTCCGACGAAGACGCAACAGTCAGGGCGAGGGCCGCCCTGGCCCTGGGCAGGCTCCAGGACTCGACTTCGGTGCCGGCCCTGGGCGGTCTCATCGGGGACCCGTCGGACGAAGTGCGGGCGAACGCCGCCTTCGCTCTGGGGCAGATGTACTCCGTGTCCGCTGCGGCCCATCTGACGACTCTGGCCGCGGACCGTTCCGGCGCGGTGAAGTCGGCCGCGGTGGAGGCTCTGGGAAAGACCCGCAGCCGCGACGCGGTGAGGCCGCTCATCCGCATCCTGGGCTCGCACCAGGAGGACCTGGCGTCGCGGGCAGCCCTTTCCCTGGCCTTCGTGGGAGACAGCACGGCCCTGCCCGCCCTGTGGAAGGCCGCAGGCTCGAGGGACGAGGAGACGCGATGGCACGTCGCTTACGCTCTGGAGAACATCCCGCATGCCAGGTCGTTGAGGGTCCTCACCAAGCTGGCCGGAGACAGGAGCTGGTTGGCCAGGAGCTACGCCGCCAGAGCGCTCGGGAAGATACCGTCGGACGACGCCGCGGCAGTCCTGGACAGGCTCACGACCGACGACGACTGGCACGTGCGCGTCAACGCGGCCAGGTCCCTCGGGGCGTTTCCCGCTTCCGTCGGAGTCCCGCATCTCGCGGCGATGTTGGACGACAGGTCTTTCCAAGTGAGAGCGGCTGCCTGTTCAGCCCTCGGCAGGCTGGCCTCCGGCGACGCCGCCGATTTCATTACCCGGCTGACCTTCGACAGCTCGCCGCTCGTCAGAGCGGAGGCGATCAGGGCACTCATCCTTTCCAACAAGCAGGCCGTCCAGACCCTAATGGACCAGCTTCTCAGGAGAGACGAGTGGTTCGTCAGGGCCTCCCTGTACGAGGCTTTGGGTGAGGCCAAAGTGGACGGCGCCCTGGGGATGCTCGAGGCCGCGTTCAGGACGGACACGGACGTGCGGGCCCGCGCCGCCGCCGTCGTGGGAGCGGGGAAGTTGAGGGGGAGAGACGCACTATCGTTCCTGCAGCAGGCGTGCTCCGACTCGGACTTCGTCGTGGTGGCCTGCGCGTGCGAGGCCCTCGGCGAGGCGGGGGAGCCCCGGGCCTCCGTGACCCTGCTGGACACGTACGAGAAGTGGAAGAACGTGCCGGAGCCGGACGTGAGAATAGCGGCCGTGGAGGCGCTGACCAGACTCAGGGCCGTG
Organism: Candidatus Eiseniibacteriota bacterium; assembly: GCA_016928935.1. GTDB lineage: Bacteria > Eisenbacteria > RBG-16-71-46 > JAFGJU01 > JAFGJU01 > JAFGJU01. Next base: position 11,944 of record JAFGJU010000109.1, on the reverse strand, counting down.
GGCGCTCTCGAAGCGTACAGAGAGGCCCTGTACGACGGCGACCTCAGGCTCAGAAGGACGGCGTACGAAGCCTTCAATGAGCTGTGGGGCAGACGCGTGGCCGACAGCCTTTGGGCCCTGAGCCAGGCCGCCTTCAGGCCCCCGACCGACGTGCCGGCCGACTACGACGCGGCCACCGACTCCTACACGGGGCGAGCGACGTTGGCGACGGACAAGGGTGAAATCGTGATACAGCTCTTGGGCCGCGCCGCGCCCAACACAGTGCGTAATTTCGTGAGGCTCGTGGAGCGGGGCTATTACAACGGCCTCACGTTCCACAGGGTGGTGCCCAATTTCGTGATACAGGACGGCTGCCCGCGGGGAGACGGATGGGGGGGGCCGGGGCATTCGATAAGATGCGAGATAAACATGGAGCGCTACTCGGCGGGAACGGTGGGCATGGCCCTGTCGGGCAAGGACACCGGCGGAAGCCAGTTCTTCATCACCCACTCCCCCCAGCCTCACCTCGACGGACGGTACACAGTGTTCGGCCGCGTCGTGGAGGGTATGGACGTGGTCGACAAGATCGACCGCGGCGTCAGGATAGAGGAGATAAGGCTCCTGGACGCAAAATAGCGCCCGTGGGGGTTCGGCAGGCAGGCGGCGCGAAGCGCGCGACGAACAAATTCTTGAGAGAAGCCCGCGAGCGCCGCGTCGACGCGACGGAGGCCGCGGCCGCCCGCATACTTCACCTTGCGCTTCACGGCGCGCGGGCGGTCTGAGGAGGGTCAAGTCGTGCGTCTGGATAAGCTCACTCTGAAAGCGGCCGAGGGGTTGGAAGCCTCTCAGAAGCTCGCCCAGGAACGCAGCCACCAGGAAATACTCCCAGTGCATCTTCTGTGGGCCCTGCTCACACAGAAGGAGAGCGTCGTGCCCTCGGTAGTGGCCAAGCTGGGCGTAGACTCGGCCAGCATCCAGCGGGAGACCGAGGCCGCGATACAGGCGATACCCAGGGTCTACGGCGCGACCGGCCAAACGTACATGTCGGCCCAGCTCAAGAGCGTCCTGGACGGCGCCTTCGCGGAAGCGGAGCGCATGAACGACGAGTACGTGAGCACGGAGCACCTGCTTCTGGCCCTCTCGGACGAGGCCAACAAGGACGCGTCCTCCGCCATTCTCAAGAAGTCCGGGGCGAGCAGGGAAAACCTGTACAGGGCTCTGGCTGAGGTGCGCGGCGGCGCCCGAGTGACGAGCCAGACCCCGGAAGAGCAGTACCAGGCTCTGGAGCGCTATTCGCGCGACCTCACCGACCTGGCCAGGAAGGGTAAGCTCGACCCGGTCATCGGCCGCGACGACGAGATACGGAGAGTCGTTCAGGTCCTCTCGCGGCGCACGAAGAACAATCCCGTGCTGATCGGCGAGCCAGGAGTGGGAAAGACTGCCATAGTCGAAGGGCTGGCCCAGAGGATAGTCAGGGGCGACGTGCCGGACGGCCTGCGCAACAGAAGGCTGGTGGCTCTGGACCTGGGGGCCCTCGTGGCCGGCACCAAGTTCCGCGGAGAGTTCGAGGACCGGCTGAAGGCCCTGCTCAAGGAGATAACGGCGTCGGAAGGAGAGATAGTGCTCTTCATCGACGAGCTCCACACTCTCGTGGGCGCGGGCGCCGCGGAAGGGGCCATCGACGCGTCCAACATGCTCAAGCCCGCGCTGGCCCGCGGCGAGCTGCATTGTGTGGGCGCGACCACGCTCAACGAATACAGGAAGCACATAGAGAAGGATGCGGCGCTGGAGAGGAGGTTCCAGCCCATAATCGTGGCGGAGCCGTCGGTCGAGGACACGATAGCCATCCTGCGCGGCCTCAAGGAGCGCTACGAGGTCCATCACGGCGTCAAGATTCGGGACAGCGCCCTCGTGGCAGCGGCGGTGCTGTCGAACAGGTACATCTCGGACAGGTTTCTCCCGGATAAGGCGGTAGACCTGGTCGACGAGGCCGCCTCAAGGCTGCGAATAGAGATAGAGAGCATGCCTACGGAGATAGACGAGATCGAGCGCAGAGTCATGCAGCTCGAAATAGAGAAGCAGGCTCTGAGGAAGGAGACCGAGAAGACCTCCAAGCAGAGGGCGGCCAGGGTGGAGGAGGAGCTGGCCGAGCTGAGACAGAAGAGCGGCCGCATGAAGGCCCACTGGCGGAAAGAGAAGGAGCACATATCCAAGATACGGACTATTCGTGAGAAGATTGAGTCGACGCACCTGGCCGAGCAGGAGGCCGAGCGGAGCGGGGACTACGGCAAAGTGGCGGAGCTCCGCTACGGCGTGCTGGGAGCGCTTCAGAAGGAGTTGGACAAGGAGACGGCGGACCTGGCGGCGCTCCAGAAAGAAGCCAGGATGCTGAAGGAGGAAGTGGACGAGGAGGACGTGAGCGAGGTCGTGTCCAAGTGGACCGGCATTCCCGTGACGCGCCTGATGGAAGGGGAGATGGAGAAGCTGCTCAAGATGGAAGAGCGGCTCTCGCGGAGGGTCGTGGGGCAGGACGAGGCCGTGCAGGCCGTGTCTGACGCGGTCAGGCGGGCGCGCGCCGGGCTTCAGGACCGGAACCGACCGATCGGTTCGTTCGTCTTCATGGGGCCGACCGGCGTGGGCAAGACCGAGCTCGCCAGGGCACTGGCCGAGTTCCTGTTCGACGACGAGCGTGCAATGGTCAGGGTGGATATGTCCGAGTTCATGGAGAAGCATTCTGTGGCCAGGCTCATCGGAGCTCCCCCAGGTTACGTCGGATACGAGGAGGGCGGATACCTGACCGAGGCCGTGAGGCGGCGGCCTTACTGCGTGATACTGTTCGACGAGCTGGAGAAGGCGCACCCAGACGTCTTCAACATCCTGCTCCAGATCCTGGACGACGGTCGGCTGACCGACGGGCACGGAAGGACAGTCGATTTCAGGAACACCCTCATAATCATGACGTCCAACGTCGGCAGCCAGATCATACAGGCGGTCAAGGACCCCGAGGCGATGCGCCGCGGCGTCGACGAGGCGCTGCGCGTCCAGTTCAAGCCGGAGTTCCTGAACAGGATTGACGACATAATCTTCTTCAAGAGTCTCGACATGAAGATGATCGAGAAGATAGTCGAGCTTCAGACGTCCTACTTCTCCAGACAGCTCGCGGAGAAAAGGATCGACATCACTCTGTCGGACGCCGCCAGGCAACTCATCGCGAAGGAAGGGTTTGACCCGGTGTTCGGAGCGAGACCCCTCAAGCGGGTCATCCAGAAGAGGGTGGGGAACGTGCTCGCGACGAGGCTCCTCAAGGGTGACTTCAAGGAAGGAGACAGCGTGCGGGTGGACGCCAGGGACGGGAGTCTCGTGTTCGAGAAGGCCGCCGGGTGAGCTCCTACGCCCCCTCCCCCAGTAGCCGCCGGTTCTTGAGCCCCAGCTCGGCCCAGAAAAGCGTCTTGTTCTTGGGCGGCCGCTTGGCCTCCAGCAGCGACTCGTTCGCTTTCCGCCAGAGCTCTCCGGCGTTCTCCGCGTCGTCCGGGTAGACGGCGCCGCCTATGCTGACCGTTATCTGGACGCCGGACTGATTCCCAGACAGGTCCCTTATCTGGAGGGACATTGCCTCTATGGCGGTCCTCAGTCGCTCGCAGATCGCAACGGCCTGCGTCTCTGTCACCGGCGCGGTGAGCAGCACCGCGAACTCCTCGCCGCCCCATCTGGCCACGGAGTCGAACGGCCTTATGTCGGTCCTCAGTATGCGGGCGACCTCCTTGAGGACCTGATTTCCACCCTCGTAGCCGAAGCGGGAATTGAAGGTCTTGAAGTTGTCTATGTCCACGATGCAGAGTGCCATGCATTTTTTCTCTCTGGCGGCCCTGGCAATCTCGTTTCCCAGCTGAACGTCGAAGTAGGAGCGGTTGTAGACTTGTGTCAGCGAGTCCACGAACACCAGTCTGCCGAGCCTCTCAGTCCGGGCAAGAAGGGCCGTGCACGTGTCCGCCAGCAGGCTCAGCAGGACCAGCTTCTGTTCCGTGAAGAAGTCCTTCTTCGCGCTGCACGCGAGGATGGCTCCCTTGAGCGGGTGGCCCTCTCCCCCCACCCGCATCGCGGCCACGGACTGGAACGGCTCTCCCGCTATCCTGGCCTCCGGCGGCGCAGCCGCGACGTCCACCACGTAGACGAGGTGGCCCTTGTCGATGACCCATTCCTCGACGTACGCCGGTGCCGGCTCGAGGCCCTGGGTCACCGGCTCCAGATACCTCAGTTTGTCCTGGGATTCCCTGGACAAACAGAACGCTACGCCGTCACAGGCCGTGACTTCTTTGGCGGTGTCCAGGATGAACTTGAGCACGTCGTTGACACCCGTCAAGAGACGGTCGTCGCTGGTCAGAATCCTCTCGTCCAGGGACAAGAGTCCCTTGACCTGGTCCATCGTGGCCCGGACCCGGGCTCCCTGGAGCGGTAGCTTCAGCAGGAGAACGCCCTGGCTGACCGGCCTCGACTGCAGCCTGATGGTGATGTACTCGGAGGAGAGGAGGTTACGGTACCTCAGCACCTTCTCCTCTCCCTCCACGGCCTCGCCCAGGAACTTCAGGTAGCCCAGGGCCTGGAGCCTCTCGATGCTTCGAGTGGCCAGCTCCTCCAGCTCCGAGTCGTCCCCGCGCGTAAGGGCGAGAGCTATGTCTCTCTGCTCGGCGGGTGAGAGTCTGTGAACGGGCAGGACGCCCTCCAGCAGGGCCCTGAATGTGAGGGTGTGCTTTTTCATGGAACGCGCCGAGGGACCTCCGTTGAGCATTGTTGCGCAGCCAAGTTGAGAACGGTACCCCCTACTTCCCAGCGCTGTGCATACGAGCACTGCCTGCGGCACCAACACAATAATTATACCATATCCCACGGCCCCGCCGCAAACGGCGGCCCCACGTGGGCGAGCGCTCTCCGGCCCAGCCGGCAACTCACGGACTGTGAGCTGGTTGAACGATCTAAACTTCTTGACAACAGACGCCGACAGGCATATGCTGTTATTGGGTTGACGCGGATACTTGTGGGCCCGGACTGGCACCCGGGTGCCGAGGGGCGGTTACTTGGTATCCATTGCAGCCCGTTCGCGAAAAACGACTTGGAAGCCCCACCTGAGCCTTTTGGTGACCGCGGCACCTATGACAGGACCCGTTTGGGATCGGCACGGCCCGGGCTCGATAACGGATAGTATAACTCATTGAACGGACTGGAGTTATCAAGACGCGAGTTGGTCGATGATGGCATGGTTGATGCAATGCAATGACTTGGGTTGGTGTAACTGCCTGCCCATCTTTTCCGTATCAGTAGTTGTACGGACTTTGGGACATGAGGGGTTGGAAGGAAAAAGGGAAGGAGGGAGCAAACATGATGCGGCGTAGGACTGGCATTCTTCTGGTCGCGTTTGCGTGCTTGTTGACCCTGTTTCTTCCTTTCAGTGTACCTTCCGTCGAGTCCAAAGTGATTCTGCCGGGCACAGGCGGCGACTCTGGCACATCCGACCGGGGCGGTGAGGAGGGTGGTGACCCCGACGATATCGCCATAAACAGCCCGACTGGCGGTGCGGACGTTTTTGGCGGGGCCACGTTCGGTGTCGGTGATGAGCGGAGTGTCGTCGTCTGGACAGAAGAGTACGCGGCTTCTAGGGAAGAACAGGTCTTCAGCAGACACCGGGAGGACGTGCGGTTGATGTGGCTTGTCCTGAAAGCGACACGCCTGTTTCCGTTCGTTCTGTAGCGTTCTCCCGGACGCAAGCAGCATTGAGTAGGGGCCCTGGCCTCATGCGAGAACAGCACAGCGAACCGTCTGACGGCAACCTGAGAGTGACCAAGTCAGGCGCCCGCGAACTGGCGAGACTTGGCGACGTGTGCGTAGGCGCTGCGAGCTACGAGTCCGCCGTAGACTATTTCACCCGCGCTCTGGAACTCCTTCCCGACGGCAATTCCCCCGAGGACCGGGTCCCGATTCTTCGCAAGGTCTGTTACTGCCTTGAACGGTTGGGCCGCATTGACGAGATAGAGGGTTACATTGAGGAAGCGGAGGAAATCGCCGAGGGCCTCTCAGACACGGTCGAGAGGGCCAGGATTCAGATAGAGAAGGGCAAGCTCGCCATCGCGAGGGGTCGTCTCGAAGCCGCGCTCCATTGCGCGGAGAACGCGAAAGAGCTGCTGGCTGATTCCACGGACTACAAGGAAAAAGGTTTCGTCGAGAACCTGTTCGGGCACGTCTTCCTGCGGACCGGCCGCGCCGAGGACGGAAAACAGTGTTTCCTGAGGGCGCTGGACCTGTTCAAGAAGGCCGGAGACATCCGCGACCTCGCTCTCTCATACAACAACCTGGGCCTAGTGTTCAAGAACTCCTGTGACTGGCCGCGGGCCATCGAATACCTCCAGGTCGCACTTAACCTGCAGGCGGTCGAGGGAGAATACCACGGAAGGGCCCAGCAGCTTCAGAACCTCGGCGTCGTGCACACGAAACTCGGCAACTGGAAGTTGGCCATAGAGAGTTTCGAACAGTGCCTGCAGATCAGCCGTGAAGTCAACGACCCCCTGAGGGCCGTCAGGGCTCTCATCGGGCTCGGGAACGTGCACAGGCTGATGAGGCAGTGGACGGCCGCCCAGGCGAGCCTCGAAGAGGCCCGAGAGTCTCTCGTCCTTCACCACCACGTCAGAGAGGAAATCCTCGTGCACGAGTTCCTCGGAGCGGTGGCGTTCGACAGGGGCGACTTGGCCGCCGCCGACCACCACTACGAGACAGCGTGGAGTCTGGCAAACAAGGTCGAGGCCGGCGAGGACCTGAACTGCGAGCTGAATCGTATGCGCGCGGAGCTGGCCCTCAAGAGGGGCGAAACCCAGAAGGCGCTGGCGCTCATAAAGAGCGCGAACGCTGTCGCGAGGAGCATCGGCGACAAGTTCGAAGAGGCGACGTCGTGGCGCTTGATGGGCCTCGCTCACGCCGCTCTGGGCGCGGCCGGTGATGCGGCGGCGGGGTTCAGGACCGGCGCCGAGATGCTCAAGGGCATCGGGGAAAAATACAACCTCGCGCGGCTGCTTCTGGACAGCGCGGAGTTTCTCGTCTCGTCTGGGAACGCCGCCGTTCTGGCCGACGCGGGCACGCGCGTGGACGAGGCCAGAGACCTCTTCCTGTCGCTGGGAGCCGGCTACTGGGTGGGAATGTGCCACTTGGAGTTTGCCCGCATCGATTCGGCGCGGGGCGTCATAGACGCGGCTCAGGGCCATCTGGCCAGGGCGCGCGACATCTTCACGCGCGAGAACGAGGAGGAGGCTCTCAAGGCCGTCGCCGCGCTGCAGAGGGAGATGGAAGAGAAGCTGGTGAAGACTTCCATCACGCAGCTCAGCCAGTTCCAGCTTTGTGAGAGGCTGGAGGAGATAGCCCAGCTTTCGCTCGACTTCAACGAGAAGCTGTACGAGATGCTGGGGGTAATCGTCCAGTCGGTGGGGGCCGACGGAGCTTTGCTGGCCTCTTCCGACAAGTCGAAGAATCCCCAGGATTTCGCGAGAGCCAGAAGGATCCCGGCTGGCACGGTGCCCCGGATAACATCGCTGCTGTTCTCTTCCGAGGGGATACAGACCAGAAATGAGCCTTACATCTCTCTCCACCTGCCTTCCTCCATGGAGGAAGGCTCGGACGTCGGCCTGGGCAGGGACGTGGGTTGTTTCATTGCCGTTCCGTTCAAGTGGGCCGACAGCGGTAGGGGCGTGCTTTACGTCGACAGGCTGAAAGCGAACCCCGCCGGCGCGTTCCTGCAGTCGGAGCTGAACATCTGCGTGGGACTCTCGATAAAGCTGGGAGCTCTGATTACGGAGATGAAGCTCAAGGACACGACCGAAGAGAACCTGCGCCTGAGGAAAAAGCTCGAAGAGCGCGTGGCCTTCGAGGACATCATCACTCAGGACAGAGAGATGCTCGAAATAGTGAGGCTCATAGGCAAGGTGAGCGACAATCTCTCCACCGTGCTTCTCCAGGGAGAGACCGGTACGGGCAAGAAGCTCATAGCCAGGGCCATTCATCTCAGCAGCCCGAGGAAGGACAAGCCGTTCGTGACCGTGGACTGCGCCGCGATACCGGAGAGCTTGCTGGAAAGCGAGCTGTTCGGGTACATGAGGGGCGCCTTCACGGGCGCGAACAAGGACAGAAAGGGTCTCCTGCAGGAGGCCAACGGCGGGACCATCTTCCTGGACGAGATAGGAAGAGCGGGCGTGTCGCTCCAGCGGCGGCTTCTCCATCTTCTCGATTCGGGCGAGATCAGGCCTGTCGGGTCCACGAGCTACATGACCCTCGACGTGAAGATCATCTGCGCCACCACCAGCCACGACCTCAAGAAAGACGTAGAAGACGGGAAGTTCCTGAAGGACCTCTACTACCGGCTGAACGACATCGTGATCTGGATTCCGCCGCTGAGGGACAGAAAGGGAGACATCCCGCTCCTCTGCAACTACTATCTGGAGAAGTTCAATCAGGAGACGAAGCGCGGCGTGACGGGCATCTCGAAGGCGGCGATGGCCAAGATGATGAACTTCGACTGGCCGGGCAACGTGCGCGAGCTGGAGAAGGTCATAAAACGGGCCGTCATTCTGGCGGACGAGGGCCAGGCCGTCACGCCCGAGCTCCTGCCCGACGAGATTTCCGGCGCGACCGGCATGTATTCGGAGAGCTCCGAGACGGAGCTCAAGGACGCGGTAGAGGTATTTGAGAAGAGGACGATAGTCGGCGCTCTGGAGAAGTTCGCCTGGAACAAGAGCAGAGCTGCGGACTACCTGGGGCTGAGCAGAAAGGGACTCAAGAACAAGATAAGGCGCTACGGGTTGGACAGGCGCACGCGCGTGAGGGCAAGGGGCTAGGGACCCCGAGGGCTCGAAGGCCCGGGCCCTGAGCGCTCAGTCTGCGGCATGCGCGCGATTACGATCTTCTCGGCGATGTCCCCGAGCCCCTGAGCGGGCAGTCTGCGGGACGCCGCGGCGCAGCGTCCGACTGTTGAGGCCGACCTTCGGCACGGGCTCGAAGGCCGGTTTTCTTTTGTGACTCCAGTGTCGCGCGTCGCTCGTTCGTACCGGCTGCACCGGCGCTGTCCGGCCGAGAGCCGAAAGGACTGCACCGGGCCGGCGGTATCGGACGGCACTGACGGTCGTGGGCCCGAGCGCCGTTTCTTGACACACCCGGACTGCTGCAACATAATGGGCCTGACGCTGTCTCTGCTGGGTTCCTCTCAGGCGGGGGGTTCGATTGAGGTCTCCGTTCCGGCCGGAAGCCGAGCCGTTGGCCCGCTTCGTGGTGGTTTCCGTCCTCGTCCATCTGTCCCTGATGCTGGCTCTGCCCTCGAGTCTGCTCGAACTAGGGAAACGGCCTGCCAGACCGGAGCCGGAAATGCCCAGCGAGACGGCCGTGCTCACCGTAATGGACATAGCCTCCGAGGCCTTTCTGGCGGGGAACTACTCGCTGGCCGCGGAGGAACAACCGACTGTGGTGCCCGACGAGAGCAGGGAAATCCAGGTCGTATACTCGGACACTTTGAACCTCCTTCCGGTCGAGGTTTCCGAGGAAGGGGCCGTCGCCAGGGAGGGTGCGGGAGCGGCCGTCGGAGCGGGGCGCGGCGCCGGGGGAGAGAGCGAAGAGGGGCTCAGGGGCGTTGGGCGGTACGAGCCGCCCGTGCCCGTGATAATGATGTGGCCGGAGTACCCTGCCTCGGCCAAGAGAAAAGGTATCAGGGGCACGGTCGTGGTAAGAGTGCACGTCACGGCTGAGGGCAGGGTTGACCAGGCAGAGGTGGTTTCCGGCCTGACCGACGAGGCCTGCCGGCAGTCGGCGCTGGAGGCCGCCAGGGGCCTTAGATTTCTTCCTGCCACCCTGGGTGGAGAAGCGGTAGACGCGTGGTTTTCGTATCCCGTCGAGTTCGGAAGGACAAAACGCTAGCAGTGCGGCTACCCGGCGCAACGCGCAGTTCTGACCGTGCACGGCCAAGGCATCGCCGACGCGAAGGTATGCCTGACGTGGATTTTCTCGCCCGATTGTGTGCAGCCCTGCTCCCCTCTCTGATTGTCGCCTGCCTCGCGGGTTGCGCCGCGAACGCTCCCGGGCTCAGGGAGATGGTCAGGTACGAGAGGGCCAAGGGGCTCTACGAGCAGAAGAAGTACGACGAGGCGCTCAAGCAGATACGCCCCGTCCAGGTTCACTATCCGTTCTGGCCCGAAGGCTGCCTTCTCTACGCAAGGTGCGCCAGGGCCACCGGGACCATCGAGGGCCGGCGGCTGGCCTCCGACGCCCTGAAAAAGCTCATCGCCCGCAACCCCGGCAGGGCCGACCTCAAGCGCGAGCTCGCGTCGCTCTACTTTGAGCAGGGCTTCTTCGATTACGCCGAGGATCAGTACGAGGACCTTCTGGGCATGAACGAGGCCGACGCGAACGCCCACTATATGCTCGGCCTTGTGACTGAGCGCGACTGGAAGAGGCATCACAACTTAAGAGATCTGGCCCGCATGATATCGGAGCTGTCGCGCGCGGCGCAGCTCGACTCCTCGAACACCGACGCGTTGAGACTGCTGGCTCTGGCCTACCTTGAGAAGGAGGACAAGGACAGCGTTCAGCTCGTCAGCTCGCAACTTCTGGCCAGGAGGCCGACCGACAGGGACGCGGTCATGCTGGCGGCCATTGCCCGTCACGTGCGGGGCGAGTACGAGGCCGAGCTGGGGCTGTGGGAAACGTTCTTCTCACTCTCCGACTCGGTGGGTCTGGCGCCGTACAACGACATCACTCCCCTGTTGACGCCGGCCCAGAAGAGGCGATTGAGGCGCCTCGACGAGGCGCCCAAGGCGCGCTTCACGCGGAACTTCTGGAAGGAACTGGACCCGACACCCACGACAGAGCTCAACGAGCGCGTTCTGGAGCACTGGTACAGAGTCGGCCTGGCTCACGCCCTGTACACAGACGACAAGGTGCGGATCCCCGGTTGGCTGAGCGGCAGGGGTCAGGTGCTCGTGCGGTACGGCATGCCGCAGTCGAAAGAGTACACGATCGCCCTGTCGGACCGCGACAACGTCGGGTTGCCGGCGCTGATATGGTCCTACGCCGACGAGATGGGCCCCTTCAGCGTCACCTTCGTGGACTACACGTTGAGCGGGAACTACACCTACATGGCGTTCAGCAAGTTCGCGTCGGCCTTAGACGAGCGGCTGTACTATGGGCCGACCTCCTACTCGCACGACTACAACGCCGAAGCTTACCAGAACTTCTTCGCGTCCGCGGGGTTCATGAGAGGCGCCGGGGTGAGGGAAGAATTCTACATCGGTGTGCCCCTCGAGAAAGTGATGAAGGGGGACTGGAGGCTGGTGCCGGTCGAGTTCGCCGTGTTCGACACGCTGTGGAACAGCGTCCTTCGTGTGAGCACCGCGCTCCAAGTGTCGGGGCGTTTCGCCAGTGACGGGACCGGCGCCGTACTGGTCACGGACCTCAACTTCACGCTCCCGCCCGACGAGTACATCGTGGCGGTGGCGGTGAGGGACACGGTTTCGGGTACCGTCGGCCTCACCAAAGAGAGAGTGACTGTGCCCGACCTGGGCAAGACCAGGCCGGACGTGAGCGAGATAGAGCTGGCGTACGTGCTTCCCGCCGGGCGCAGGCCTCCGGGCATAAGCAAGCCGGAGGGCATACTGGCCAATCCCTCCGGGGTCTACGTCACGCCGGAGCCGCTGCGGGTTTACTACGAAGTCTACAACCTGGCCCGCGGCCCCGACGGGAAGCACAGTTTCACGACCAAGTACTCCATCGTGCCCCACAAGAAGAAGGGGAGTCTCTTCTGGGAATTCGTGGGCTCTCTGTTCACACCGGGCCAGCACTACGTCTTGAGCAGCGTCGAAAGGCAGGTGGAGCGCCAGTCCACCTCGGAAGAGCTCAGCATAGACATTTCCACGCTCAAGGACGGCACCTACCGGCTCGTCCTGGAGGT
>JAFGJU010000108.1 GCA_016928935.1 Candidatus Eiseniibacteriota bacterium | reverse complement strand
GCTGCTGAGCGGGACGGCGGTCACCACCTCCGCCCGCTGGACGCCGCGTTTTTCCTCGTCCAGCCTCTCGAACTCCGCCAGGATCTCGGGCAGGAGCCCGATCCTCCGGCGCTTCAGGAGAAGGAGCAAGAACGGAATCACCGCTTCTTCGACCCTGCCCGCGAGGGCCCGCTCCAGGACCCGCGCCTTCTCGCTCTGAGAGATGTCCGGCGACTCCAGGAAGGACGCCAGTTGGGGCGATTCGCGCAGCAGTCCCGCCACGCCTTCCAGGTCTCCCCGGACGCCTGACGCGACGCCGCCCTCCCACGCGAGCTGGAAGAGCGCGGATGCGTACTTTCTTGGGACGCTAAGGTTGCTCATCTATGCTTTCCATGTTCTTGACGAAGTCGGCGATGGCCTTCCTGTGCCTGGTCTCGTCCAGGTTCTCCTTGAGGACCTTTTCCGAGGCCCTGAGAGCCATGCTGACGACGTCGTTCCTGAGCGCCACCAGCGCCTCCGCCTTGTCGCGTTCAATCTCGTCCCTGGCCCTGTCCAGGATCCCCTTCACGTCCTGCCTGGCCTCGTCTTTTATTTCCGCGGCGATCTTCTCGGCGTTCTTCACCGCCGCCTGGATGCGGGCGCGAGCCTCAGCGTCTATCTCGCGGAGCTTCTCCTGGTACTGCTGTTCCAGCTTCTCCGCGCCCGCGCGCTTGCCCTCGGCGTCGGCCAGGTCCGTCTGAATCCTGGCTTTTCTGTCGTCCAGTATCTTGAGGAAGGGCTTCCAGGCGAATCTGTTCATTATCCACAGCACCACCAGAAACCCGATTATCTGAGCAACGATCTGACCGTAGTCGAGCTCCATACACGCCTTCGGACGGACTGACCCGTCTTGTTGAGGCCGCAACCTAAGGCCGGAGGCGCGGACGGCCGGTCGCATTCCGGCAGCGCTTACCGCCACTCACGGCCCCGCCTGACCGAATCGAACGTCAGCTGATCTTGCCCTGAAGAATGAACATCGTGACCAGGGCGTAGATAGTCAGAGCTTCCACGAACGCAAAGCCGATGATCATTGCGAGCTGGATTTTCGACGCCGCCTCCGGCTGCCTGCCGATGGCCTCCATTGCGGCCGCCCCCATCCTTCCCAAGCCGATGGCGGAGCCGAGGGCCGCGATCGCGACCGCGAGCGGAACCGCAAAACCGAGTGCACTCTGGAACGGCATGCTCGAACCTCCTCTGTTAGTGTTCCTCGTGCGGAAGCATCATCAAGAAGTATATTGTGCTCAAAGAAGCGAACACAAGCGCCTGAACCACGCTCGTCAGCATCGCCAGAAAAACGAACGGAAAGTGGAGGGGAATCCCGACCGGCAGGTGCAAAAAGGCGACCATGGTCACTCCCAGCCCCACGAACACGGCTATCAACACGTCCTCGCCCAGGATGTTCCCGAAAAGTCGAAGGGAAAGGCTGAGCGGCTTGGCCAGCTCGCTTATTATGTGCAACGGGAACATCAGCGGAACCAGCAAGATGCCGATTACGTCGCGCGGGTTGCCTGCAAAATGGTCCAGGTATCCCAGTATCCCGAGCCTCCGTACACCAGTGTATTGCACGTACGCGAAAACCGTTATTGCCAGCGCAGCCGTGGTGTCAATGCTGGAGGAGGGTGACTTCATCCCGGGAATCAGCCCGAACAGGTTCATGCACAGGATGTAGATGAAGAGCGTGCCCAGAAACGGCACGTACCGGCTGCCCTCTCTGCCCAGAATGCCGCAGACGAAGCTGTTCAACCCTTCCACCACCCACTCCATGAAATTCTGGAGCCCCCGAGGTATCACCGCGGGTCTCCTGGAGGCAACGTACGATACCACGCCCAGGAGGATTGCTATGAGGACGGAGAAGAAGACGTTCTCCCAATGGTGGAGGAACTGCGCGAACCCATAAGAGCTGAACTGGTCGTACAAAATTGTGACTATGTTGGGGACCTCGGGCGGGCCTTCCGCCCCGGCCCGTTCCGCAACCGTCATTACGACAGGAAAGACGTTCAGAAGAAGGTGCACGCTACCTCCGGCTCGTGAGCGGCCCTCTCGCGGGGGCGCCGCCAACGGCCCCGCCCGCGCTGTTTCTCGGTCCGCCGGCTCCGCCGCGCGCCGCACCGCGGGAGTCGAGGCTTCCCGCCGCGCTTGCGCCCAGCGCCTTGAGGACTATTGTCACCAGGACCAGGGAGAACCCCGACACCAGACTCTCGGGCGGAAACACCCCGGCGCGGAGAAGCAGGAAGCCCGCCCCGTACAGAAGCGGGAACTTGACGAACGAAAGCCACAGCACCCTGAGCCTGCCCGGTCTCTCCGGGGCCACCAGTGTCCTGACGACCCGACCAGTGGCCAGGAGGTTCAGGCAACCCCACGCGGCGCCGGCGAGAAGGCCCGCGCCCGCGGCAGCAGAAAAGTAGGTGGCGCAGAAAAGCGCGACCACTGCGGCCACTACCGCGGTGGTCTTCACAATCCTGAATACGTGCTCGGCTCCCACTGTTCGAGCTCCGGCGGACCCGTGCGCTTCCCCGACAGGCTGACCGCGCAACGGGTCAGGTCTCCTTGCTGATTCTGACGATTATCTTGTAGACCTCTCTCGCTCCGGCGACGAACCCCAACCCCAGGAAGACTATCCACAAGAACGAGGTGTGGAGCTTTTTGTCCAGAAAGCGGCCGAGAAAGTAGCCTACGAAAGGAGAAACCAGAAGCAGGAAGGGTATGAGCGTAACCAGCCCGGCCTGCCGGAGCATGGAGTACCTGTCTTCGGGTTTGCTCCCCATGAACGCTTGTCCCAGCCACAACGTTCTACAAACATTGAAGTTGCAACCAGAGGGGGAATGGATTTCCTTGTTCCGAAGTATCAAACACTACAGGCCCAAGCGGGGAAGGTCAACATGTTTTTGGACGGGGAGGCCGGAGCGGCGCGACGACGCCCGCGCTCGTGAACCGAGCAGGAATGTCCTGGCGGGGCCGGAACTTTCCCTTTTCCAGAGGCACTACCCAACCACATCCACAGCTATCCACCCTGCCGGGAGCCCGGCCCCGTTGACGGACAACGCACGAAGGCAAGTTCCGTGCCCGGCCGGCCGCGGACAATCGTTCGGCCGCATCTCCAGGGTACGTCCAGCAATAGATTGCCGTTCAACCGATTCGCGGCGGACGTCGCTGCCGCGGGCTTGCGCCGCGGGCCCACGTCCGGCGGGCGACTCCTGTAGTCGGGCGCGGCAGTGAACCTGGTTCACGGCGGCGGGTACGGTGGGAACAGGCGGGGGGACGAAAACGGTCAGCCGATGTTGATGGTTCCTTCCATGATGAGCTTCCTGAAGGTCTCGACCACTCTCCGGTCGAACTGCGTTCCAGACTTCTTCTCCATCTGCGAGAGGGCCTCTTTCACGTTGAGAGCGTCACGGTACGGCCTGTCGCTCGTCATGGCATCGAAACTGTCCGCAACACAGACGATCCTGGCGTTCAGAGAAAGCGCGTCGCCCTGCAAAGAGTCAGGGTAGCCCTTGCCGTCCAGACGCTCGTGATGATGTCTCACTATGTCTATGGCCTTCTCAAGGAACCTGATGCCGCTCAGGATGGAGGCGCCCATCTCCGGGTGACTTTTCACGATCTTCCATTCCTCTTCGTCCAGCTCGGTCGGCTTCCAAAGGATCTGTTCGTACACGCCCAGTTTCCCAATGTCGTGCAGGATCGCCCCAAACCGCACGGTTTCCACTTCTTCCGGCGACAATCCCATGCCTTCAGCGATGGACGTCGCGTACTCGGCCACGCGCTCAGTGTGACCGCGGGTGTACGGGTCCTTTGCCTCAATTGTGTTCACAAAGGCCTTGATGGTCGCGAGGTAGGTCTCCCGGAGCTCGTTGTACAAGCGGGCGTTCTCGATCGCGATGCCCGCGGAGCTGCAGAGACTCGCCAGCATCTCCATGTCCAGTTGAGTGAACCCGTTGCCGTGCAACCGCTCGCCCAACAGCAGAAGGCCTATCAAGCGGGACTTGACCACGATCGGGCAACACAGCATGAATCCGGCCGCCGCTATCTGTTGCACCTGCTCGGACACACCCGGAGAGTCCGCAAGCTCGTCCACGCCGAGAGGCGTGTCTGCCGACGACAGCACCGACCCCAGAGGGCTGTCGAACGAGATCTCTATGTTCTTCACGAGCTCGCGCTTCACGCCCTTGGAGGCGCAGTAGACGAGCGTTCTCGAATCCCATCCCTGCACCAGGAGGAAACATGCGCTTTCGACGCGCAGCTGTCCGACCACACTCAGCAGGAAGGTGTCCAGGAGCGTCTCCAGCCTGAGACTGCTGTTGAGCTGCTGGCTCAAGCCTATGAGCGTGTCCTTGCTGTAGAGGAGTCTCTTGAGCTCGTTGTTGACCTTCTCCAGCTGCTCCTCGCCCCGCTTGATCTCACGCTCGAACTCCACACTCACGTCGGACAGGTGCTTGCTGTCCTCGAACCCCTTGAAGATTTTGTCCATCTTCACCAGGAGCTCCTGGGGCGAGAAGGGCTTCGTCAGAAAATCGTCCGCACCGCTGGTGAGGCCCCGCAGTCTGGCCGCCGGGTCGGCCTGGCCCGAGATGAGTATCACCGGCGGGCAGTGCTCGCCGCCCTTTCCCTTCAGCGACTCGCACACCTCCAGCCCGCTGGCCTTCGGCATTTTCACGTCCAGTATCACAAGGTCCGGCTTCTGCCTGCCTGCCACTTCCAGCGCCTCGCGTCCGTCCTGGGCGGACAGGACGTCGTACCCGCTGTTGGCCAGCGTTATCCGCAGAAGCTCGACCACCCTCGGGTCGTCGTCGGCAACGAGGACTCTCTTGCGCTCAACTCGCGGCTCTAAAGACATTCGTGTTCCTTCACGTCAAACGGCTCTACCACCACGACGGCGACTCCGCTGGGGAGCGATATCACTCCGGCCACAACCGGCGCCCGTTCGAGCCACTGCGGCAGCGGACGCAGGTCTCCGTCCTGTTTCCAGAGAATCCTCTCGGGCACGAGCACCATACGGTTACCGTTCTCCTCCAGGTACACGGCCGCCATTTCTTCGCGCGCCTCCGTGGGTTTCTCCTGACCCACGAGCTCCCAGAGGTGGTAAAGAGGAAAGCTCTCGCCTCTTCGCCGAACCTCGGGCCGCCCGGCCGAATCGCACACGTCCTGGGGCAGCACTATTCCGGCCTCTCTAACCAGTGTCCACCGCACCGCGTACAGCTCTCCCCTGGTCTCCAGCACCAGGAAGGACGCCACCCGGCCAGCCGCGTCGGCCGACACAGGTTCTTTCTGATTCAGGGCAGCCTCATAAGTCTCCGTCACGCTCACTCTCCTTCCGTGTTGCCCCCTGCAGGGCCCTCAATCAGAAGATCCTCGTCTGAAAGAGTTTGTATCTCGCGAGACTCGGCTTGTGCGGACGGACTCTTGAACGCTTCGCCTCCGGCGACCAGCCTCACCCGGTCGTACGCCGCGGCTGCCTTCCGGCTCATTCGCTCGGCGTCGCTTGAGGCCTTTTCGGTGAGTTTCGAGAGCTCCTGGACCCTTGTCAGAAGCCTCCCAACTGAGTCACAGAGTCTCTTCGTCATCCTGTCCAGCTCGACTCTCGGGTCGCGACCCTGCGGTTCCTCGGCCTGAGGGCCGAAGCCCAGGAGACGGGTCTTGTGCCTGACCTCCTCCTGAGCCATGTGCATGCTGCGTATTACCGAATCCACCTTTGCTTCTATTTCCTTTACGACTGACTCGCTTTCGTCGCTGCACGCCCTGGCGAAGTCCGCCAGCTTAGTGATCTCGTCTGCCAGCACGTTCATCCCCGGAAGAGATGCCCGGGCCGACTCCACCGAGATGTTCAACGCCAGGACCGAGGCCCTGTTTGCTATCCTTTCGGAGCTCCGGGAGAGAGAGCTCGCCTTCAACAGGCCGTTGGTGAGTTCCTCAATGCCGTGGGCCACCGCCTCGATGAGCCTGGTGACCGCCTCTCGGACTCCCTCCTTCTGCGACCTCATTCTGAGTGTCGATTCGCCTTGCGCGGCCACAGACTGAAGTCTTTGCTCCGCCTCTACCGCGAGCTTGTTCGCCTCCCGGGCCGCCACCAGAGCGTCGGTTGACTCCAGGAACGTCCGCTCGGCTACGGCGGCCAGCTCCTGGCCGGCCTCGCTGGTCTCGCGCAGCTCGGCTTCCATGTTCCTGACCTTCTCCCCAGTCGCCCTCCGAAGCTCCGCCGACTCCGGCAGTATCTTGTTGAGCAGGGACGCCACGCTGCCGGTCAGGCCTTCCTTTTCCGGCAGAGGAACGTATGGTGAGCCGGCGGAGACTTCCTCCAGAGTCTTCGAAATCTTCCGGAGCTCGTCCTCCATCTGCGCAATCTTTCTGGAGGCCTCCGGCGCCTCCTTGCCCCCTCTGGACAACTGTTCGATTCGCCTCGCCAGCACGTTGAACTCGACGTCCTCCGAGAGGGCCGTCGGCACCTCTCGTTCGGGCACGCGCCCCGTCTCCGTCGTCTTGAGCAGCGTCTTCGTTCCGCGACTCACGAGGTTCACGCTTTGGACTATGCCCACGATCGCGCACGCCAGCCCCACTACAACCGCCAACACCGCGGCCACTGCGAGAGCCGAGATCATGCCCGAGGCCGCGACCCACAGAGAAAACGGGGCCCACGCCAAAGACAGGCACAGCGCGGCTACGAGCAACGCGCTCGCGATCAGTGCCGGCAGGAACACCAGCAAGATGAGTTTCTTTCGCAGTGCCTCTTGCATTTCACCCTCCTCAGCCTGCGCGGCGGCAGTCTGGAACTCTCGAACAATCTATGGCCTCGCTGCCGGAGAGGACGCACAGGGCAAGGAATCTTTCGACGTGCTTCGCGCGCATCACGCACGGCGCGTCGGCGTAGATTCCGTACGGCAGAGGGCTCTCGAGTATCTTCGGAACGGCGTCAACTCTCACGGCAAACTCTCTGCCCTGCATTGAGACAACGAGTGCGTGCTCTTCAGGCTGGCGGTTATGATGTCTGGGCGCGCGCGGCTCGCGTCCGACAGAGACGAGCGGAACGGGTCTGCCCCTGAATAGGAAGACGCCTTCTATCCTCCCGTGCGAACCCGGCAGTCTGGTCAACTTCTCGACCTGCACGCACCCCACCACGCTGCGCAAGTCCAGGCAGACGAGTACTCCGCCATGGGTCAGGACTGCAGTCTTGTGACCCGGATGCTGGGCCGCGACGGGTTCGACGACGGCCGGCTCGTGCATCCCGGGTCCCGCGGGCGGTCTGTCCATTATTTGGGTCTGCATGACACCCGACTACCTCTCCGAACGCAAGTGTTTCAGCTGGACATAGTTGAACGCTGATGCGTGTAGCAGATAGCATGCCATCAACCGCGCGCGAGCCACAACACGATAATTGTAGCTCGGTGAAGGAGTTAGTGGTCGGTCGGCGCGACAACGGTTCTCGGTGTCCGCCCTGCCGCCAGGGACATGAATTGCAGTTCGCAACGCGGCGTGCAAAATCCGATTTTACACCGT
>JAFGJU010000107.1 GCA_016928935.1 Candidatus Eiseniibacteriota bacterium | reverse complement strand
CTGTCGCGGGGTCGGTTGTCGGGCGCGTTACTGTCGCGCGCCGGGTCCTCGAATCTCACTTGCTTAACCCTGCCCTTTGGGCAGCTCCTACCGGTAAGTCGGTTACGGGGCCGTGAACATCCTGACGGCCAAGACGAGCCTTGTGTCGGCCTTGACCGGCGCCGCAGAGCCCCGTCTGACGCCTACCAGCCAAAGCATTCCGCTGCTGTCGCAGAGCGCGGCCAGGTTTCGCCTTTCGCGGCGCGGGACCTTCATGTCGACAAGGAGGTCCTGGATCTTTTTGGACCCCTTCATTCCGAACGGGCTTATTGTGTCGCCCGAACTCAGGTTCCTGAGCACCAGGGGAAGCGACAGGGCCTCTAGGTCGAAGAACGCTTCGGTCTCTTGCGCTCCGGTGCTTGACACCCCGCTCGGTGTGCCGCGGCGCGGTGGTGCTCCGCCGCTCGGCGTGCCGCGGCGCATCCAATCTCCGCCGGGCCCCGTCCCGGGGCCTTCCCTCGGGTCTTCCCTTCTGAGCACCCGGCTTTCGACTCCTAACGAGAGTTCGGGCAGCCAGGTGCGGCTGCCGGGCTCGTGCTGGACGCTGAACTCAAGCCGGGGTCCTTCCTCAGACTCGAGCGCGGCCCTCCGGCCCAGCACCAGTCTTGCGCCCTCGCGCGTGGCCGCCACGCCGTGCGGGAGGTCGACGCGGTCGCCCGTCCGCCCGGTTGAGGCAAGTTTCGACAACGACGCGATGTGAGAGAAGCCCACGTCCCTGAGAGTTCCGCAGAGCCTTAGGTATGCCTCCCTGAACACGTAGCCCTGTACGCACGTATGATAAGCGACAATACGCGACAATTCAAGCTCAATGCGGCCGGCCGATTCCTCTGAAACACACTCTTTGTAAGCCTGCCGCGCCGTGCGTGTCAGGTAGTCGTCTGCCTCGTTCAACAATTCGGCATGCAACCCCAGCGCCTCGGCGATCCTGGGATTGTACCTCTCCCTGAGGAGCCCCAGGAGCTCGTGGCGTACCCTGTTCCGCAGGAAGGCGAGGTCAAGGTTGGAGGCGTCCTCGACGTAAGCGATGTCTCTGGACTTGAGGAATTCAAGTATCTCCTGCCTGCTGGATGAGAGAAGCGGCCTGATGAACACCGTGCCCGGGGCTCCCAGGACCGTCGTCCCAGGGACCGGCCGCTCCGACACGGGCCTCATGGCAGAAAGGCCGCGCGTTCCGGCGCCGCGGATGAGCCTCATCAGGACAGTCTCGGCCTGGTCGTCCAGGGTGTGCCCCAGCGCCACCCTCGGCCGCCTCCGGGTGCCGTCGTCGCGCGGTCGCGCGGCGTCTTCCGCCTGTTCCGCCAAAAAGCTCAGCCTGAGCTCCCTTGCCGCCTCCTCGAGCGAGCAACCTGAGGCGGCTGCGAAGGACCTCGCGTCAACTCTGCCCACTGTGCACCGGAGCTTCAGTCCTTCGCACGCGGCCAGCACGAACCGCTCTTCCTCGGCCGCCTCCGGTCTCAGCCCGTGGTTCAAGTGCGCTGCGGACAGGGAGAACCCGAGCTCGCCGCTGAGTTCCGCGAGTGCGTTCAGCAGGGCCATGGAATCCGGCCCGCCCGAGACAGCGGCCAGAACCGAGTCTCCGTTCGAGATGAGGGCGTGCGTCTTGATGAAGTTCTTGACTTTGGCCAAAAGCATTGGGGAATGGTGGCGGCGCAGGGATTTGAACCCCGGACACGTGGATTATGATTCCACTGCTCTGACCAACTGAGCTACGCCGCCGCAATCAACAGGAAGCAGGGGGTCTGTTAGAGCCAGGGCGGGAGTTGCACACTCTGACGCCGCAATCTCGGGGCAAAGGATAACTCAGCCCGGGCCCGGCGTCAACACGAGATTGGCGGGCTTGACAAATGTTGACAAAGCTCAAATCGTCCGTATATACTGTGCTAACCTTCTTGGTGGTTGTGCCCTTCAAGGGGCCGGTGTCGCTGGAAAGGAGAATTAGCAATATGAAGCCAGTCCGGTCGTTCGCCATTGCCGGCATTGTCCTCTGTTGCCTGAGCACGCCTTGTCTGTCAGCAGACGTGACTGGCCGTGCCTTCATCGGGAGCTCGCTCGGGACCTTCACGTTTATCTCGGACGAGTATATGAACGGCAACGCCCTGGACAGCGACGTAAAGCCCCGGCTTTACGGCCAGATGGGGTTCGGGTACGCCTTCAAGCCTTACCTCGTCGCCTCGACACACGCCGGATTCGGCTGGACCGCATACTCCTTCGATGAGGACAGGCTGGTGACTGTTGTTCCCATCACCGTTGGGGCGGAGTACAGGCTGGGCACTGGCCGGTACGTGCCCAGGGCAGGAGCCGGAATCGGGCTCTACCACTGGACTGTGCTTCATGACCGCAGGGTGCTCAAGGACGCGGTCACCAGAGAAGAGCTAAGACGAAACGATTTCGGCATTTACGGCCTTGTAGGGGTGGATTACTTCGCCACCCCGAGCATAGCGGTCTCGTTCGACGTGTCCGGGCACCGCGTCTTCTCGGAGGACGAGGATGCTTTCCGGGCCGGTTACGCACTCAATGACGACATACTGATGTTCAGAGTCGGCATTAAGTACTTCTTCAGCTCTCAGAAGAAGGGTCTTTGAGGCAGGGCGCTGGCCCGTGTGGATGCTTTCGTGGCAACGTCGGTTCGGCGCGTCAAGTCCAGGCAATTCGAAGTCAATCCTACTCGAAAGTGTACGTGGAGCCGGCCGTGAGGCTGGAGCAGGACGACAATGGGTTCGCCGGGGTATTTCCTTGGGACTCGGCACGTTACGGTCAATACTACACATACGAATATATGGATATGAGTATTTGAATGAGGCCTGAGGCCGTGACGGCGCCGCCGACCCGGACCTCTCGCCTTGGCGCAGTCTTTCCACCTGGGGGGCTCAAGAAATGCAGGACAAGTTCTCGGAGCTGGAAGGAATAACTTTTGACGACGTTCTGGTTCTGCCCGCGCGTTCCTCGGTGCTCCCCGGACAGGTGGACACGCGGACGCGCCTCACGAAGACCATCTCTCTCAACATACCGGTCCTGAGCGCGGCCATGGACACCGTGACCGAGGCTGCCCTGGCCATCGCTCTGGCGCGAGAGGGTGGAATCGGGACGATCCATAAGAACATGGGCATAGCGGAGCAGGCGGCGGAAGTGGACAGGGTGAAGAGAAGTGAGAGCGGGATGATAACGAACCCCATTACTCTTCCACCGGACGCCTCCATCCGCCAGGCCCTGGCGCTGATGGAGAAGTTCAGGATATCCGGGGTGCCCATCACGAGGGGCGGGAAGCTGGTGGGTATCCTGACAAACAGAGACCTCCGGTTCGTGGAGAGACTGGACAGCCCCGTGGAACAGGTGATGACTTCGGAGAACCTGATAACGGCGCCCGCGGGAACAACACTGGAACAGGCCAGCAGAATCCTCCACAAGCACAGAATCGAGAAGCTGCCGGTCGTTGACGAGAGCTACAACCTAGTCGGACTCATCACAGTCAAAGACATAATGAAGCGGATCGAGTTCCCCCGGGCGTGCAAGGATAAGGACGGAAGGCTTCGCGTGGCGGCGGCCGTGGGGGTCGGAGGGGACTTGGCGGAGAGAGTGGCGGAGCTTGTGAAGGCGGGCGTGGACACGATAGTCCTGGACAGCGCCCACGGCCACACCGAGAACGTCATGGCTGCGGGGGAGAGGGTTAAGAAGGCCGCGCCGGGTGTCCAGTTGGTGCTGGGCAATATCGGGACGGCCGACGCGGCGAGGGACCTCATAGCGGCCGGCGCGGACGCCGTCAAGGTGGGCATGGGCCCGGGAGCCACGTGCACGACGAGGGTGATTGCCGGAGTGGGGATTCCGCAGGTGACGGCAATCATGGAGTGCGCCCGCGTAGCGGACAAGGTTGACATCCCGGTGATTGCCGACGGCGGAATCAGACAGTCGGGAGACATAGTGAAGGCCATAGCGGCAGGCGCCAGCTCTGTCATGATAGGAAACCTGTTCGCGGGCACGGAGGAGAGCCCCGGCGAGACCATTCTGTACGAGGGCAGAAGCTACAAGGCTTACCGCGGGATGGGAGCAATAGCCTCCATGAAGAAGGGCAGCGCCGACCGGTACCAGCAGGAGGCGAAGACGGAAGTCGGCAAGCTTGTGGCCGAAGGCATCGAGGGGCGTGTCCCGTACAAGGGCTCGCTCGGCCAGACCGTGTATCAACTCGTCGGTGGCCTGAGGTCGGGCATGGGATACTGCGGAGCCAGGACGGTGGAGGAGCTCAGAACCAAGGCCCGTTTCATCCGCGTGAGCGGCGCCTCGCTGAGGGAAAGCCACCCGCACGACATAGTCGTCACGAGAGAGGCTCCGAACTACGGGCAGAGGTAGGTCTGGGCGTCCCGACCCGGGAGCGACTTGCCGGCGACTTGCGGGCGGCTTGCGAGCGACTCCGGCGGGACCGAATGAGGAGGACGACTAAGTGGCCGTCGACCTGACAGAGGAGCTCAGAGACGTGGCCTTCTCGTGTTCGATGAGTCTCTTCGGCACCGCGTGCTTCAAGGAATGCGAGGCCCTGGCGCCTGGTTCACTGCCGTTCCCGCTGGAGGACATGCCGTACGCCGTGTCCATCGGGTTTCGGCTCAGCGATGCCGTCATCGACAGTCTCGTGGACAGGCCCACTCGGACCTATCAGTACCACTACCGTCAGGTGAATCTATTGATAGACCACACACTGCTGCGCCTGCTGGGCAAGCTCAATGAGCACGGCTACGAAGGTTTTCCCGTGCCCTCGTCTCAGATTGTGGACTGGGAGGCCGGCACGGGCCACCTGGCCCACAAGGTAGTGGCGTGGGTGGCCGGCCTGGGATGGATGGGCCGCAATAACCTGCTGGTGTCGCCGCTCTACGGGGCGCGGGTGCGGTACGGAAGCCTCTTCACGAACGCCCGTCTGAGGCTGACGGCGGAACGAAAAGTACCTTCGGGCTCCGCGGGTTTGGCTGGAGGCAACGCGTACACCGACCGGTTTGACTGTAGAGACTGCTTCGCTTGCGTGGAAGCCTGTCCCGCCGGTGCCATCGGGAAGACGAGGGCCGACTTCGATCTCGAGAAATGCCGGCAGACACTCAAGAAATTCGAGAAGTCGGAGAACATCGGCACCATGATATGCGGGCTCTGCATCAAGGCCTGCCGTGGCTGCGAGCCGTGAGCCGGCTGAGTGCCCGCTGGGACAATCAGACACTCCTGGCCGGTCTGGTCCGACCGGCCGGTTGTGTGCCGCGGGTCCGCGCAGAGTGCGGATGAGTCCCGCGCCGCCCGTCCGCGCAGAGCGTCGGTGCACCCCGTGCTCCGTTTGCGTGCCGCTGGTCAGTCCAGAGTGCCGGTCGTCCGCTTCGCCCGCTGTCCGACGAGCAAGCCGGGCAAAACCGGCGATTCCGTCGAGGTTCACCAGCGATGCCGCTTTCTACCGGGCCCGAGCCCAAGGTGAAGTTGATAGCGGCCGTGATGGCTGTCCGAGAGGAGCTAATCGGGGAATCGCTCTCGGTTCTTTCCCCGTCTTACGGCTCCGTCGAGCTTGCGAGTCCGGTGTTTCCCTTCACGTACTCGAGCTACTACGCGGCAGAGATGGGAAAGACGCTGGTCAAAGTCTTCTGTTCCTTCCGCGGTGTCGTGGACGCCGGAGACATCGTCGCGCGAAAGCTGGAAGCCATGGCTTGTGAACGACAATTCGTGACAGAGGGCACGGCCTCCAGGAGAGTAAACATTGACCCGGGCTACGTGGACGGCACGAAGCTCGTCCTGGGCACTACGAAGAGCGCGTCACACAGGGTGTACATCAGCTCCGGCGTGTACGGCGACGTCGAGCTCGTCTACAAGCGCGGCGCGTTCGAGCCGCTGGAATGGACCTATCCCGACTATCGTGACGCGACGGCCCGTGAGTTCTTCTGTAAGGTCAGATCGCGATATATGGCCGAGCTCCGCGAGTTGGAGCGAAACGACTCCGCGGCG
>JAFGJU010000106.1 GCA_016928935.1 Candidatus Eiseniibacteriota bacterium | reverse complement strand
GCGCCTGAGGCAGGTAGATGTTGTACTGATAGTACAAGCCGTGATTGTCCGGGATAACCTCAGGAGTACACGGATCCCACCAGCCCTCGCCCGCGGCCTGGAACGGGATCACGTGCGCCGGGTCGAACGGCCAGTCATACCACCATATCATCTGGCCGGGCTGACTGAAGGGGCCGCTCGCGTCGTTCGTGTAGATCTCGAGGCGGAAGTGGTCTATGACACCCACCATGTCGTCCTTCCACGAACCCCAGAAATGGATGTCCTTCACCCAACCCGTCTCGGTGCACTGGAAATCGTCCGCCACCCGGCAAACCGGCGCCTCACACAGGCCTGACGAGAGGACGTCCCAGCCGGTCGGAGTCGCGTCAGGGAGCTGAGGATAATGCATCTTGAAGTCCATCCCCTCCTCCCAGAAGGCGGCTGCCGGCACGGCCCAAGCCACCACGAGTGCCATTGCGGCTAACAGTACGATGCTCTTTCTCATGTTCGACCTCCCGATTTCGTTGAGATGGTCTGTGTTGCGAACGGGACCTCCCCAACACCCTCGTTTCTTTTGTGTGAGCCGCGGCTCTGACGCTTACAGGAGCGCGCCGGCGCGGCAGGTCACCTCCTTTCCCAGCAACCAAAAGCTTGGAGCACGGTTACCACACTACAACAACCATGCCAAGCTCCGGCCGCAACTACTATCTGGTCATTTCACAATGGGTTGCGCTCGCACAGACGGCCGGTACGGAAGGAGGACGCGCCTGAGGCACTGATGTAATCCGCCTAACCGGTCCACACAGAAGGGCCATATCTAATTCCAACATGGGGAGTTATCTTATCTGATGCACCCCGCACCGCATGGGCAGAATGCCCAGCGAAAGAGTGAACGAAGTGGGGCCAAACCCGACCTGGCCATACGCCCGGCGTCCGCGAAAAAACCTGTTGACGGGCCGGAAGCCCCGCCGTTAGAATTTCAGACTAAGCGGTCGGTTCTCGACCGAGCGGTCGAGGACTCTTCTGGACGAGAGTATGGGAGTGCCCCCGAGGCGCACTCTTGCTCTCTGGGGAGTCGCAACGCGCTGCGGCACGCTTCGAGTAACCGAGGAGGGGAGGACATGAAGAGACGTAACGGCCTGACATGGCGGGAGAAGGAGCGGGCGAGAACCAGGAAGCAGATTCTCACCGCCGCCAGGAAGGTCTTTTCGAGCAAGGGACTCCACGAGGCCTCCCTCAGCTTGATTGCGTCGGAGGCCGGGATGGGAAAGGCCACGTTGTACTCCTACTTCGCGAACAAGGCGGACCTGGTGAGCGCGGTGCTCGAGGACGCCGTGGAACAGCATCTCCGGTCGGTCCGCCGCGCCATTTCCAGCGAGCCCGACGTCCGCTCGATGATAAGGATCATCGCCGTCGAACATCTCAAGCAGTTCGCGAAGCACCGGTATTTTCTCAGGATGTTCGACGCCGAGGATATGTTTCGCAGCAGGGAGATGAGGAGAAAGATCCGCGGCCTAATGATGCGGAATTACTCCAGGCATACGAAGATGCTGGAGGAAACGTTCGCGCTCGCCGCCGAGAAGGGCCTCATCGTGAAGGCCGACCCCGGAAAGGTGGCGCACGTCTTTCTGGCCGTACTGCACGCGGTCAGTCTCTACTGGCACATACGGGGAGTGAAGCCTGCGCCCGAGCAGGAGGGCCGAATGATCTGTGATGTTTTGTTCGACGGATTGGGGAGAGCCTGAGGCACCTCCCGCAGCCAGGGTTGAAGCAGCGACACGAAGGGATCCACAGAATGAACGCAACGCGAATCACCTCAAGCAGCCTAACCGGAATGCAGCGCTTTGCCTCCGTCATTGCCCTGTCGCTGTCGGTCGTATGCTGGCCTGTTGTGCAGGCCGTAGCGGCGCAGCCTGCTACGGACCGGCCGGCCGCCGGCCCCAGGAAGCTCAGCCTTGAGGAGAGCATCGAGCTGGCCCTGGCCAACAACAAGGCAGCGCTCATCCAGAGGCAGGAAGTCGAGAACATGAACGCCCAGGTGACGCAGGCGCGCTCGGCCGCGTTCCCTTACCTGAGCGGGTATACGCAGTACCTGATCACGCAAGGAACTATGAACTTCGGCGGAAGCGAGGGTTTCACCTTCGACCTGGACGACAAGTACTACGAAGCCGGCGTCACGCTCCAGCAGACCGTTTACTCGGCCGGCCGCGTGGGCGCGGCGCTCAAGGCCGCCAAGGCCGCACGGGGCTACGCTCGGGAGAACCTCGAAGCGACGCTCAAGGAAGTGACCTACGGCGTGAAGGCCTCGTTCGGAGGCGTCCTCTTGGCGCAGGAGATGTCGGACCTTGCAAAGCAGTCGCTCCAGCTGGCGGAGGCGCATCTCAAGAACGTCGAGCAGCTGTACGAACAGGGCGTGGCGTCTGAATACGAGCTTATCAGGGCGAGAGTGCAGGTGGCGCAGATGGTGCCTGCGAGCATAAGGGCTGAGAATGAGCTCGACCAGGCGCTTATAGTCTTCAGGAACACGCTGGGCCTTTCGGCTGACGAGAAGGTCGTACCCGAGGGCAAGCTGGAGAAGGAGCCGGTCGAGACGACTGTCGAAGAGGCCTTCGCGCTGGCCAAACAAGAGCGCAGTGAGCTGGCCGCTGCCCGGCTCCGCGTGGACGGCATGAAGGCGGCCGTGGCCGTCGCCAAGGCCGACAGGTACCCGAGCCTTTCACTCATCGGGAACGCCTACCTGGAGACTGAGGAGCCCAAGTTCGACGACAAGGACTGGCGCACCAAGATGTGGTCGGCGACGCTGAACCTCTCCATCCCCATCTTCGACGGCCTGAGGACCAAGGGGAAGATAAGACAGACGGAGGCGCAGTACGAACAGGCCCGCCTCTTGTCAGAGCAGGCTCTGGACGGAGTCCGGCTGGAGGTGGAGCAGGCCGTTTCGAAGCTGGCCGAGGCAAGAAAACTCGTGGATTCGCAGGTCGCGTCAGTGGAGCAAGCGCAGAAGGGTCTCGACATCGCCGAGATACGCTACAAGAACGGGGTCGGCACGCAGCTCGAGGTGCTGGACGCGCAGGTGTCGCTGAGCACGGCGCGCACGAACTACTTCACGGCGGTCTACGAGCACTTCATGGCCATTGCGGAGCTGGAGCGGGCCACCGGCGCGAAGTTTGAATGAGCGCCGGG
>JAFGJU010000105.1 GCA_016928935.1 Candidatus Eiseniibacteriota bacterium | reverse complement strand
TGCCGCGGTTTTCCTCCGCCATGGTGGCGTAGATCTGCTTGATGTTGGTGGTCTTCCCGCCTAACCCCGGGCCGTAGTACACGACCTTGCAGTTGACCTCTCTGGAAGGGTAGTTTACTAGAGACACGCGACGCCGGTGGGTTAAGAGACGAACGATTCAAGCAACGCCCGCGCCGCGGACGCGACTTCGGGCGGCTCCGCGGCGGGGCCGCAATCACAAGAGACTCCCGCGGCAGGAGAGCCGGGTGGTCGGACAGGGCGGCGGTTCGGGCTGGGCCGGCGAGGGCCGGACTTGGCCCCGGTCAGCCGAAGAGCTTGTCTATCTGGCTTTCGGCCTGAGCCCCGAAATCCGCCCCCACGCCCGCACGCTCGTACTGAACCTGCGGCACCTCCAGCTTTCCGAAAATGCGCGTGAAGATTTCACTCAGCGCTTCGCCGGCCTTCTCGGCCCGGAGTCTCACGAGGCCGAGAGTCGTCCTCTGGTCGTACAGGACGACGAGTATGACCCTGTCGTCGACTACGCGCTGGTGGATTCCGCTGCCCATTCCCTGATGAGTCTGGCTCCTGAAGTCCGCCTCTCCCAGCATGGAGGCCAGCTCCTTGCTGGCGGCCAGGTCGGCCGCGGAAAGCGCGGCGAACGACTGCGGGTCGAAGGCCGGAGCCTCCCCGACGCTGGCTATGAGACGCCCATCCCGGTCGATGAGCATCGCAGTCCGGGAGTAGGAGCGCGAGATGAGAGTGTAGAGGACGTCGTTCAGGGCCCAAAACTCGGGCTCGAACAAGGCCCAGCTATCCCCCGTCATTGCCATCCCTCCTTCCAGAGCAAGTGACCGCGTGCCCGCGGCCGGCTCTCGCCCGCCGGCCGCTCGCTCGAGTCGAGGAGTCACCGGGACGGCTGCCAGGCTTTCTACTTGGACTGCTTCTGCGGCTTTTCGCTCACGGCCAAAAGCCGCTCCCATCTTCTGTCGACTTCTGCCTGCGCCTTCGCCAGGAGCTCCTCACCCCCGGGCTTGTAGAAATGCTTGAACCTCCCCTGACGTTTGATCCACTCGTCGAGAGGCTTCTTCTCCGCGGGAATCAGGTTCAACCTGTACTTCCCATTTTCTACTTCATACAGCGGCCAGAAACAAGTGTCAACAGCTAGTTTTGCTATTTGGACGGTCTGGTCGGACGGGTACTCCCAGCCCACCACGCAGGGCGAAAGCACGTTCAGGAAAGACGGCCCGTCGGCGTTCAGCGCCTTCTCCACTTTCGTCGTCAGGTCTCGCCAGTGCGCCGAAGTCGTCTGGGCGACGTAGGGAATGCCGTGCGCGGCGACGATGGCCGTCAGGTCCTTGTTAAACTGCGGCTTCCCGGTGCTGCACTCTCCCACCGGGCAGGTGGTCGTGTTGGCCGAAAACGGGGTCGCGCCGGAGCGCTGCACGCCCGTGTTCATGTAGGCCTCGTTGTCGTAGCAGACATAGAGCATCCTGTGACCACGCTCCAGTGCGCCGCTCAGTGCCTGGATGCCTATGTCGTAGGTGCCTCCGTCTCCGCCGAAGGCGATGAACCTCATCTCCTTGTTGAGCACTCCCTGTTTCCTCAAGCTCCTGTAGGCGGTCTCGACCCCGCTTATGGTGGCGGCCACGTTCTCAAAGGCGGTGTGTATGAACGGCACGCGCCACGCAGAGTACGGGAATATCGTGGTGGTCACTTCCAGGCAGCCCGTGGCGCAGCCCACCACCACGTCCTTCCCCGCGACGAGCAATATCTGCCTCACTATCGAAGTCATCGCGCAGCCCGCGCACGCCCTGTGCCCGCCGCTCAATAGGTCATCGCGTTTAGCAAGTTCTTTCAACGTAGCCATGTTCTTCTCCGTGTTTTGTCGACGCGCGGCGCCGGCAGGCCTACTCCCTCACGTTCAGGAAGCGGATTGCGTCAACCTGCTTCCCCTCCCGCGCGACTGTTTCCATCTCACCGTACAGGCGTTCGATTTCCTCGAACGTCGTGTCCCGCCCGCCGAGGCCGTAGATATAGTTGACCATCGGGACATTCACTCCGGCGCCGTAGCAGGCGGAGCGTGTTTCGCCGAACACCGGCCCGCCGAGCCCGCCGAACGATATCGAGCGGTCCATCACGGCCAGGGCCTTGAGGCCCCTGGCGAGCTCCACAATCTCCTTAATCGGGAAGGGCCTGAACACTCTCAGCTTTATGAGCCCCACCTTCTTGCCTTGCTCCCTGAGCTCATCCACCACCCCGCGCGCGGTTCCGGCGGTCGAGCCCAGCGCGATGACTGCGATTTCGGCGTCTTCCATCTTGTGGGCGTCCAGGACACCGAACGGCCGGCCGACCAGCTTCGAGAACCGCTCGCTCACGTCCCTGACCACCGGCTTGGCCTTTTCCATCGCCTCGAACTGAATCCTCTTGTGCTCGAAGTAGTAGTCGTGAAAGTCCAGAGGCCCGAAGGTCATCGGCCTGTCGCTCCTCAGGAGCGAGTACTTGGGGACGTACTCGCCGGCGAAGCGACTGACCACCTCGTCGTCCAGGACCTCGACCCGCTCGACCGTGTGGCTTGTGATGAAACCGTCCAGGCAGACCATCACCGGAAGCAGCACGTCGGGATTCTCGGCGATCTTGATCGCCTGGATCGTGTTGTCGTACGCCTCCTGAGAGTTCTCGGAGAAAAGCTGTATCCATCCCGCGTCCCTCGCGCCCATCGAGTCACTGTGGTCGCAGTGGATGTTGATGGGGCCGCTCAGGGCGCGGTTAACCACGCCCATCACTATCGGACAACGGTAGGAGGCCGCTATGTACAGCATCTCCCACATGAGGGCGAGGCCGTTCGCCGAGGTCGCAGTCATGACCCTGCCGCCGGCGCAAGAGGCCCCTATGCACGCGCTCATGGCGCTGTGCTCGGACTCCGCGAGCACGATCTCGGTCTTCACCTTCCCGTCCGCGGCGAAAGAGGCGAACTTCTCCATCAGCTCGGTCTGGGGAGTGATGGGATACGCGGCGCACACGTCCGGGTTGAGCTGCCGCATCGCCTCTGCCACGGCGTCGTTTCCTGTCAAACCTACTATTTTCACTTGAGTCCTCCGTGTCGGTCCGGGTCCCGTTGCGACGCCCGTCTGGGCGTCGAAAGCCCGGACCAGCGCTCGTTCAAACAAGCTCGCATTCGCTCTCGGGCACCATGTGTATGGCCTTGCCCTTGACCGGGCACTCGGCGGCGCATATGCCGCATCCCTTGCAGTGCTGGAGGTCGATGCCCACCATCTTTCCGTCTTTCAGCATGATGGCGCTGTCGGGGCAGTATATCCAACAAATGAGACAGCTCGTGCACTTGGACTTGTCCCAGATGGGCCGGTCGCTGCGCCATGAGCCGGTCTCGAACTTCTGTGCGTTGCCGGCCTCTTCGATTATCCCTGACATGGTCAGGTCTTTCCAGCCTGGTTCCTTCTTGCTCATTCGCCCTTCACCTCCGCGTAGGCTCTCCGGATGGCTTCCACGTTCTTGTCGGCGACAGCCTTGCCGTATTTCTTCTCGAATATCTTGCTGACTTCCTTGATGACCGTGTCCAGCTTGAGCACGCCGGACGCCTTGCAGAGGGCGCCCATCATGGCCGTGTTGGGAACCGGTCGGCCGAGGACCTCGCGGGATATCTTCGTTGCGTCCACGGTGAAAACCTTCCCGCCTTTCATCTTGAGCTGCTCCCTGGCGGCGGAAGGGTCGCAGGGCGAGTTTATGATGCAGATGCCTTCCTCACCCAATCCCGCGCACACGTCTATCTTGCGCATGAGACTGTCGTCCACCACGAGCACGATGTCCGGCTGAGTAATGGGGCAGTGGAGGTCGATGCGCTCTCCACTTATCCTGTTGAATCCCCTCAGCGGAGCCCCCCTTCGCTCGGGACCGTAGTCGGGAAACCCCTGGCTCCACTTGCCCTCCTCGAGCGCGCACTCGGCAAGCATGAAGGACGCCACCTTGACGCCTTGGCCTCCCCTTCCGTGCCACCTGATCTGTGTAATTTTCTTCATGCCAACTCCTTATGGAATCGGAACCAGCCCGGGCCGCCGCCAATCGGCGCGCCCTCCAGTCCCGGCCGCAAAGCGAAAAAGACTAGCGTCCCAGTCTATCAGCCCAAGGACGCAGGGTCAAGGCGATTTGGGCGCCCTGATCCTGCAGTAGGGGTAAAGAAAAACCTCGCGGGTGTAGTGCGGGTGCGCTAGGATGCGCCAAAACCTGATCCCGTG
>JAFGJU010000104.1 GCA_016928935.1 Candidatus Eiseniibacteriota bacterium | reverse complement strand
TCCTGCTCCTGCTCCGACTCACGCTTGCCGGACCGGCGGCCGGCCGCCTTTTCGTGCGCGGGCGGGCACGCGTCGCCGTCGAACGGCTCCAAGGCCCGGACGACTTGGGCCAGCTTCTGCTGCATGTCCAGGTCAGCCGGGTTTATGCGTACCAGGGCGCGGTAGTAGTTTGCGGCCTCCGACAGGTTCCCCTGCGCCATCCGGAGCTCAGCCATTGCCCTGAGCGAGAAGGCGTTTTCTCTGTCCAACTCCAGGACCTGTTCCAGCTCGTTCAGAGCCTCATCCCGTCGTCCCATCTCCATAAGACACCGGCCCAGAAGCACCCGGCAGCTCACATACCCCGGATATGCTGCTTTGGCCCGAGCGCAGATCTCCACTGCCTGCCCCTGACACCCCCTGCGCCTGAGCTGCTCCGCCAGGGTCATGAATTCCGTCGAACTCGGGGTAGAGCTGTACTTCTCCCAGAGCTCCTCTATGGCTGCTCTTTCTCCTGCATTCTCAATGATAAGTGTCATGTTTTCACCCTACTAGCACGATTCAGGAGGCGCCTCTCGGCATGGCAAACTACCAGAGGGCCAACCCGCTGTCAACACAAAAGGCGCGACGCCCGGAACCCGTAGTCGGCCCTGGCAGGCTTCCTGCCGGCCCTGAAGGTGAGCATCACAGCTTCCAGCTGGCGCAGCCAGGGAGACTTTTCCATGCCAGGCGCAAACACAGCACCATCAAGGAGATAGAGCCGTCCCTCGGCGATGAAGCATAGGGTGAAGAATGGGCCGCCTATGAGGTGCTTCTCGTTCTGCCAGATCCCGTCGATTCTGACCGCCTTCCTACCCTGGAACGTGGTCTCTGATATGGTCGCAGAACCAGGGTCAATCCTGTCCTCGTCGTAGTAGAGCCAGGCCAGCCTCGACCTCAGCCTGAGGCAGTACTCCGGGTCAATAGCGGCCGTGCGGCTGGGCGTCCAATACGCCAGAAACAGCCTGGCAGGCTCCTGGCTGTCGGCGCTGACGAGCTTAACCACCCCGTTTTTCCGGTCCTCGACTGTCCTGAATCCCCTGGGAATCCTGACGCTCCATCCGTACCTGGACTCCAGGTAGCGGGCCATGGCCGGCTCTTCGCCGCGCATATAGACTATGTCTACGGCCCTCTCGGTGACCATACTGTCCGCCCGTGCGTACAGCTTCTCGGCCTCAGCGGCCAGGAGTCTCTCGATGCTCGACCTGTCGCCGCCAGCCACGACGACCATGGTCTGGCCCAACGCTTCGACGTTGGGCAGAACCGTCCAGCCGGCCCGCTGCAGCGCCTGCTCCGTTCTTCGGCTGCCGAGAACCTCACGCGCCTTCCTCGAGACCGCGTCCTCCTTTGTCAGGTCCGCCACCAGGACCAGGTTTCGAGAATCCCGCTGCCTCGTGAGTTCTGCCGGGCCGTGCACCTCGAAGGAGTACCGACTTTCCTTCTCGACGCTCTTGACGGGCTTCGCGAACGCCGCCTTGATGTAGTCGATTGACTCGTCCCCGACGCCCAGGTTTGTCACGACCGTGAGCAGGTTCGACGGACCCAGGGCAGGGAGTTTCTTCTGCGCGCAACCGCAGGGCATGAGGAGTAACGCCGCCAGGAGGAGCGACGGTGCCGCGAAGAGTCTTTTCACGCGTTACCACCGGACTTATGCCAACCCCGGACGCCGGAGCGGGCAGGGTTCCGAAGAGACGGGCAGCAATACTGCCGCCCGATGACAAAGCCGACGTCTGATGAGATGATAGATTCAGGATGGCCGCGGGGTCAATTCTCAGTTGATAGGACTCGCTCAGTCTTGGGAAGCGAAGGGGCGGGCCTCGCGGCTGGAGCCGTTCCGCTCTGGGGGGAGCTGGCTGCTCCGATCTGCACTGTCGCGGTAATCCTTCGGGCGCCGCGCCAGAAGGATACTTTCACCCTTTCCCCCGGCCTCGTGGCGCCGACCATCTGCGAAAGCTGGGCGGCTCCAAGAACCGGCTCGCCGTCGAATTCACTCAAGACGTCTCCGTTCCTCAGGCCCGCCTTCTGTGCGGGGCTCCCCAGGAGCACTTCGGAGATTTCGACCCCGGGAGCGGACGAAAGCCCGATTCTGGCGATGTCGCTGCCGCCTTGGTAGGACTGAACCCTGACGCCAAGGTACCCCTCTTGGATGCGCCCGCTGCGGAGGAGTCCCTCAACGACGTTCCGCACTTCCTCCGCGGGCAGAGCAAGGCCCACGTTCCCGGAGGTGACACCCAGGACGTCCACCTGCTGTCCGACGTCCGCGGGGCTTCTCAGCAGCCCTCGCCTCGCCGTCTCGCCGGCCAGACGGCCCATGACCATGGCCACCAGCTCGCCCTTCGTGTTCAGCACCGCGCCGCCGCTGTTGCCGGGGTGCACCGGCCCGCTCAGTTGGATTATCTCCCACTTGCCGTGGGTCCTGGCCACCCTCTGGCGCCCGCTTACCGTGCCCAGGGCCACGGTCGGCAGCTTGCCGAAAGAGTTGCCCATAAGCACAACCAAGGAGCCCACCTTGATGGACCTCGAATTGCCCACAGGAATCGGCCTCGCCCTCAAGCCCGTCACCCTGAGCACGCAGACGTTGGCGTTCCTGTCGATTCCAAGCACCCTGGCCTGGTAGCTGCGGCCGTCCTCGAAGGCCACAGTGACTTCGCCAGAAGTCCTGACGACGCTGCCCGAAGTCACTATTATCTCCTCCGCGAACACGATGCCCGAGCCCACGCTGAGCCTGGCCGTTCCCTGCCCCGGCTCCGCCAGGAGCTTCGCCAGCGGCCAGGAGAGGGCGCCGGCTTTCCGCACGTCGTACTGAGAGGAAACGGTGACGATGGAGGGCTTCACGTTCTGAACGAGCTGCGCCAGCTCTTCCTCAAGAGATGCGAGCGTGTTTCCTGCGAGGGCCGTTTTGACCGGGAGTAAAACAACGGTGAGAGCCAGAAGAAGACAGAATCCCGCCGAGCGTCCTGAGTTCCGCAGGCTCCGCGAAACCCGGGGTGCAGTCCCAAACGAAGGAACGCGCGTAAAGCTGTAGCAATTGCGAGCCACGTAGCCTCTAATCGCGGCCTAGAAGGTCATCGAGACAGGCTCGCCCTCGGCAGACGAAACGTCACCCGCCTCAACCCTTCGTACTTCCGCTCCTTCCAGGAGGAAGGGATCCAGCACAAACTCGACCTCGATCGGACCTCCGTCGGTGCGTACCGCTGCGTTCAGACTGGCGTCACCGGCTTCGGGGCTCGAGGACGCGAGCAGCGTCTGCGATGCCCACAACGAACCGTCGGCATCCCCGCGCTCTTCCTTTTCAACTGAGCCAACCGGAGCACTCATCACTTCTGATGCGGCAGGCAACTCGACCGGCTGATCCCCGGGCTGAGCGA
The DNA here is from genome assembly GCA_016928935.1 of Candidatus Eiseniibacteriota bacterium. Taxonomy (GTDB): domain Bacteria; phylum Eisenbacteria; class RBG-16-71-46; order JAFGJU01; family JAFGJU01; genus JAFGJU01. The sequence goes on along the minus strand of JAFGJU010000104.1, from coordinate 139 downwards.
GCTCAAGCTCGTTCATCGCGAACTCGTTCTCCAGGAGGGGCTGATTCTGCGGGAGCACCACGAACAGCGCCAGGAGCACTGCCGCGGCCGCGAACGCAATGGCGGGCTTCGGAGTCAGGAGAGGACCCCACCTTGCAGC
>JAFGJU010000103.1 GCA_016928935.1 Candidatus Eiseniibacteriota bacterium | reverse complement strand
GTGACAGCGGCCAAGTGCGCCGGCGGGCGCAAACGGCGGAACGGCGCAAACGGCGGCCGACAACGCCCGTGTGGACTCGGAGCCGACTCAAAGCGGACGCGGAACGGACCCGGAACAGCATGAGACGAGTGAATAGCGTAATTCGCAAGGAATTCAGGCAGGTGTTTCGGGACAAGCCGATGCTCTTCCTCATATTCGGAGTGCCGGTCATACAGCTCGTGCTGCTCTCGTTCGCAATCACGACTGAAGTCAAGCACGTGAAGCTGGTGGTGGCGGACCTGGACGAGAGCGTGCTCAGCCGGGAAGTCGTCAGCGCATTCTCCCACACCGACCGTTTCGACGTGATGGGATTCACCCGCGACCCTGGCCGGGTCAGGGAGGACATGCAGGGCTGGCGGGCACAGATGGGGCTCGTGATACCGCGGGGATTCTCGGCGGACCTGCGCGGCGGCCTCAGGCCTCAGTTGGAGCTCGTGCTCGACGGTGTGGACGGAAACAGCGCCGGCGTGGCCCAGGGCTACGCGCGCGGCATACTTGCCGAGTTCGGAACGATCCACAGGAACGCGGGCGCGGACGCCCGTGAGGTGCTCGGGCTTCACCTGGCCACGATGGAAGAGCGCATGTGGTACAACCTGGACCTGAGCAGCCAGCAGTTCATGATCCCGGCCATAGTGGTCGTGTTGCTCACGATTCTGCCGATGATGCTGTCCGCGATGAGTCTGGTCAGGGAAAAGGAGATCGGCACTCTCGAGCAGCTCATGGTCACGCCGCTCAAGAGGCTCGAGCTCTTGACCGGGAAGCTCATACCGTTCTTGTGTCTCACGTACGTCGAGCTGGCAATCGTCATGACGGTGGCGGTCACGCTGTTCAGGATACCCATGAACGGAAGCTACGCGCTTCTGGCGCTGCTGGCCCTCCTGTATCTCTTCTCGACTCTGGGGTTGGGTATTTTCATCTCCACGGTGACCCGCTCGCAGCAGCAGGCGATGTTCGTGGCCTGGTTCTTCATGGTCTTCATGATCATCATGGGCGGGGTGTTCATCCCCATAGAGAATATGCCGCCCGATTTGCAGAAGCTAACGTATCTCGACCCGATGCGGTACTTCGTGAGGATCGTGCGCGACATCTTCCAGAAGGGTTCGTCGCTGGGCTTCCTCCTCAGGGACGTCGTTCCGATGGCCGCCTTCGGGCTCCTCATCTTCTCGGCCAGCGTGGTCAGGTTCCAGAAGAGGGTCGGTTAGGCCGGGGAGCGCGTTGCCCGGGACGGAAGGCGCACGGCCCCGTTACCCCAAGCAGGACGTTCGTATTCTGTCGGGGACCGGACACCGCCGCTTCGCGAATTGGCGCGCGCGTCATTTGCGTTGCTAAAATGCCAGCGATGGGGCAAGCTATACGGCGGACGGCGAAAACCGGACGGAGCCTCAGACGGGCCGCACTCAGACGGAGCGAATCGAACCGAGTGCGGGTCAAAGGGAAAGGAACGTGAGAATGGGAAACAGACCGGGCGCGAAATCACCTCTGGGCGTCGGTGTCCTTGCGGTGGGCGTCCTTCTGCTCCTGCTGGGTGTGGAGTTGGCGTGGGGCCAGGGGCGAGGAGGGCGGGGGGGTATGAGCTTTCTGGACGTGCTCTTGTTGCCGCGCGTCTGGGTCAGCGCCGTATTCAGCCTTGCCGGCTTGACGCTGCTGCTCGGGTCGAGGGTCACTCAAGGCCTGCGGCTTGCATTCCTGTCGCTTGCGTTCTTCGTGTTCGGCGTGTCCTTCCTTCTCCCTCTGGGCAAGTTCTCGGCGGGCATGGGCACACACCCCAGTCCGGTATGCATCGTGGCGAAACCCTTCGTATACTTGAACGCCGGCCGGCCGGTGCCCGTCGTGTTCCTCGCAATACTGGCCTCGGTGGCGGTGCTCAGTGTGCTCGGGAACAAACTGTTCTGCGGTTGGGCCTGTCCCGTCGGAGCGATCCAGGAAGCCTGCCATCGCATTCCGCTGGCCAGGAGGCTCAAGACGAAACTGCCGTTCGGCGTGACCAATCCCATTCGTGTGGCGCTGTTTGTCGTCGCGGTCGTGCTGGCCCTCGCCGGGGGAGTCGGCCTCTACGATTACTTCAATCCGTTCGACTTCCTTCACTGGGGGTTCCAGCCGCCCGTCGTTTTCGTGTTCGTCGTCACTCTGGCGGCGAGCCTGTTCATTTTCCGGCCGTTCTGCTATTTGATCTGCCCGCTCGGCCTGGTGACCTGGGTCCTGGAGCACGTGGCGGTCACTAAGGTGAGGCTTGACAAGGGAAAGTGCACGGGCTGCAACGTCTGCGTCAAACTGAGTCCTTGCCCGGCGGTGCAGTCCATACTGGACGGAAAGATCTCGCGGCCGGACTGCCACGCCTGCGGCCGCTGCATAGAGGTCTGCCCGGAGAAGGCGCTCAGCTTCAGGGCGTGATTTCAGGGTAAAATGAACCTGGTCTGGACCACGCTCGGCGCGACCGGGCGATAGGTTACGGGTCGCGGACACGGCGCCGGGCCCGCACTGACGGTCTGGATTTCTGGATTAGAGAAAGTCGGAGGTCACGGATGCAAGCAGAACCGCTCAAAGTCGACAGGTCGGAATCCGGCGCACGAGAACGGGGTGGTCTGACAGGCCGTCACGGCACGGCCCTGCGGCCGAGGGACATGCTGCTGGCAGTCCTTCTCCTCGGCTCGGTCTGGGGAATGGTGGAAGTCGTGCTGGGCGGGGCGCTGCATCTGGCGGACGCGCCCCATCGCGTGGCGATAGTGACGGGCCTCGGCATGGGAATAATGGGAGTCGGGCTGGGCGCGTTTCGCAGAGTATATATGCTGCCGCTGATAGCGCTGGTGGTGGTGGCCGTGAGACAGCTCGCGGTTCCCATCCTGCACGTTCCGTTTGTGTGTCATGCGAATTCATGTCTCGCAATATTGATCGAGGGATGCGCTCTGGCCGGTGTGGTCGCCGCGGCGGGCTCGCGCCTGACGGGGCAGCCGCCGAGTCCGGGCGTGCCGGCAGCCGTGCCCAGGGCACGCTGGATCAGCGCTGCCGTGGTGGGGGGATGCGCCGCCCTCCTGGCCTCGGGCGTCTTTCAC
>JAFGJU010000015.1 GCA_016928935.1 Candidatus Eiseniibacteriota bacterium | reverse complement strand
GTCTGTACCAGGCGAGCACTCAGGATACTGTGGAACGAGTCTTCCAGGAACCTTTGCGAGAAGATGGTGGAGACCGCCTACGGTGTCCTGAAGGGCAAGCAGGGCAAGGCCGCGTTCTTTAATTTCGTGATAGACGTAACCCCGGACTGCGACTGTCTCGCATGGAGCGACAACCCGATCGTGCAGGACGTGGGAGTCCTGGGTTCGACCGACCCGGTGGCGGTGGAGCAGGCTTCGCTGGACATGGTGAACGCGCGGCCCTCGCTGCCGGACTCGGAAATAGACCGGGACCTTGGACCGGGCACGGACAAGTTCATGGCCATCAGGCCGGACATAGACGGCTCGGTCCAGATGGAGTATGCGGAGAAGCTGGGCATGGGCACCAGGGTCTACGAGCTGGTAAACCTGGACGAGAAATCTGCGGGGTGAAGTGCCCGTCGCCGCGGCGCTTCGGCGTCGGTCGCACGTTCGCACTGTTGGAGAGGAAGGACACTGATGTCTGACGGCACCGCGAGGTTTGTCGAGGCCGTGCTGGTGTGCGCAGCGCTCCTGGCGTGCAGCGGCGGGGTAGCGAGCTGCGCGCCGGCGTCCGGCGGCGCCGACTCTGAGTTCATGAGCCTGGAGGAAATCACGCCCGGTATGTCCGGGAAGGCCAGGTCAGTATTTTCGGGCAGTCGGCCCGAGGAGTTTGACGTCGAGATAGTCGGCGTGATACGCAACTGGAGGCCAGGCGGAGACCTCATACTGGGGAGGGCGTCGGGTGAGAAGATAGAGCGCCTGGGCATCGCCGCCGGAATGAGCGGCACGCCGGTGTACGTTGACGGCAGGCTGGTGGGCGCGATAGCGTTCACCTGGCCCTTCGCGAAGGAGCCAATGGCCGGAATAACGCCCATACGGGAGCTGCTGGAGCTCGGCAGGCGCACAGGGGCGGACAACACGGGGTCCGGCGCCGGCGCCTCACGCCGCCGTTCCGACGCGGCAGCGGGCATGACGGAGATCGGCACGCCCATCATGGTGGCCGGCCTGCACCCGGAGGTCGTGGGGCTCATGAGACAGAAGCTGGCCGGGTACAACATGGTGGTTGCCCAGTCCGGCGAGGGCACGACCGAGGATCTGGACACCCTGATGGCCGGAGGATCGCTGGCAGCACAATTCGTTACGGGCGACGCCGTGGTGTCTGCCATCGGCACTGTCACGTACGTGAACGGCGGAAGAGTCCTGGGATTCGGACACGGGCTCTTCTCGGCCGGGGCCGTGGACGTGCCGATGAGCGGCGCCCGCATCCACGCTGTGCTGCCGAGCCTGGCCAGCTCCATGAAACTGGGCAGTCCCACCGGTGTCGTGGGGTCGATTACGGGGGACGGGGAAGCCGGGGTGGCGGGCGACGTGGGCAGGAGGCCCGACCTGGTGCCGGTCGAGGTGGTTGTCAACAGAGCCGATCAGACGGCCGAGACGCGGCGCTTCGAAGTCATCAGGCACAGGCTGTTCACTCCTCCGCTGGTGGCCTGGACAGCGGCCAGCTCCGCGCTCGGTGCCTACGGAACTGTGGGTGAGGTAACGGTGGGCATGAACGTGTCTCTGGGGCTTCGGGGAGAGGACGGACAGGAGAGAGAGGTCGGCTTCCGTCACACGTTCTTCAGCCTGAGCCTTGCGTCCTCGCTGGCGGACGTTCTGGCCGGGGTGGTGGACGCCGTCATGAACAACCAATTCGAAGACGCCTGCCTGGCAGGAGTCAGGTGCGACCTGACGCTGGTGCCGGAGCAGAGAACGGCGGTGATAGAAGAGGTGTACGTTTCGGAGGGCGAGGTGCGCCCGGGTGAGGAAGTGACCGTGTCAGTCAGGCTCAGACCGTACAGGGGAGACTGCGTGACGAAACGCTTGAGGCTTCGCCTTCCGGAGGGTGTCTGCGGAGAGCGGGTGGAGTTCAAGGTCTGTTCGGCCCCCGAAATGGCGGAGTGGAAGCGTGAGTTCACCAGCCGGCGCCCTGCGCCTCGAAACCTGACTCAGTTGATTGACTGGATTCAGACGAGCGGCCGCGGCCACGTGGTCGAGTGCGCGGCATGCGTTGACGACAGAGAAGTGACAGTACGGGGCGAGACGCTCCCGTCTCCGCCGGAGTCGATGTCGAGAGTCATGGGCAACACCAGGCGAGCGGGAGAGAGCTCCGTCAGCCCGGTGGCAGTGGTGTCCGAGACGTCGTGGGAAACCGATTACGCCGTCGCCGGATGCCGGACTGTCTCAGTCAGGCTGGGACAGCCGAAAAGCAGGAGGTAGTCGTGAGACGTGACAGCGTCACGCGTGCCAGGGTGGCTTCAGTCTGCGGTCTTACCGTCTTCCTGCTGTGGACGGGCCTGGCCGGGAAAGGCCACTGCCGCGAGACCTCGTTCTGGTTGACGGAAAGCGACGCGGACTTCAGAGGCGGCACGCCCGAGCACGTCTCTGTCAACAGGCCCGGTGTGGTGGTGTTGGCCCCGGAGCTGGACACGCTGTTGAGCTCCGAGGACGACTACTTCTGGTGCCTGGCCGACGACGGCCGAGGAACGGTGTACGCCGGCAGCGGAGACGCCGGGAGGGTCTACAGCGTAGACGAGCGCGGCAAGTCCGAGGTCGTGGCGGATAGCCTTGACCTGGAGGTGTTGAGCCTGGCCGTGGACGCGGGCGGCGCGGTGTACGCGGGTACCGCCCCCGGCGGGCTCATATGGAAGATTGCCCCGGGTGGGAAGCGCTCCGTGTTTTTCGAAACCGGAGAAACCTACGTGTGGTGCCTCGTGTTCGACGACGACGGGAACCTGTACGCCGGCACAGGGGACAAGGGAAACATATACAAGATCAGTCCGGACGGGAAGGGAGAGGTATTCTACCAGACCGGTGAAAGGCACGTCATGTGCGCCCGGCACGCGGACGGCCGACTGGTGGTCGGTACAGAGGGCACGGGCCTGGTGTTCGCGGTCAATCCTCAAGGCAAGGGCCGCGTTCTGTACGATTGCGACGAGCAGGAAGTCAGGGACCTCGCCTGCGCGGACGGTGGTGTGGTCTACGCCGCGGCCGTGGCGCGGACCAAGGGAATGGCCGGGCCCGAGCTGGGAGGCGCCCCGGCTTCGGGCCGGGACCACGGGGAGCAGATGTCCGGTTCCAGTCTCTATCGAATAGCCGCTGACGGCACGACTTCCAGGTTGTGGGCCTCCAGCCGCTCGACCATTTACTGCGTGTGGCCTGTGTCGGCCGACAGCATACTGTTGGGCACCGGGGACGAAGGGCGCATTCTGTGCCTGGGAAGCGGCCGGTTGGGACTCGTGGACGCAGTGGAGCAGTCGCAGGTGCTGGACCTGATGGAGAGCTCCGGCCGGTTGGTATTCAGCACTGGGAACGAGGCGCGGGTCTTTTCCTCCGGCCCTGGAACCTCTCGGTCCGGCACGCTGGTGTCGAGGGCCTTCGACACGAACGGAGTCTCCAGGTGGGGTGGCCTGTCGTGGGAGGCCGAGGTGCCGCGCGGCGCGTCCGTCACGTTCCAGTTGAGGACCGGCAACTCGGAGACGCCCAACCGCACCTGGAGCGACTGGAGCGAGGGGGTCCGAGAGAACGGGGCAGTCCCGCAAAGCCCGCCGGCGCGGTTCGTGCAGTGGAAGGCAACTCTTGGCTCGGGCGCCGGCGGCTCGTCTCCATCCCTGACGAAGGTAACACTGGCCTTTGCGGAGAGGAACCTGCCGCCGACTGTGGACGGGCTCAAAGTCCTGCCGCAGGGCATGCCTTTCGTGAGCGGCGGCATTGAGAAGATGCCGGAGCGCGTGTCTCAGACGTTGCCCGGAGGCATCAAGGTAGAGTATTCGGCGGTCAGGGACGCGACGGCGCGCGCGGTCGAGGGGGCTGCGTGGGCGAGGACGGTGAGAACGGCCGTGTGGGAAGCGGCTGACCCGAACGGCGACAACCAGAAGTTCGCCGTGTATTACAAGCGCCTCGAGGAAACCAGGTGGAAACCCATAGAGGAGGACGTGCGAGAGACGCTGTTCGCCTGGAACACGTCGGCCTGGCCGGACGGCTCCTACTGCCTCCGGGTAGTGGCGACGGACCTGCCTGACAACCTGCCTGAGGAGGCTCTGTCGGCTGAGACTGTGAGCCTTCCGTTCGACGTGGACAACACCGCGCCGGTAGTCTCGCGCCTCGCGAGCACGAGGGTCACGGGTGGCGCGGCGGTCACGGGCACTCTGTCTGACTCCATGAGTCCTGTCACAGAATTGCACTACTCACTGGACGGGGGCGACTGGATGCCGGCGCAGGCCTCTGACGGGCTTCTGGACTCGCGGACGGAGGACTTCTCGATTCTGCTGAGTTCGCTGGAGGCGGGCGAGCACACGGTGGGAGTGCGCGCAATAGACGGCGCCGGAAACGTCGGGAGCGGGAGTGTTCTCATCCGGCGCTGAGGTGCCCTTCGGTCGCACGGCCCGCATTGTCCGGCCCTCGCGGGAGCCTCCAGCCACGGCCGATCTGAGGGAAGTCGTCGATGTCGCCACTGCCAAATGCAATTAGAGTTGCATTCTGCAATGTGCTCACGGCTAGCTACTGCGCTGCAGCGGGCCAAGTCTCTCCCTCCTGTTTTTAGTGTGCTGAAACAACAGTGGTTACCGTGCCCGGGACGGGCAAGACCGGCCGCACGTGAGTCCGGGGTTTGGCATGGGTGTTGCTGAGTGGAGAGCTTGTGTCAAAGTTTCCTTTGGGCGCTAGATAATGGATTTGAGCAAGAAGAAACTCGCCATAGTAAGCCTCAGGGAGGCCGACCTGGACCTCATCCCGGCGGTCGTCAGAGACGGACGCTGGGAGTTGGTGGTGATAGCGGACGCTGACGCGGCGTCAGTGGCGCTCAAGCTGGGTGAGATCATGAGGCTTCCCACCACGACGAGCCTGGCCGGTCTGGGATCCATGGAGCTGGACGCGGTGGTGGTGGGTGACCCCGATTCCAGCTCTGTGCTCGCACAGGTATTGGGCGCGGGAGTAGTGGTCCTGACGCCGGAGCAGGTTCTGGCCGCAGAGCCGGCGGCGAGGCCGCAGGCGGCGGTCGAGGCCGCGCTGGGTGAGGCGGAGTCGAAGGTCCTGGGCAGTCTGGCGGACACGCTCAGTCTTGCGCTGGACAGACAGAAGCTGCTGAGATGGATTCTCGAGCTGGCCATCGAATGCACTGGCGCGCAGTGCGGGTCCATAATGCTCCTGGACGAGAAGGGCCAGGAGCTGCGCATCGCGGTGGCGCAGGGGCTCAGCCGTGAGACGGTGGTCTCCACCAGGCAGAGTGTGGGAGAGGGAATCGCCGGCAAGGTGGCCAGGGAGGGGAAGCCGATGCTCATCTCCGGGGTTCCGGGACACGAGCTTCTGAAGCCGGGTAGAGACAAGAGCGAGGTCAAGGCGGCCATGTGTGTCCCGCTGGTCGCCGGCGGGCGCGTAATCGGCGTGCTCAACGTCAGCAGCATGAGGGACCCAGAGCGTTTCCACGAAAAAGACCTTCATTTGCTCGAGAAGCTGGCGGAGCGAGTGACCGACACTCTGCGGAGGGCGCTTGAATACAGCGCGGTCACGAACAAGACGCTCGAATTCACTCTGAGAGAAGCTGCCGAGGACGCGCTCATCAGGGACGTCCCGTTCCCGGAGAAGGTGCAGTTCCTTGCCGCGTCGCTGGCGGAGAGGGTGGACGCGGACTGCTACGTGTACCTGCCGGACAAATGGAGGGACGGGAGGCTCATTCTGTACGCCACCTCGGTCAAAGTGGCGGACCCGGCGCTCCCCGGGGTCATATTCGGCGGGAAGGGGTTCCTGGGCCGCGCGCTCACGTCTGGAAAGGCGCAGGTGCTCCTCCCGGGCGGAGTCATTGCGCCCACCATGCAAGGCGAGGACCTGGGCATAATCTGCGTGCCGATGAAGGCAGACCGTTGGCACGGCCTCATAGTGTTCGACTCGGTTCGCGTGAGCAACGTCGAGATGGAGGCCTTTCTGAGCGCCTTCGAGAGAGTGGCACGTTTCATAGGCAAGGAGCTGGGCAGGGAGGTGTCGATGCTCGGCCTGAGGGAGCAGGCGGAGGCTCTGGCGGAGCTGAACCGCGTGGCGTCCTCTTTGATGTCCGCTCAAAAGGTGGAAGAGGTGGTGAGAATCATAGCCTCGGAGGGGGCGAGAATCCTGAGGGCCGACGCTTGCCTGGTGGCGTGCGAGGACGGCAGAGGGTGGTCGGTGGACAAGCTGGCCGGAACGGAGGGCGTGGAGGAAGCCGACAGGCTGAGGAGGGCCAAGGAGCTTCTCATGGCCGAGTGCGTCAAGGACATGACGTACGTCTCCGGCGAGGCGGCGGACGAGACGCTCAATCTGGAGCTGGAGAGACTGGGAGTGACCTCCTTCATGGCCGGACCGCTGAGGGTGGGGAACAGGTGCCTGGGAGCCTGCGTGCTGCTCCGACTCAAGGAGGGCGGCGGGCGTCCGTTCAACGAGAGCGAGAGCGAGCTCTTCAGGTCCTTCTGCGGGTACTCCGCGCACGGGCTGGAGCGCGCGCTGGTGTCGATTCAGGCCCAGCAGTATGGGGAGACCGACAGGGAGACCGGTCTGCTCGGAGCCCAGGCGCTGCTGACCAGGATAGACGAGGAATCGAAGCGGTACGACCGCTACGGCATAGGATTCTGCATAACGGTCTTCGAACTGGAGGGGCTCACCGGAGCGTTCCAGAGGCTCGGCGACCAGTGGAGAGCCGCGTTTCTGGAGGAGTTCTCCGGCGGGCTCAGGAAGACCGTCCGGGAGGTGGACATTGCCGGCAGGACCGGCGAGGCGGTCTTTGTCGTTGTCTCGCCGCAGACGCCGAGGGAGGGTGGCGCAATCCTCCGCAGGGTGGAGGAGCTCCTGCGACGTCTGGGGGCGGTGAGGTACGTGTCACCGGCGCCCGAGGTGCACCTCAAGGGAGTCCAGATGTACTGGCCCAAGGACATCTGCGACCTGAGAAAGGCTTCTCTCCTCATCACGGGAAGCGTGGAAGGTGAGGCCATCTAGCGCCGCCGCCTTTGCGCTCGCCTGACTTTGCTCCTTCCGTTGCTCCCGCGCGACCTGCTTCAAACCGCTTGACCACCGCCGCGAGGGCGTAATAGGATGTATATCTCTTCTCGCTTGCCGTCCGAACAAATCCGTTAGACCAGACCGCCACGGCGATAATCGGTTGAGCGCCTGAGCGGAGCGTCCGGTCCTGACTGCGAGTGCTGCTGAGCCGCAACCGGGAGGCCCTGGTGAAAATCAAGAAGCTCCCCGACGACCTCGTCAAGAAGATCGCCGCAGGCGAGGTAGTGGAGCGGCCGTCGAGCGTCGTGAAAGAGCTCGTGGAGAACTCGATCGACGCCGAGGCCGCGAGGATCGCCGTGCAGTTGGGCGAGCCCATCTACAGCGAAATCGGCGTGTCCGACGACGGCGTGGGCATGACTAGAGAGGACGCTCTACTTTCACTGGAGAGGTACTCGACCAGTAAACTTTCAGGAGAGCCCGACCTGCTTTCGATAAGCACTCTGGGCTTCAGGGGCGAGGCCCTGCCGAGCATAGCCCAGGTTTCACGCCTGGCGCTTGTCACTCGGTCGGCCGAGAGTCTGGCCGGGACTGTCGTCCGCTGCGTGGCCGGAAGGGTGGAGGAGGTGAGCGAGTGCGGCAGGGCTCAAGGCACGACCGTCGGCGTCAGGGACTTGTTCTTCAACACCCCGGTGAGGCGCAAGTTCCTGAGGTCGAGAACGACGGAGTTGAGGCAGGTCATTCGCGTGGTCACCTCCTACGCCCTGGCGTTCGAGAACATCCATTTCGTCCTCAAGGAGGGCGACAGGGAGCTGCTCAACCTGCCGCCGGCGCCGGCCCTGTTTGACAGAGTTGTGGCACTGTACGGGCTGCAAACTGCGGAGCAGCTCGAGCCGCTGGAGACGGAGAGGGGAGGCGTGCGCGTCCGCGGATTCGCCGGCGGTCCCGAGCTCTCGCGGGCGAGCGGGGAGCATCAGCTGTTCTGGGTGAACCGGCGTTGGGTGGGGGCTCCGGCGCTCACGTTCGCCGTGCGCGACGCGTACTCGGGGATCCTGCCGCGCGACAGGTATCCGATGTGCCTTGTTATGCTGGAGGTGGCGCCGGATGCGGTGGACGTGAACGTGCATCCGACCAAGCGGGAGGTCAAGTTCGCCGAGGAGGGTCTGGTCAGGAGTGTCATTACAGCCGCAGTGAGGGACACACTCGCGCGGAGGTCCAGAGCCGCACTTTCGGGTGTGGTCGGCGCGGCCCGGGCAGAGTATCAGGTCAAACCTGAGGAGAGCGTCGTAATCGCCGACAGTGCGGCGGAATACGACTCTCGTGCCCCCCAGCTTTCGCTGCTGGGCCGGGACGGAACGGTGGGCGGAGGCGCTGCGCCGGTTTCCGCGGGGGTCGGGGGAGAGGAAGGCGCGGCGATGGTGCCCCTCTGGCAGCTTCACAGGACTTACATCCTGGCGCAGATAAAGGGCGGGCTCGTCATAGTGGACCAGCACGCGGCGCACGAACGGGTGTTGTATGAGGAGGCGCGAAGGGTACTGGCAGGAGGTCACGGCGCGAGCCAGCAGTTGCTGTTTCCCCTTGCGGTGGGCCTGACCGCCGACGAGTTCGAGACACTGCTCGACATGGAGGCGCAGCTCAGAAAACTGGGCTTCGACATGAAGGCCTCAGGAAAGGACAGCATAGTGGTGAAGGGCATACCGGCGGGACTGCGTACCTGGAGAGAGGGACAGCTGCTGCGTGACATACTGGACGGCGTGACGAAGGAATCGGCCGAGACCGTTAGCGCGGACGAGAGGCTGGCCAGGTCGTTCGCGTGCCACGCCGCGGTCAAGGCCGGAGACGCCCTCACTCTGCAGGAGATGAACCACCTGGTGGACAAGCTGTTCAGTACCAGCATGCCGCAGGGTGACCCGCACGGCAGGCTCACCTTCCTGCGAGTCTCGCTGGAAGAGTTGGAGCGCAGGCTTGGTCGGTCGTAATATGCACGTCGGCAACACGAGGACGGACGCAGAGGGGGCGGGACTGGTGATTGCAGCCGTGGTCGGTGCCACCGCGGTGGGCAAGAGCGCCGCGGCTATGACGCTGGCGGAGGCGAGGGGGTGGGAGATAGTGTCCGCGGATTCCCGCCAGGTCTACAGGCGCCTGGACGTGGGCACGGCCAAGCCCCTGCCGGAGGAGACCGCCCGCGTACCGCACCACGTCATAAACGTGGTCGAGCCGTGGGAAGTATACAGCTGCGGCAGGTTCAGAAGAGACGCTCTGTCTGCGGTGCGAGACGTCAGGGCCAGGGGCCGGGTCCCTTTGGTCGTCGGCGGCTCCGGCCTCTACCTGAGGGCTCTGGACAGAGGCCTTTTCGATGGACCGGAGAGAGACGAGAAAATCCGGGCCGGGCTCAAGGCGCTGGCCCGAGCCCACGGCAGGGAGCACCTACACGAGAGACTTTCGGCTGTCGACCCGGAGGCCGCCTCCAAGATCCATCCAAGGAACGTTGAGAGGGTGATGCGCGCGCTCGAAGTGTTTGAGGCCACCGGCAGGCGGATCTCGGAGCTTCAGAAGAGCAGCACCGTGAGGAGTCCTTTCAGGCTTGTGACTGTGGGCCTCAGGCGGCAGCGCCGGCGCCTGTACGGCCTCATCGAGACCCGCTTCGACGCCATGCTCCGGGCGGGGCTTGCCGACGAGGTGGCGGGGCTCGTGGCGGGGGGGTTCTGCGAGTCCTGGCCCTCCTTCAGGACCGTGGGGTACCGGGAGATGGTCGCCTACGTGACCGGAAGGCTGACCCGGGAGGAGGCGCGCGAGAAAGCGATCGCCGCCACGCGGCAGTTCGCGAAACGGCAGATCACCTGGTTCGGCAAGGCGCCGGTGGAGGTCTGGCTGGACCTCCAGGACGACGAGAGCCCTGCGGAGACCTCCGCGCGGATACAGCAGGCGCTCGCCGTGGCGGGGGTGGCGTGAGTCCGGGGGAGAGCACCTGGAGCACGTGCGGGCTTAATGCAGCGCATCAGGGTGGGCGAGCGGACACCTGAAATTCCACTTGACTCAGTCTCTGCAATTCTTTAACTTGTCTCTGGTTACAAATCAGGTAATTTGTGGGCGGGCATAGCTCAGCGGTAGAGTATCAGCTTCCCAAGCTGAGAGTCGCGGGTTCAAATCCCGTTGCCCGCTCCACTCGTCTCTTCCGGGGCCGAGTCTCATACGTCAGAGTCATGCTGAAGATCCAGGCCGTGAAGGAAAACAGCCCCGCTGAGAGAGCAGGCCTAAGGAGCGGGGACGTCGTGTTGTCGGTCGGCCCGGACAGCGTGAGAGACGTAATAGACTTCATGTTCCATGCCGACGGGGACCGCATAAGGGTGGGTGCCAGGAGGGGGGCCTCGCCGTTCTCGGTGCGACTCCAAAGGGACGGCGAGGGTCTGTTCGGTGTCAGTTTCATGCCGCTAAGGCCCAGGACGTGTCCGAACAAGTGCGTGTTCTGCTTCGTGGACCAGCTGCCTGCGGGGCTGCGGCCCACTCTGTACGTCAAAGACGAGGACTACAGGTTCTCCTTCCTCCACGGCAGCTACATCACCATGACGAACCTGAGTCGGTCCGACCTGGACCGCATAATCCGGCAGCGCCTGAGTCCCCTTTACGTCTCCGTTCACTCTACCGAGCCGCGCCTTCGGGCGCGCATGCTGGGTCTCTCCGGCACCGCCGACGTGCTTCCGAAGCTGGAGGCGCTCAGACAGGGTGGGATAGAAGTTCACGCCCAGGTAGTGGTCTGCCCGGAATTGAACGACGGCGCCGCGCTGAGAAAGACGGTGCACGACCTGGCGAGCCTCTTCCCGTGCGTCAAGAGCGTGGCCGTGGTGCCGGTGGGACTCACCCGACACAGGCGCGGTCTCCCAAGACTGAAGGGCCTGGGGAGGCCTGATGCGGTGCGCCTTCTGGGCGCGCTGGAAGCCTGGCAGGCTGCTTTCCAGGGAAGGTTGGGGACGAGGTTCGTTTTCGCCGCCGACGAGATGTACCTCCTCGGCGGGCACGAAGTGCCGGGGAAAAGCCAATATGAGGACTTCGCGCAGGTGGAGAACGGAGTGGGGTTGGTGAGGTTGCTGCTGGAGGAAGCCGGGCGGCTCAAGAGCCGCATCAGGCGACGCGCGCGCGGAAGGCCCGCGGCCGTCCTGACCGGTAAGCTGGCTGAGCCGGTGCTCCGAACAGCGCTGGGCGGCGAAGGGATCAGGGTGGTGGGAGTGCGAAACAAGCTCCTGGGCGCGTCTGTCACGGTGGTCGGGCTTCTGGCCGGCAGGGACATACTGAGGGCGATGCGAGAGCTCCGGCCGGAAGAGGTGGCCGTCGTCTCGGAAGAGTGTCTCAATCCTGACGGCCTGTTCCTGGACGACACGACGCCGCGGGAGCTCGAAGAGGTCTCAGGTCACGACATGATAATTGAGGGTCTGCGGTATGGGAAGTCCGGTAGTGGCCGTAGTGGGAAGGCCGAACGTGGGGAAGTCCACGCTTTTCAATAGGCTCGTTGGGCGAAAACTGGCGGTGGTGCACGGCGAGCCCGGCGTCACTCGCGACAGGAAGGTCGCGGTCGCGACGTGGGAAGGCAGGTCCTTCTGGCTGGTGGACACCGGCGGCTACGTGCCCGAGGCCACGGGAGGTATGGAGGTGCTGGTAAGGGAGCAGGCCTCTCTGGCCGTGGAGGAAGCGTCTCTCGTGGTGTTGGTCGTGGACGGGGAGGACGGGGTGAACCCGCTCGACGCCGAGATAGCGCGGATACTCAGGCGAAGAGGCAAGACCTCGCTCCTCGTCGTGAACAAGATAGACAACGCCGACCGTGAGGCATCGATACACGACTTTCACGGCCTGGGACTGGGAGAGCCCATACCGCTGTCGGCCGTGCACGGAAGGGGCGCGGACGAGCTGCTGGACAGGATCGTCGAGGCGCTCGGCGAGGCGCGGCCTGCTGAGGAACCGACGGACGCCGTGAGGGTGGCCGTAGTGGGCAAGCCGAACGTGGGGAAGTCGTCCATAGTCAACAGACTATTGCACGAGGACAGGATGATCGTGCACGAGGCGCCGGGCACGACGAGAGACTCGGTGGACTCGTTCTTCAGATTCGGGGGCCGCCAGTTCATACTGATCGACACGGCGGGACTCAGGAGAAAGAGGAGCATCTCGGACACCCTGGAGGTGTACGGCGTTGTGAGGGCTCTCAAGAGCATCGAGCGGGCTAGCGTCGTGCTGCTGGTGCTGGACGCCTCCAGCGGCCTGAGCTCACAGGACACGAGGATTGCGGCGATAGCCCACCATTCGGGCAAGCCCTCCGTTGTAGTGTTCAACAAGTGGGACCTGGTCCAGAAGGACGAGAGAACGGCGGTGGAGCTGGAGAAGGAATTCAGGCGACGCCTTCCGTTTCTGTCGTACGCGCAGGTGGTGTTCGTGTCGGCCCTGACCGGCCTCAGAGTCTCCCGCCTGCCGGCGCTGGCCCTCGAAGCGGAGGAACAGAGCAGGAGGACGCTGGACGATCAGGAGTTGACCGCCGCGCTGAGGGCTGCACTGGCCAGGAGGAGACCGCCTGCCGGCCAGTCTCGCCAGGGGGTGACGCTCGCCAGGGCGACTCAGGCGTCGGTTGTCCCGCCCACCTTCGCGGTTTTTGTGAGCGACAGGAGCGCATTCAAGAGGTCTTACGTGCTGTACCTGATTAACAGCCTGAGGGAGCAGTACGGATTTCGGGGCACGCCCATCAGGGTCAAGGTTCGGACGGCCCTCCGCAAGTGAGGCAGGACTTGTACACGGTGATTCTCGTCGTGGCGCTGGCGTACCTTCTGGGAGCGATTCCGTTCAGTCTGATCGCGGGGAGACTGACCAGGGGAATCGACCTGAGGGGGCACGGCAGCGGAAACCTGGGCGCGGCGAATGCGTTCAGGACACTGGGCCCGGTAGCGGGAGTGGCGGTTCTGCTCCTGGACGCGGGCAAGGGCGCGGCGGCCGTGGCCGTCGCAGCCTTGTTGTGGAGGGACTCCGCCGGTTTGGGCAGGACGGACCTTGAGCTGCTGGCGGGGCTGGCTGCCGTGGCCGGGCACATCTGGACCGTGTTCGGCCGTTTCAAGGGAGGCAAGGGCGTCGCCACCGCGGCCGGGGTGTTCGCGGCGATAGCGCCCACGGCGTTCGCGGCGTGTGTGGGCATCTGGGTCGTCGTCGTGGGCCTTTTGAAGTACATATCGCTCGGGTCCATCCTGGCGGCGGCGTGCCTGCCGGCGGCGGTACACCTCACCTACACTGGTGGAACCGGTGACAGGTGGAGAGTCTTTTGGGTCTCCGTGGTGGTGGCGGTGGCCGTGGTGGCGCGTCACAGGAGCAACATTTCGCGCCTGCTTCACGGCAACGAGCGCAAGTTCAGCTTACGCGGAGGTTGACAGAACCATGAAGTTCGGGATTTTGGGAGGCGGCGGTTGGGGGACCGCACTCTCGACGGTGTTGAGCTCGAGGGGTGGCGAAGTCGTCGTCTGGGAGTACGACGCCGAGCAGTGCGCGCGTGTGAGAAGCGACGGAACGAACGAGAAGTTTCTGCCGGGAGTGGTCATCCCGGGGACGGTGCAGTTCACGTCGGAGTTCGCGGAGGCGGTCGACGGGGCGGACATGCTTGTGTTCGCCGTTCCGTCCCATACGCTGAGGGGCGTGGCCAGAAAGCTGGCCGGGGTGGACACCTCCGGCGCGCTGATCGTGAGCGCGACGAAGGGCCTCGAGGACGGGTCTCTGATGAGGATGTCCGAGGTCCTCGTGGACGAGCTGTCGGCTTCGGTCGCGGACAGAATAGCCGTGTTGGCCGGACCCAGCCACGCCGAAGAGGTGAGCCGAGGACAGCCGACGGCGGTCGTGTCTGCGTCCGGAAGCCCGGCGTCGGCGAAGCAAGTGCAGCACCTGTTCTCGACAAGCTCGTTCCGCGTGTACACGAACGAGGACACGGTCGGCGTGGAGCTGGGCGTGTCGGTCAAGAACGTGGTCGCCATCGCTGCGGGCATCTGCGACGGCATAGGATACGGGGACAACACCAAGGCCGCGCTCATCACGAGGGGGCTGGCCGAGATCACAAGACTGGGGCTAGCTCTGGGTGCAAAACGGGAGACTTTCTTCGGCCTGGCCGGCGTGGGGGACCTGGTCGTGACTTGCCTCAGCCGTCACAGCCGGAACAGGTACGTGGGCGAGGAGGTCGGAAAGGGCAAGACGCTCGAGGCGGTCCTGTCGGGGATGGTGATGGTGGCGGAGGGTGTCAAGACGACGAAGAGCGCGCTCCATCTGGCCAGGCGGCACGAGGTGGAGATGCCCATAACGGAGCAGGTGTACGCCGTGCTGTTCGAGGGAAAGGACCCCCACACGGCGATAGACGAACTCATGACGAGAGAACTGAAGGCTGAGTCGTAGCAAGAAAGGAGGTGCTGCGTTTGGCGGACGAAGACAAGGGGCGGGCGTATCATTCGATAAGCGAGGTCAGCGCGATGGCGGGCGTTGAGCCGCACGTCCTGAGGTACTGGGAGACTCAGTTCAAGATGCTCCGGCCCAAGAAGAACCGTGCCGGGAACAGGATGTACAGGCCCAAGGACATCGCGCTCACAATGACGATTCGCAAGATGCTGTACGAACAGGGCTACACCATCTCGGGCGCGAGGAGGAAGCTGCTGGAAGACAGGAGGACGTCTGCCGGCGCTTCCGCCGGAGGCGAGAAGGAGGGAGCGACTCAACTGCTCAGGCAGGTCAGGAAAGAGCTCGAGGAAGTCCTCTCAATGCTGAGGTCCAAGAAGTGAGCCGGCGCGCCGAGAGGCACCCGTGTCGCTTGCGCGAGCCTTGCGGGTGGGGCCCGAATGGGTTATGATGCACGCGGCAACGTGACCATGTGAGTACCCTGATGGTCGGGGCGTGGCGCAGCCAGGTAGCGCACTAGCATGGGGGGCTAGTGGTCGCTGGTTCGAATCCAGTCGCCCCGACCACTATATTTTTATCGTGTTCGTTGGGAGGTGCCACGGCGTTGACAGGAGGCCTGCGTCAGTGGTTTTTCGACCGCGTCTTGGGCGTGTTCGGTTATCTGCTGTACGAGGTGGGGGGCGCACTGGCCCTCATCATTCACGTGTCCGTAAGCTACACGATCGCCTCCGGCGTGGCAGACCTGAACTTCGCCTTCAACACGAGGTCCCGCAGAGCGGTCATCGCCAACCTGAGACGGGTGCTGGGGAAGTCCGTCGACGAGGCGGAGATGACCCGGGTCGCAAAGCGCACGTTCAGGAACTTCGCGCTCTCGATCGTGGACTTCCTGAGGTTTCCGATACTGTCCAGGAAATCCCTGACGGGAATGGTGGACGGTGAGACGCTGGCGGTGATACGGAGGGAGTTGGAGTCGGGGAAAGGGGTCATCCTGCTGGGCGCGCACGTCGGAAACTGGGAGGTGGGAGGCGCGATGCTGGCGCGGAGCGGCATCCGCCTGTCCGCCGTCGCCCTTCCTCACAGGAACCGGCTCATAGACAGGTTCTTCGTGAAGAGGCGGAGGAGCAAGGGCATCAACGTAGTGTCGAGTCGGCGCGCGGCGAGCGAGCTGCTGGCGGCCCTGAGAAGGAACGAGTGCGTCGCGATACTTGGGGACAGGAACGTGGTCGGGAGCGGCGTCCGGAGAGAGTTCTTCGGCTCGCCGGCCGTGCTACCTTACGGTTACGTGGCACTGGCTCTTAGAACTGGCGCGGCCATAGTGCCCACGTTCGCGGTCAGGGAGAAGGGATCGCGCTTCAGGCTGTGCGTCGAGGAACCCATACGGCCCGGCGCCGGAGCCACGGCCTTCGAGGACGTTCTGTCCCGCAGTCTGAGGGCCTTGGAGAAGTGCGTGAGAGAATACCCGGACCAGTGGTTCGCATTCGAACCGATTTGGCAGGACGGTCGGACGTGAAAGTGGTGGCGATCGTGCCCGCATACATGACCGGTCCGGGGCTCCTGGGTGTGCTGGAGGGAGCCGCGCGCGCCCTCGGAAAGGACAACGTGCTCGTTGTGGACGACGGTTCGCCGGACGGCTTCCCGGCGGACGCGGGGCGGTTGGGTTACAACGTCGTGAGGCACGACACGAACCGGGGCAAGGGCGAGGCGCTGAAGACCGGGTTCGAGTGGGCCCTTTCCCGCGGGTACTCGGGGGTGGTGACGCTTGACGGCGACGGACAGCACGACCCGGGGCTCATTCCGGACCTACTGCGAAGGGCCGAGTCGAAGGGAGCGGACATCGTGGTCGGGTCCAGGCGACGGGACGTGGGGACGATGCCAGTCGTCCGGGTGGTCGTGAACTGGTTCACGTCCGGTGTGATCTCGCGGCTGGCCGGGCAGCGAATAGAGGACAGCCAGTCCGGTTACAGGTACATCAGCTCGCGCGTCCTGGCGGCGGTGCGGCTGGAGGGCTCGCGGTACGACCTGGAGTCAGAAATACTGGTGAAGGCGGCCCGCAAGGGGTTCGTGATAGACAGCGTTCCAATACCCACTGTGTACGGCGAGGTAAAAAGCTCCATCAGGCCTTTCAAGGACGCCGTCTGCTTCTGGAGGATGGTGCTGTCGCTGATGAGGCAGGGGAGAGAGAGGGAAATTGGTCATACTGGTCACGAACGATGACGGCGTGCACGCCGCAGGGCTGAGCGCTCTGAGGGAGGCGTTGAGCTCAGTCGGGAAGGTCGTCGTCATAGCGCCCGACAGGGAGCAGAGCGCCACCAGCCACTCCCTCACCCTGGAGCATCCGCTGAGGGTGAGGCACATCGAGGAGTCGTTCATGAGCGTGGACGGCACTCCGACAGACTGCGTGCTGCTGGCGTTCAACGGCCTGCTCCAAGAGAAGCCGCAGATGGTCGTGGCGGGCATCAACCATGGGCCCAACCTGGGGGAGGACGTGAGCTACTCGGGCACGGTGGCGGCGGCCATAGAAGGCACGCTCCAGGGCGCGCCGTCCGTGGCCGTGTCGCTCGCGGGGAAAGCCCCCTACGACTTCGAGGCGGCCTGTTCCTTCACAGTCAAGTTGGTCAGGACCATCGAGGAAAGAGGCATGGAATCTCAGGCCCTGCTGAATGTCAACGTGCCGAACTTGCCGCCGGCGGACGTGCGCGGAGTCAAGGTGACCCGGTTGGGCAGGCGCGTGTACAGGGACATGATAGTCAGGAAGACGGACCCGCGTGGGAAGAGCTACTACTGGATCGGGGGAAACGAGCCGACCTACATGGCCTCGGCCGAAAACACCGATTTCAACGCTGTGAAGTCCCGGATGATCTCGGTAACACCCATGCACCTGGACTTCACGGACTACAAGAAGATAGTGGAGATGGAGAGCTGGGACCTGAAGCCCTGAGGCGTCGGCGCGGACGGACGGGAGCGACCCGCCTGAGCGGACGGGCGGGCGACGCAGAGCGGCGGCAGAACTCGAACAATTCATGCGACGTCTGTGGTAAGATATCAGACAGGTTAGTGGAGAAGATGGTTCGGGGCGTAGCGCAGCCCGGTAGCGCACTTGGTTCGGGACCAAGGAGTCGGAGGTTCAAATCCTCTCGCCCCGACCATACTCTTGTTTGAACCGGACGGTGCAGGGCACTGGCGATTGCCCTGCACCGGTTCAGTTCTGGTGGGGCGCCGAATCCCGTCTTCGAGTCCGGCAGGAAGTGAGGCGGGGAGTTGAACAAGGTCAGAGCCAGAATAGTGGTTGCTGGAGAGGTGCAGGGGGTCGGCTATCGTTTGTTCGCCCTGGGTCACTGCAGAGCGCTGCGTCTGAACGGCTACGTCAGGAACGCATTCGACGGCACGGTGGAACTGGAGGTGGAAGGCGAGCGGCGGGTGATTGAGGGGCTCGTGGAGCACCTGAAGCAGGGACCCCGCGCGGCCAGGGTGGAGAGCGTGGACGTGCGCTGGCTGGACTTCTCGGGCGAGTTTGACGGATTCGAGGTCCGCTTCTGAACATGGGAAAACTGACGGCGAAGAGCAAGTTCGCGATCAAGCTGGAGCACGTGCTCGAGGACTCGAGAGTTTCGGGCATAGTCCCGGACGAGCAGATAGAGCGCGTGCTGCACAGGCCGGATTTCGACATGGACGCGTTCGACTGGTTCCTGGACCGGGCCGAGGCGGAAGGCGTGCGGGTCGAGCTGCCTGACTTGGACGAAGGGGAGGCGGCGCCGTCCCGCAGGAAGCCCAGGATGAGCAGGAACGGCCACGGCCTGGACCCCGTGAGCATGTACTTGAAGGAGATCGGCAGGTACCCTCTTCTGACGCCGCAGAGAGAGGCACGGCTGGCGCGGGCCGTGAGGGCCGGAGACGAGGCCGCGCGTCGAAGCATGATACTGTCCAACCTGAGGCTGGTCGTAAGAATCGCCAAGGCCTACAAGGACCGCGGCGTGGAGCTTCTGGACTTGATAGAGGAAGGCAACCTGGGCCTGATAGCGGCAGTTGACAGGTTCGACCCCGAGCGCAGGAGACGCTTCAGCACGTACGCCTCCTGGTGGATACGGCAGTCGGTCGTGAGGGGCGTGGCCAACTACGCTCGCACGGTCAGGGTTCCCATCCACGTGCTTCAGCTCATTACGAGGTTCCTCTCCGCGGAGGCCGCGCTGACGAGGAAGCTGGGCCGACAGCCGTTGATGGAGGAAGTAGCGCTGCAGATGGGGGTCCAGGTGAGAAAGATCGAGCACATCCGAACCTGGGTGGGCGGGAGAGAATCCAAGGATTACGACTCGGCCGTGGAGGCCTACGGCGAGGGCTCTCAGTTCGAGCCTCTGCTGGCGGTCGCGAGCCCTGAGGAGATGGTGGAGATCCAGCTGGAGAGGGAAAGACTGCTCAGACTCTTGAGCCGGCTCCCCAGCCGGGAAGACAAGTTGCTCAGGATGCGCTATGGATTCCAGGACGGGAGGATGCACACACTGGCCGAGGTGGGCGCTCTCATGGGCGTGACCAGGGAACGAGTGCGGCAGGTGGAGAAGCGTGCGCTGGCCAGGTTGAGGAAGTTGATGGAGGCGAGCGAGAAGCAGGACGACTCGACCGGAGAGACCCGTCACTAGACGCGGACGCGGTCGAGGTCCGGTCCGCATCGGATACGGAGGCGCAGAATGGCGGAAGACCTGAAGGACCTGATAAGGTGCATCCCCGACTTTCCCAAGAAGGGCGTCGTCTTCAGGGACATAACCACGCTCCTCAAGGCGGGCCCCCGGTTCATCAAAGTGGTCAACGCCCTCTCCAATGAGTGCGAGAAGCGCAGGCCCGACGTCATCGTGGCGGTGGAGTCGAGGGGTTTCGTGTTGGGCGGTGCCGTTTCGTACCGCCTGGGACTGCCGCTTGTTCCCGCCAGGAAGCCCGGCAAGCTGCCGGCCAAGACCGCGAAGCAGGAGTACGAGCTCGAGTACGGAAAGGACGCCATAGAGATGCACGTGGACAGCATTCAGCCGGGGCAGAGAGTCGTGATCCTGGACGACCTCCTGGCGACCGGGGGAACGGCCCTCGCCGCGGCGAGGCTGGTGGAGAAGCTGAAGGGGAAGGTGGTCGGGATGCTGTTCCTGATAGAATTGGAGTTCCTCAAGGGGAGACAGCGGCTCAAGGACTACGACGTAGTGTCTCTCGTGAAGTACGAGAGCGAGTGAGCCACGGCGCGAGGAGAGAGGCGCCCGGCTCGCGGTTCCCGGGGGGTCGTCCGCCCCGAGCGGCATCCTGGCCGCCGGGCGTCCGGTGAAGAAGGCGCTCCGGGCCGCATTTGAGTTGCCTCGCCGCACGAGAGGCCTTAGGATTTGGCGATGGACGCCCCCGTAGCTCAGGTGGATAGAGCAGCGGTTTCCTAAACCGCGTGCCGGGTGTTCGAGTCACCCCGGGGGCACATCCGACAGCCGCCGTTCGGCGCATTCATTGACAAGGCGGCCGGCCCGGTCTAATGTGGTGAAGAAGCGAGGAGGCAGCGGCACGGGCGGGGGTCTTGGGCCCGCGAGGACGAGGCTTGGTGCAATCCGAAAAACAGAATGCTGCGGTGGGCGATTAGCTCAGGTGGTTAGAGTACCTGCTTGACATGCAGGGGGTCACTGGTTCAAGTCCAGTATCGCCCACCATTCGTTTGGACAATGAGGGCACGACAGGCCGGACTGCCCGCGCGGCGCCTCGACAGAAGCGACGCCACTCTCGACCGGGGCGAGGCGACGGGGCCGTCGGCCGGGCGGCGTCTGAAGGAGGAAAGAGTGCAACTATCGATTGACGGCATGGGCCAGATGGACGTGGAACAGGGAATTACGGTGAGGAAGCTGCTCGACCGAGTCGCGGAGGGAAGGCCGTACTTCGCCGCCGAGGTCGACGGCCGACTGGTGGATTCGGACCACCGGATCGAGAAGCCGTCCAGCGTCGAGCTCGTCGGCTTCGACAGCGAGGCCGGCAGGCAGGTCTACTGGCACAGCACGTCCCACGTCCTGGCCGCCGCGGTAAAAAAGCTCTTCCCCGAATGTACGTTCGGAATAGGCCCCGCCATAGAAGAGGGCTTCTACTACGATTTCGACAGGCCGATTTCTTTCACCGAGGAAGACCTGGGCAGGATAGAAACCGCGATGAGGGAGATCATACAGGCGGACCTCGAGTTCACGAGAGAGGAGCTGTCACGTCCTGACGCCGTGAGGCTGTTCAAGGACCTGCGGGAGCCCTACAAGGCCGAGCTGGCCTCTGCTCTGGAAGACGACCGAGTGTCGGTGTACAGGACGGGCGACTTCGTGGACCTCTGCCGCGGGCCTCACGTGCCCTCGTCGGGTTACATCGGGGCAGTGAAGCTGCTCTCCGTGGCCGGGGCTTACTGGAAGGGACTGGACACTAACCCGATGCTGCAGAGGATATACGGAATCTCTTACCGCACGCAGGACGAGCTGGACAGCTACCTGGCGCGCGTGAAGGAGGCCGAGAGGCGCGACCACCGAAAGCTCGGCGCGGCCCTCGACCTGTTCAGCATAGACGACACTCTGGGCGCCGGGCTCGTGCTTTGGCATCCCAAGGGCGCGACTCTGCGGAACGTCATCGAGGAATTCTGGAGGAAGGAGCACCAGCGGGCGGGATACCAGCTGGTGTACACGCCTCACGTCGGCCGGGCGGCCCTGTGGGAGCGTTCGGGGCACCTCGACTACTACAAGAAGGAGATGTACCTCCTGGACGTGGACGAGCAGCCGTACGTCCTGAAACCGATGAACTGTCCGGGCCACATACTCATCTATCAGTCGAGGCGCAGGAGCTACAGGGAGCTCCCGATAAGGCTCGCAGAGCTGGGCACCGTGTACAGGCACGAGCGCTCGGGGGTCCTACACGGAATGTTCCGGGTAAGAGGGTTCACTCAGGACGACGCGCACATATTTTGCTCCAGGGAACAGGTGCCGGAGGAGGTGGACAGGGTCATAGATTTCGCGCTGAGCATGCTGGGCAGCTTCGGGTTCAAGGAGTTCAAGGT
>JAFGJU010000102.1 GCA_016928935.1 Candidatus Eiseniibacteriota bacterium | reverse complement strand
TCGCCCCTCGCGGACACCACGTCGAACGTGGAGGCGGTGCCCATGTCCACTATGATGACCGGTTTCCCGAAAAGCCGGATGGCACCCACGGCCGTGGCGATCCTGTCGCTGCCTATGGACATGGGGTCGCGGTACTTTATCTTGAGCCCCGTCTCAACCGTGCTGTCGACGACGAGCACCTCTCGGTCGAAGAACTGCCGCGCCATCTCCACGAAGCCCGGGGTCAGGGCCGGCACCACGGAGCACATCACGCAGTCAGTGTCCCTGGCCAGCTTTAGTCCCTTCGCGGCGCAGTAGTGCGCCACCAGCATGGCCAGCTCGTCCGCGGTCCGCATCTGAGTCGCCACTCGCCAGCGCAGCGCCAGCTTGTCGTCTTCAAAAACGCCGAACTCTGTCGTCGTGTTCCCCACGTCAATCGCCAGCAGCATGGTTCTCTCCTTCCTGTCTCGCGCGAGCGGCGTCATAGTCCTAGGCACACTAAGTCTCCTCCCCCTCCGCGGCCGCCTCCCCCTCCTTCCTTCTTCGTATTATCATCGAAACCAGTATGCTCAGGAAATAGAGCCCCACTATCGGGAACGCCACCACGAGCTGGCTGGGCCCGTCGCCGGGCGTCACCACGGCCCCGATGATGAATATTATGACCACGGCGTACCTCCACTTCCGCTTGAGCCACTCCGGCGAGAGGAATCCCATCCACGTGAGGGCGGCCACGACCAGCGGGAACTGAAACAGAAGCCCCATGGCGAGGCATATCTGCATCACCAGGGAAAGGTAGCTGTTGACGGATATCATCGGCTGCACGCTCGTCGTCCCGAACCCGATGAGTATCTTCATCATCACCGGGACCAGCATGAAGTACGAGAATGCGGCGCCGCCGTAGAAGAAGACGGTCGAGAACAGCGCGAGCGGCGTGAGCGCCGTGCGCTCGCGGTGAAGCAGTCCCGGGACCACGAACTTCCAGAGGAAGAAGAAGATCACGGGAAGCGAGGCCAGCGCGCCCAGCACGACCGCGATCTTCAACCGGACCGTGAAGGCCTCCGCGGGGCCTATGAACACCGCCCCGCCTATGGGCTTCACGAGCTGGTCCATCACCCAGCCCGAAAAGAACCAGCAGGCCGACGACGTCACGACGAGCACTATGAGAGAGTTTATGACGACCTTCCGGAGCTCTTCGAGATGCTCGAGAAACGACATCTCCTTCTCGCCCGAGGCCGCCTTCGTCTCGTCGGTCATCCAGCTCCTTCGCAGTGGCGCGCCGCGGCCTGCGCTGCGTGCGGTCAGCCGCGGGGCCTACTCGCCCGCTTCCTTCGGCGCTTCCTTCGGCGCTTCCCGCGAGTCCTCCCGGACCGGCCCGCCGTTCCACTTCTCGTTCCTGCTGATGAGATTCTTCAGCTCGTCCATGAACTGGTTCACGTCCTTGAAGTGCCTGTACACGGAAGCGAACCTCACGTAGGCCACCTCGTCCAGGTCGGACAGAGCCTGCATCACGCTCTCGCCGATGTCGCGGCTGGTGACTTCGCTGCGCATGTGCTTCTGGATGCCCGACTCGACGCCGTCCACTATCTCGTCGACGGTCTCGGGCGAGATGGGCCTTTTTTCGCAGGCCTTGAGAATCCCGGCTTTGAGCTTCTCGCGCTTGAACGGCTCGCGCCTGCCGTCCTTCTTGATTACCATGAGGGGAGTGGTCTCGATGTACTCGTAGGTCGTGAACCTCTTTCCGCACTTGAGACACTCCCTCCGGCGTCTGACCGCCGTGTTATCCCTGGTCGACCTCGAGTCAACGACCTTGTCCTCTCCGTGACCGCATGCAGGGCAGTTCATGACACCTCGCTTTGCTATGAGACGGGCTCGACGTCTCCGGCCAAAAAACTGCGGTGCACCCCGGACTCCAGCCTGAGCACCAGGGCCCCACTGGCGTCTATGTCGTGAAAGACCCCCTCGACCGTCTCGCCGCGGGTCTTCATTCGCACAATCTTACCAAAAAGCGGACACATCGAGCGCCATTCCCCCATCAGGGCCTGGAGCCCGTTGCTCAAGAACACGGCGTACACCCTCTCCATCTGCGGCATCAGCTCGGCCAGCGCTTCGGCCTTGTCCGCCTTGTGCCCGGTCTCCAGGAACACGGACGTCGCGGCGTCCCTGAGCTCGGCCGGGAAGTCCTCCGCGGCCTGATTCAGGTTTATCCCTATGCCGCAGACGACGAACTCCACCCTCTCCCCCGACGCCTTCATCTCGGTCAGTATCCCACAAATCTTCCGCCCCTTCACCATCACGTCGTTGGGCCATTTGAGGGACACGCTCATCGGGTGGAGCTTGCGGAGCGTCCTGGCGACGGCCAGAGAAGCGCACATCGTTATGCCCGGTGCCACGCTCGGCGTCACGCCGGGCCTCAGCACCACCGACGTCCAGACCCCGAGCCCGGCCGGAGAATGCCACCTTCTGGAAAGCCGCCCCCTGCCCCCGGTCTGTTCGTCCGCCGACACCCAGGTCCACTCGGGCACGCCCCTCTCGGCCTCTCGCCAGGCCACCTCGTTCGTGGAGTCCACGCGCTCGAACGTCAGCACTCGTCTGCCCGAACTGGCGGCCCCCGTGCCGCGCTCCGGGACGCCGCCGGGCAGGTCAGGCTCAATGGGCATGCTTGTCGGACCTACGATTCGATTCCCTCTATCAGAAGACTCATGTCTATCGAATGGTACGAATGCGTGAGGGCGCCCACGGATATGTAGTCGACTCCTGTGAGGGCGATTTCCCTCACGTTTTCCAAAGTCACGCCGCCGGAGACCTCGGTCTCGAGAAACCTGGCCTTCGGGTCGGCGGTCTTCGGAGGGGCGTTCTCACGCTTGTGATTCTGGACTATCTCCAGCGACCTGCCTATGTTGACCAGGCTCATGTTGTCCAACATTATCCTGCTCACCCAACACTCGCACGCCTCCTTGACCTCCTCGGGGGTCCTGGCCTCCACCTCAATGGGTATGTCGCCCTTCGTGCTCCGCATGTGCTCTCTGACTCTTCTCACCGCCTCCGCGATGCCGCCGGCAGCGGCCACGTGATTCTCCTTGACGAGGTACATGTCGTACAGGCCGAACCTGTGGCTGTCGCCGCCACCCACTCTGACGGCGTACTTCTCCAGGATACGAAGCCCGGGCGTCGTCTTCCTTGTGTCCGTGACCTTGGCCCGGGCGCCGCGCGTCCTCCTCACAAACCTGTCCGTCAGGGTCGCGATTCCGGAAAGCCGCTGAAGGAAGTTGAGCGCGACTCGCTCTCCCGTGAGGATCGCTCCGGCCTTCCCGCGCAAAGAACAGATTCTCCGTCCGGCGGCCAGGCTCTCTCCGTCCTTGACGTGTCCGGTGAACTCGACGTCGGGGTCGAGCTGCCTGAACACTATCTCCGCCACCTGGAGCCCCGCCAGTACGCCGCCCTCCTTGGCCGTGATGACGGCCCTGGCCACCAGGTGCTCGGGCACTACGGCCCTGGTCGTGATGTCTCCCAGGCCCACGTCCTCCGTCAGCGCTATGCTCACCCTGGGCGCGGCGATGGACTCGAGGTTGATGCTCAGCCTATCCTTTTTCTTTTCTGCCACGACTTCCTCCCGGACGTGAAGTGGTCTCCCGGTCCCCGTGGCCGACGCGCCTACCGGCCCGACCCTGCGCTCCGCTGCCGCGGCCGTGCGCTCCCACCCTCGCCGCGTTTCTCTCAGGTTTTCGTCCCCGGCGTGAGGCCGCGCGTCCGCTGCCCGCTTCTCTGTCCGCGCTACGGACTGACCTCCGCCGCAACGCCGCCGTCTTACCCCGACTGCCGGCCGCGACCGTCCGCAGCTCCTCCAGCTTGTCCCGCAAGCTGGCGGCCTTCTCGAACTCCATCCTTCTCGCCGCCGCCAGCATCTCGCGCTCCAGTAGCTCGGCCAGAGCCTCCCTGTCCATCTTGCCGAACACGGAGGAGTCGAACTCCGGCGGCTCCGCGTCCTTGACCGTGGCGTCCGCGACCGCGGTGGTCCTCATCACCTCTTCCAGCGATTTGACTATGGACTTGGGCGTGATGCCGTGCTGCCTATTATACTCCAATTGCTTCTTCCGTCGCCTCTCGGTCTCCTCGATTGCTCTCGCCATCGAGCCTGTCATCGTGTCCGCGTACAGTATCACGTCTCCGAACACGTTCCTGGCCGCCCTGCCCGCGGTCTGTATGAGAGAGCGCTCCGACCTGAGGAAGCCCTCCTTGTCCGCGTCCAGCACCGCCACGAGGGAGACTTCCGGCAGGTCCAGCCCCTCCCGCAGGAGGTTTATGCCCACGAGCACGTCGAACTCCGCCAGGCGAAGCCCCCTCAGTATCTCCACCCTCTCTATGGCGTCGATGTCGGAGTGGATGTAGCGGACCCTGACTCCCATCTCCTGAAGATAGTCCGTCAGGTCCTCGGCCATGCGCTTCGTGAGAGTGGTGACCAGGACGCGCTCCTTCCTCTCGACGCGCTTCCGGATCTCTTCCAGGAGGTCGTCCACCTGGTTGGCCGTGGGTCTCACGTCTATCGAAGGGTCCACGAGCCCGGTGGGCCTTATGACTTGCTCGACAACGACTCCGCCCGATTTCTCAAGCTCGTACTCGGCCGGAGTGGCGGACACGAATATGGCCCGGCGCACCAGCTCCTCAAACTCGTCGTACCTCAGCGGGCGGTTGTCCAGGGCCGACGGCAGCCGGAAGCCGTACTTCACCAGAGTCTCTTTCCTGGAGCGGTCTCCCTCGTACATGCCCCGCACCTGCGGCACCGTGACGTGGGACTCGTCCATCACGACCAGGAAATCCCCGCGGAAGTAGTCCAGCAGCGTGTAGGGCCGCTGTCCGGGCGCCCTGCCGCTCAGGTGCCTGGAGTAGTTCTCTATTCCGGGGCAGTATCCGACCTCCTTCAGCATCTCCAGGTCGTACTCAGTGCGGGTCCTGAGCCGCTGCGCCTCCAGCAGGGCTCCCTGCGCCTCGAACTCCTTCAGCCGCTCGTCCAGCTCCCGGCGTATCGACACGACCGCTCTCTCCACGTTGGAGTAAGCGGTCGCGAAGTGTGACGCGGGATACACCGC
>JAFGJU010000101.1 GCA_016928935.1 Candidatus Eiseniibacteriota bacterium | reverse complement strand
GCGCTCTCGTCGGAAGTCGAGATACTCAAGCTCGAGCGGAAGATAGAAGGCCAGGTGCGGAGCCAGGTGCACAAGAACCAGAAAGAGTTCTACCTGAACGAGCAGCTCAAGGCCATCCGCAAGGAGCTGGGCTACCAGAACGAGTTCGCGAACGAGCTGGACGAGCTCGGTCAGCAGATAAAGAAAGCCAAGATGCCCAAGGAAGTGTACGAGAAGGCCATGAAGGAGCTGGACCGTCTGGGCAAGATGTCGTTCATGTCTCCCGAGGCCACCGTCGTGCGGAACTACATAGACTGGCTGGTGTCCCTGCCGTGGGGCAAGGTGACAGACGACAACCTGGACATAGAGGCCGTGGAGAAAGTCCTCAACGAGGACCACTACGGGCTCCAGAAGGTGAAGGAGCGCATCCTCGAGTACATCTCGGTGCTCAAGCTGACCGGTTCCTTGAAGGGGCCCATCATCTGTTTCGTCGGCCCGCCGGGGGTGGGGAAGACATCGCTGGGGAAGTCCATTGCGCGCGCCCTCGGGAGGAAGTTCATCAGGATGTCGCTCGGCGGAGTCAGGGACGAGGCGGAGATAAGGGGGCACAGGCGCACGTACATCGGCTCCCTGCCCGGTCGCATCGTCCAGTCCTTGAAGAGGGCGGGCTCGATGAACCCGGTGTTCCTCCTGGACGAAGTGGACAAGCTGGGTGTGGACTTCAGGGGTGACCCCGCGAGCGCGCTGCTCGAGGTGCTCGACCCCGAGCAGAACTGCACGTTCACGGACCACTACCTGGAGGTGGAGTTCGACCTGTCGCAGGTGATGTTCATCACGACTGCGAATGTGTTGCACACGATTCCGCCGGCGCTCCAGGACAGGATGGAAATACTGAGGCTGCCCGGGTACCTCGAGTACGAGAAGATGGCCATAGCCAAGTTCTTCCTGATACCCAAGCAGCTCAAGGCGAACGGCCTCACGGACGCGGACTTTCGGTTCACTTCTTCCGCTTTGGCCTCGCTCATAAACGAGTACACCCGGGAGGCCGGCGTCAGGAACCTGGAGAGGGAGATAGCCTCCGTGGCGCGGAAGATTGCCAAGCGCAAGGCCGCGGGTAAGGCCAAGGCCAGAGTCACAGTGACCAAGAAGAAGCTCGAGGAGTTGCTCGGAGCTCCGAAGTACATCGACAGCGTGGTCGAGCAGAAGACCCGCACCGGCATCGCCACTGGTCTTGCATGGACCGAGGCAGGCGGCGACGTGCTGACGGTCGAGGTGAGCGTCCTGCCGGGCAAGGGAGAGCTCCTTCTGACGGGAAAGCTGGGCGAAATAATGAGGGAGAGCGGTCAGGCCGCGCTCAGTTACGCGCGCTCGCGCGCGACGATCCTGGGCCTGGACAAGAGTTTCTACAAAGAGGTGGACGTACACGTCCACGTGCCCGAGGGCGCGATGCCCAAGGACGGGCCGTCTGCGGGCATCACGATGGTGGTGGCGCTTGTGTCGGCCCTGACGGGCGTGCCCACGCGCAAGGACGTGGCCATGACGGGCGAGATAACGCTGCGCGGGAACGTGCTGCCTGTGGGCGGCCTCAACGAGAAGCTGGTCGCGGCCAGGAGAGCGGGCATCACGACCGTGCTCATCCCCAAGATGAACGAAAGAGAGCTCAGGGACATTCCGGCGGAGGTCCGGAACAGTCTTACAATAGTCGGCGTAGAGACGATGGACGAGGTCCTGAAGCTGGCGCTGGTGGAGGACGCCGACAGAATCTTCCCGCGCAGGGGCGAGGGCCGTCAGGACCAGGCCGTACCGCCACACTAGGCCTGCGCCGTCCGAACGGCGCTCGAGAAACGCGCGGAAAGGGCGCGGAGGCGGCTGCTCGGGACTCTGTCCCCCGGGCGGTCGGGACAAGAACGCCTTGTTGAAAAAACGCTAGTCACAACCGACGCTGGTGTTCCAATTGACCCGACAGTGCGGAAATACCAGCGGTCTTTTTTTGCCGGCGTCTCTTCGTGAAGCCATAGTGGCTCGGGCGGCCGACGGCGCGATAACGGTCCCCGGGCGCGCGGCAGAAGATAGAGGCGCAAGGCCGAGTGCCGTCGAAGACAGAAAGGAGTATCGGGTGCCCGCTTCAGTGGTTGTCGGCGCCCAGTGGGGCGACGAGGGCAAGGGGAAGATCGTGGACATGCTCTCCGAGCGTGCCGACGCAGTGGTCCGCTACCAGGGAGGCGCAAACGCCGGGCACACGGTCGTGGTGGGAGGCAAGACGGTCGTGCTGCACCTTGTGCCGTGCGGGATACTGAGGCCCGGGAAGCTTTGTTACCTGGGCAACGGCGTGGTCGTGGACCCGGAGGCGTTATTCCGGGAGGTGGCCTTCCTGGAGGCCGCTAGCATCGACGTGGAGGGGCGCCTCTTCGTGAGTTTCTCGGCTCACGTGATACTGTCGTATCACAGAGTTGTAGAGGATGCGCTGGAGAGGACGCTTGGCGACGGAAAGATAGGCACCGCAGGCCGGGGCATAGGTCCGGCGTACCGCGACAAGGCGGGCAGGGTCGGGGTACGAGTCTGCGACCTCTTGGACCCGAAGGCGCTGCGCGACAAGATAGAGGTGCTGGCCGGCCAGGCCAGGATGCTCGAGCGCGAGGTCGGCAAGGCGACAAATGCGCCGGCGCCGGGCGGCTCCGCCGTCGAAGACCCGGCGGCCGTCCTGGCGAGCTGCCTCGAATTCGGACATAGACTCAGGCCGATGATGGTGGACGTTTCGAGCGCACTGAATCGCGCGCTGGACGAGGGAAAGACCTTGTTGTTCGAGGGCGCTCAGGGGACTCTCCTGGACCTGGACCACGGGACTTACCCATTCGTGTCGTCGTCGAGCGCCACTGCCGGTGGGGCCTGTACGGGCACCGGCGTCGGGCCGACGAGGATAGACGAGGTGATAGGAGTGGCCAAGGCGTACACC
This sequence comes from Candidatus Eiseniibacteriota bacterium, assembly GCA_016928935.1. Classification (GTDB taxonomy): domain Bacteria; phylum Eisenbacteria; class RBG-16-71-46; order JAFGJU01; family JAFGJU01; genus JAFGJU01. Next base: position 5,155 of record JAFGJU010000101.1, on the reverse strand, counting down.
ACGAGGGTGGGGAACGGGCCGTTTCCGACCGAGCTTCCGCCGGAGGAGTCCTCCGCGCTCAGGGAGGCCGGCGGGGAGTACGGAGCGACCACCGGGAGGCCGCGCCGTTGCGGTTGGTTCGACGCTGTGGTTGTGCGTCATTCCGTGAGAGTGAACGGCATCGACAGATTGTATCTCACAAAGCTGGACGTTCTCGACGGGACGAGGGAGCTCAAGATCTGCACGGCATACAGGCGCGGCGGCGAGACTCTGCGCGGCTTTCCGGCGAGTGTAGGCGCCGCCTTCGAGGCGGAGCCGGTGTACGAGAGCCACCCCGGGTGGGAGCAGCCAGTCAAGGGAACTGGGTCCGGGGACCGACTGCCCCCTGCCGCGCTGGCCTACGTGCGCAGGATAGAGCAGCTCACCGGCGCGAGAGTGGCTGGAGTGTCTGTAGGCTCCGGACGAGAGGAGATGGTATTCTTGAGCTGAGGCGCCGCGCGGCTGCGCCCGGCCCTTCGGAGAGACGGAAGTGGCGAGGGTGCCGGTTTGGCCGCGCTGTTCGCGCAAGACATTGTGGCCCGTTAGCTCAGTCGGCAGAGCACCTGCCTTTTAAGCAGGGAGTCGCTGGTTCGATTCCAGCACGGGTCAATATTGAGGCGGCGCAAGCCGCCTCTTTCTTTTGGTGCACGTCGCCGCTCAAGCCCCGCGTTCTTCCTTTTGCGGTTTGATTTTCTCGCGCGGCAAGTGTAGACTGCGGAGTGACTGCGTTCTAACCCACCGTAACCGCAACTGCGTCTGCCGGAGGTTCAGAATGAAGACGGTTCATCGCGTCCTCGCATTCGCTATTTGGCTCGGCGTGCTCGCCTTCTTTCTCACTGTCGCGTTGTCTGAGTCGTACGCCTACACGGGCAAAGTCATCCAGGAGCTGTCCTCGGCGTCCGAGTACCCAAGGGGTCTTACCTGGGACGGCACACACCTCTGGGTCTGCGACTGGTGGGAGGCCAAGGCCCATAAGCTCGACCCGAAAGACGGTAGCGCCGTGGCGTCAGTCGACCTGCCTTGCCCGCGGCCGGACGACATCGCCTACGCCGACGGTACTATCTTCGTGTGCGACGCCACTCAGCCGCTCTTGTACAGAATGGACCTCTCGACCGGAATCGTGCTCACGAGCTACTCCGGACCGGGTTCGTCTCCCTCGGCCCTGGCCTGGGACGGCACTAACCTGTGGCTGAGCGACAGAGGCACGAAGACTATCTACAAGCTGAACCCGGAGGACGGCACAGCGCTGGATTACTTCCCTTCGCCCGGCGGCCAGGTGGAGGGACTGGCCTGGGACGGCCGTTACCTCTGGGCTTCTGACAGGATGAAGAACGAGCTCTACATGCTCGACCCGACGGACGGAACAGTCTTGATGATAGTGCTGTCCCCCGGGCCGTATCCGACCGGCCTGGCCTTCGACGGCAGGTTCCTCTGGAACGTGGACTTCCAGACGGACACTCTCTACAAACTGGCATACGACGACGGTGAGGACGTGTACCAGACGGACCCTAAGGAGAGAGAACTGAAGGTCGTCTACCGCATCCGGAACGTCGGGCCGGGGGTGGTCACGAAGGCGGAGGTCTTCCTCGCCGTTCCGGAGGACATCGGTGTCTCCCAGAATCTGCTCGAGCCCGTCGCGTACGAGCCCGAGCCCGACAGGTTCGACGAGGACGAGTCCGGACAGAAGGTGGCCATCTACGAGTTCAGCGACCTGGGCCCGGGCGCCGTCAAAGAAGTGGGGTACACGGCGCGTGCAACGATAGGCGTTCGCCGCTTCTGTGTCTTCCCGCATAAGGTCGGGAGTCTCGCGGACATTCCGGCGCGAATCCGCAAGCAGTACACCGCGGACGCCAGCCGCTACCGGCTGGAGCAGCCCCTGATACGCGACACCGCCAGGCAAATCGTCGGGGAGGAAAAGAACCCGTACTGGATCGCCAGGAAGATCTACAAATGGGTGCAGCAGCACGTCGAGTACGAGCTCGTCGGGGGTTGGGACATAGCCGAGACCCTCATAAAGCGCGGCACAGGGTCCTGCTCGGAATATTCGTTCCTCTACGTTGCTCTCTGCCGGGCGGCCGGCCTGCCGGCAAGGTTTGAGGGAAGCGTCGTGGTGAGGGGCGACGATGCGTCGGTGGACGACGTGTTCCACAGGTGGTGCGAGGTGTATCTGCCCGGGTACGGATGGGTGGCCGTGGACCCCAGCGGAGGCGATACTCCTCTCCTGGCGGACCAGGGCAGAGCCTTCGGAGCGCTCGGCAACCGGTATTTCGTGACGACTCACGGCGGCGGAGACTCCAGCTACCTGGGCTGGAACTACAACTTCAATTCGCGCTATTCGTTCAAGGGTGCGACCGAGGTGAAGGAGGAGGCCTTCGGAATCTGGGAGCCCGTGGAGTGACGCTTCACGGGAACCGGCGCAAGTCGGCAGGGTAGCTTCTCCAGGTAGCCGCGGCTTCGGTCCGCGGCAGGCAACATACCTTCGGACGGTTTTCGCGCAAGAACGGCCTGGTGGCCGGCCAGTGAGCGGCTCCACGGGCTCCACGTGCGGTCCGGAAGGCACGGTGCGCGGGCTTAGGTACGACGGCCATGATGAGAATCGGAATAGTGGGACTCCCTCTCAGCGGAAAGAGCACAGTCTTCAACGCACTCACGCGCTGCACGGCGCGCACGGGTGTCTTCTCGTCCAGCAGGGACGAGGTTCACGTGAGCGTTGTGGAAGTGCCGGACGAGAGAGTGGCGGTGCTCACGCGACTCCTTCAGCCCACGAAGGTGACGAGGGCCAAGATAGAATACGTGGACGTGGTCGGAGTCGAGAAGGGCGCGGCCAAGAAGACAGACACGCCGACCGGATTCCTGGCGCCAGTGAGGCAGGCGGACGCTCTGCTCCACGTGGCGAGAGCCTTCGCGGACGAGAGCGTGCCGCATTCGATGGGAGCCGTAGACCCGACCAGGGACGCGGTCGCGCTGGAGGAGGAGTTCATAATCGGCGACCTCATCGCGACTGAGAAGCGCCTTGACAAGATAGTCAAGCTCGCGGCCGTGGGGAAGAAACCCGAGCAGAAGGGCGAGGCGGAAGTGTTGGAGAAATGCCGAGCCCACCTGTGCAAGGAGACTCCTCTCAGGGACGTGGAGTTCACGCACGAGGAAGACAAGCTCATCCGCGGTTTCCAGTTTCTGTCCCGAAAGCCGGTGCTGGTGGTGCTCAACTCCGGCGAGGACGACGACCCAAGCGCCGTGGAGGAGAATGCGAAGCGGCTGGCCGCGCAGAAGCACCCGGTCGTGACCCTGTGCGGCAAGCTCGAGATGGAGATAGCGACCTGTCCGGAGAAGGACGCCGCCGAACTGATGGAGCTGGCCGGGCTGACTGAGCCGGCCTCTCACAAAGTTGTGAGAGCTTCGTTTGCTCTGCTGGGCCTCATCACTTTCTACACCGCGGCCCACAACGAGCTCACGGCCTGGTCCATTCGCAGGGGAACTCATATCGTGGACGCCGCCGGCGAGATCCACACCGACATGGCGAGGGGGTTCATAAAGGCGGAGGTCACGTCCTACGACGACCTGGTGGCGTGCCAGTCGTTGGCGCACGCAAAGGAAAAGGGACTGCTCAGGGTCGAGGGCAAGGCATACGAGGTGAAGGACGGGGACGTAGTCACGATTCGTTTTGCGGCATAGCGCCCGGATTGGGTGTATGCTTGTTCTGATGGGGCTCTTGGGCGCGGGGTAGGTTCCGGCGGCGTGAACGACGACTGAGTGAACCGCTGTGTTGACACGCCGGGTAGGCCCCAGCCGGAGCGGTGGCGCGCATCTCGAGAGGGACCGCCTCATGCTGCCCACAGCCGTGCGCTGAGAGAGACCTTACGGGGAAAGGAACGATGGCAGAGCATGATTTCAAAGACAGCGAGCTCGTGGAGGTCTACGTGGCTCCGGACGAGCTGATGGCGACGATGGTGAGGGACATGCTGGAGGAAGAGGGAATAGACGCCGTAATCCGGTCGGACCAGATCGTCTGGTACGACGGCATCGCGAAGCTGTCTCGCGGCTACTGGGGCAAGGTGTTCGTCAGGGGAGAGGACGAGGAGGCCGCCAAAGAGCTCGTCACGGAATTCCTCAGCGAAGAGGACGACGTCACGCACTAAGTCCTTCGAATTTCCAAGCCGCACCGGCTCAACGGTTCCAAGCAGGTCTTGATTCTTGGCAGTATCGCCTGGGTGATTTCACTCCCGGCCGCGGCACTGAGGCCGCCGTGCGGCCCAGGCCGGGGCGCTGAAACGCCCGGGCCCCCTCATGTCCGTTGGACTGCACGCGACGGCCGAGCGGCCGCACAGCTCGTTGGGATACAGGACGCCGGCCGAGGTCGCCGCGGGCGGCAACGCAGGAGGCTCGGGACTGGCTCTGGCGCTGGACCAAACGATGGGGTAAGGTCGGCTTCATGGTTGTACGTTGACCTCAAACATGTCGATGATACGAAACCTGCCTTGGTTGCCCAGCACAAAAGTGAGGTTCTGGGATTGCCCCGTGACCTTATAGTTCCTGATTGCTTTCGTCCTGCCGCCTTCTGGGATGATTTGTTTGATCCGATAGCCATCGAACACGGGCAACTGAGCGATTGCGGCGGCCAGGATGGTGCTCGCCGTTTGCCCCCCGTCCCCGGGCATGCTGACATCCGGATGAAGGCTTGACTTGATGGCCTTCAGATCTTTGTCATTGAAGCTCATGAAGAGAGCGTCGACGATCCGTCTGATTTCGCCTTCGTCCATGAGCTTTTTCCCGGCTTTATTTGTTCCAGGCGCGGCTTTGCCGTTCTGTCCCGCGGGGCCGGGTCGATCTCGTCCAGTGTCTTCATCACCGCTTTTCGCACAGGGGATTCACGAATGAATGGCTGAATTCATGGAATACCAAGGGGCTCAACGAGCGAGCGTTGAATTTCCCATAATGAGGCATTTCGGTGAAGGTCAGTGACACAGGCACTGAGCCGATTCAGCGAGGTCTTCGGCCGCATCCCGCCCTACAAGCAGATGGAGCTCGTGAGGCTCGTTGTGCACAGGGTGGAGTTGGCGCCGGATTCGCTGAAGATGGCCCTGTACGGCCGTGTTGCGGCCGTGGGGCCGGTCAGTGAGGGAGAGGGCGCTTCACGCTC
>JAFGJU010000100.1 GCA_016928935.1 Candidatus Eiseniibacteriota bacterium | reverse complement strand
TCTTGAGGGGGCTCTCGAGCTTCTTCCTGGTTCCGGACCAGTACGTCGGATGGGTGCCGTTCGCGGCGCGCGCGGCCGCGCGACGGGTCGGGGCCGGGGACATCTCGGTCGTCTACACGACGTCTTCTCCCGACAGCGCCCATGTCGCGGGCCTTCTTGTGAAGCGCTCGACTGGGAAGCCCTGGGTGGCCGATTTCAGGGACCCGTGGACGGAGAGACTCACCTTCAACGCGCCCACGCGCTGCCATCTGAAGCTCCAGCGCGCCCTGGAAGGGTTGGTCTTCTCGAGCGCGGACCGGATCGTGTGCACCAGCGAGGGCATCGTGGACGACTTCAGGCGGAAGCATCCGCTGGTGGACGCGCACAAGTTCGTGGTCATAACGAATGGGTTCGACCCCGAGGATTTCGAGGGAGTGGCTGCCGGCGCAGCTGCTGAGGCCGAGGGCCGCCCGGAAGCGAGGGCCCGCGCAGTGAACACGGGCGCGGGTGGCGCAACGGCTGCGCTGACCGGAGCTGTTCGGCCCGCCGGGCCGTCGGGGCCGGAAGCCCCGGCCGCCGAGAAGTTCACCGTCACCCACACGGGCATACTGACGGGGAAGCGTAACTGTTTCGGGTTTCTGGAGGGGTTGCGGCTCTTCCTGGACAGGCGGCCCGACGCGAGGCCTAAGACTGACGTGCTGTTCGTGGGCACGCGTGACAGGGAAAACCAAGCCCGGGCTCGCGACCTCGGCTTGGCGGACGTCGTCCGGTTCGAAGACACTCTGCCTCACCTGGAGTGCGTCCGGCTTCAGTCGGCCTCAAGTCTTCTGCTTCTCATAGAAGACGACAGCTACCGCGGCTCGCTCATCTATCCGGCGAAGCTGTACGAGTACGCCGCGTCGGGCAGGCCGATCCTGGCTCTCTTGCCCGAGGGCGCGGCGGCCCGACTGGTGCGCTCGCTCAAGGCCGGCGTCGTGACCAGGCCCTCCGGCGCGGACGAGATAGCGGCGGCGCTGGAGCGTTACTTCTCACATCACGAATCTGGAGTGCCTCTCGCGGGCGTCTCAGATCGTTCTCTGCTGGCGCCCTTCGAACGTCCCGTGCTTGCAAGAAAGCTCGCCTCGGTCCTGACCGAAGTTGTCGGACGTTGAGGCGCGGCGGCCGTGAAACGAAGAAGCGCGCCGGCCCGCACACCCACACCTCGCGCAGCCGCGCCGCCGTTCAGGGACACCGCACCTCAGTCGCCGCCTGCGCGGCGCGCCCGGAGTCTGTCGCGCCCCGGGCTGCATCTCGTTTCGCTCGACGCCCTCTCACCCGGTGCCGGGAGCACAGTCGTGTCCGACCACAACATGCTGAGCTTGTGGCGGGGGCCTACACTTCCGGCTGTGCCGTCGTCGGGGACTCGTCCCAGGCCCGACTCACGGCCAGGCGCTCGCTCGACCCGACTCCCACTTCAGAATCGGAGTGACGATCCCGCCTGAGAGACCTTCAGCCGAAAAAAAGTCCGGGCGCGAGTGCTTTTTGTGTTGACAGGATACAGCCTGCTGACTAGACTGCGCGTTCGTGGGATGTCGTGGGGGAATGTGGGACATCAGCAACTCCTTGTTAACAAATGGAAAATCTTTTTAAAGGTAAATTCTTACATTCAGTCGACCACAAAGGTCGCGTGAGCATACCCAAGGCCTTCAAACAGATCTTGAAGAGGGAGCCCGGCGGCCTCGTGATCCTCAAGGGGTTCGACGGATGCCTCTTTCTCTACAGCAAGAGCGGGTGGCACTGGCAGCAGCAGGAGCTCCAGAAGATCCCTCTCTTCGTCGGGGACGCGAGAAGGGTGGAGAGGATGCTTCTCGAGAACGCGTACGACACCACGATGGACAGTGTAGGCAGGGTGAAGATCCCGAACGAGCTTCTGGTCGAGGCCAACTTCGACAAGGAGGTACTCGTGCTGGGAGTCTCGAGGAGAATAGAAATCTGGAATCCGAAGGACTACGAAGCGTACAAGCGGCAGACCGACATGCCGATTGAACAACTCGCTGAGAAGCTGTTTCCGGGCTGGGGCTCGAATGCATAGGGGCCGGGGCTTGTGATGCACAGTGAAGCTGAGGGACACAACAGATCCACTTTAGAGTTACGCGTACACGAGGCCGGGGCCCGTGCCGCCGTAGCTGTGGAGGGAAGGCTCTCTGTCAGGAACGTCGAAGCTCTGACAGGCCGTCTCGCAAGGCTCTATACGTCAGGGAAGTCCGCCATAATAATCGACTTCTCAAGGCTCAAGCACGCCGACTACAGAAGCCTTCCCTCCCTTACCTCAGCATTGCGCGGGCTGACCCGGAGCGGGTGCGACGTCATACTCTGCAACCTGAGTGAATACGTGCTGAACATATTCAGAGTGGTGGGCTGCGACGAGGAGCTCACGATATACGAGAGAAAAGAAGAAGCAGTAAGGGCGTTGAGGAACCGCTTGGCGGGCTCTTACGCCCGGCGTCCGTATCGAGATAGAACAGTCTCCGCTGCCATGTAGGGAAATGCCTCGAAGCCACCTGGGAAGGCGGCAGCTCCACGCGCCGGTGATGGTGCGGGAGGTGTTGTCGCTGCTTGTTCACGACCCCGATGGCGTCTACGCAGACTGCACTCTGGGTTGTGGAGGGCACGCTGCCGCGATTCTTGGAAAACTCTCTCACCAGGGCAGGCTCATAGGACTGGACAAGGACGGGGACTCCCTCCTTGCCGCCAATGAGGAGCTGAAGGCATTTGGTGAAAGAGTTTTCCTTTTTAGGCGGGACTTCAGGGAGCTTCCGGAGGTTCTGAGGGAGCTGTCGTTGGGAGCCGTCAGCGGAATGCTCTTCGACCTGGGCCTCTCTTCTTTCCAGCTCGACGCGGACAGGGGATTCAGCTACCAGAAGGACTCGCCTCTCGACATGAGATTCGACGTTAACGAAGGCGAAACCGCGGCCGAAATCCTGAACACCCGGAGCGAGGAAGAACTGGCCGAGCTGTTCAGACAGCACGCGGACCTGAGGCACGCCAGGCGCCAGGCCCGCGCCATAGTGGAGCATAGAAAGAGGGGGGCTCTGCGCACCACGAAGGATCTCGTGGTAGCCCTGCGCAGGGCCACTCCCTCAGGAAACCCCCACCGCGCTCTCGCGCGGGTCTTCCAGGCCCTGAGGATAGCGGTCAACGACGAGCTCTCAGCCATCCGCCGGGCGCTCGCCCTGGACACGCCTTTCTTGAGTCCCGGCGGCAGAGTGTGCGTCATCTCGTACCATTCCGGAGAGGACAGAATAGTCAAGCATTTCATGAGGGAGAACGTCGTGTTTGCGGACGGGCTCGAGGGAAGGCTCGAGACGCTCACGCGCAGGGTCGTCAGGCCGCAGCCGGACGAAGTCAGTCAAAACCCCAGGTCCAGAAGCGCTCGACTGAGAGCAGCCCGGAGGTCTTAGGATGGACAAGTTCCTCAGAAGGTCGCCGTCGTACGGCTCTGGCTGGCGGGCCTTCCCGGCCCAGCAGCGAGGAAACATGCGCCGGTTCGCCGTCGTGGCGGCCGCCGTCGTTCTGGCTTTCGTACTGGCCTGGGAGAACATCTACACCGACCAGCTTTTGTCCGAGCTTCAGAAACGGCGCGACACGGTCGAGAACTTGAGGGCCCAGGTGTTGGAGAAGAAGGGACTCATCCAGCGTCAACTGGCGCTTGCCATGGCCAGCACAGAAGCCTCGGACCTGGGGCTCAGGACCCCGGACGTGGAACAGGTGGTGCTTCTGGCCGAGGACCAGGGCCTCTTCTCCGAGCAGCCCATCGTCACGGCGCGGCTTTCCGCGCTGGAGAACGTGCAGTCGAGAATCTTGAACTTCTTCGTGACTTCTGCGCTGGCCCGCGCGAGCAGGCCGAACGAGCCATAGACGGCTGGTACACGAGAGATGCGGACTTATGACCCCAGGCACAGAATCAAGCACATCGCCATCGCCTGCGCGGTTGTATGGGCTCTCTTCTTCCTGAGACTGTTCTACGTTCAGATCGTCTGCCATTCCCGCTACGAAAAACTGGCGCTCACCCAGCACAACCGCCGCGTTCCGCTGTCCGGCGTGCGCGGGACCATTTACGACAGGAACGGCGTAGTCCTGGCCCAGGACATCAGGACCTGCTCGGTCTGCGCGTATCCACCCCAGATACGCGACAGGGCGGCCGCTGCGAGAGAGCTGAGCCGCGCCCTCGGGATACCCTATTCGCGCGTGCACAGACGGCTCGGAAAGAAGGCCGGATACGTCGCCATCGCAAAAAAGATCTCACCCGAGGCCGAAGCCAGGCTCCGGGAGGCCAAGCAGAGCGGCGCGGGCCGTCTGGACGGCGTGGACCTCATAGACGACACGAGGCGCATCTATCCCCTGGGTCGCGCGGCGTGTCACGTGGTCGGGATCATCAACCCCGACGGCCACGGCACGGAGGGCATAGAAGCCGAGTTCGACTCCTACCTCAACAGCACGGGCGGCTGGTTCATCCTGGCCCGCGACGCCAAGGGCGAAGACGTAGTGACGACCAGGAGCCTGGCCAAGCAGCCGAGGCCCGGCGCGAACGTCGTGCTCACAATAGACGCCAACTACCAGGCGATCGCAGCGTCCTGCCTGCGCAGGGCGATGGAAGAACACCGGGCCGCCGCGGGCAGCGTCGTGATGGTCGAGCCCGCAAGCGGAGAGATACTGGCCATGGTGAGCGCTCCCGACTTCGACCCGACGGTGCCGGGGACGTGGAGAAGGGGCACTCTCAGAAACCGGGTGGTGATGGACCAGTTCGAGCCCGGATCCACGTTCAAGCTCATAACTCTCGGCGCCGTGCTGGAGGAGGACGTCGCGGAGTCCACGACGATCTTCTACGCCGAGAACGGCGTGGGCCGCTTCGGCCAGTTCAGGGTCAACGACACCTCGAAGCACGGCTGGGTGAGCCTCAAGGAGTTCTTCAGGGTTTCGAGCAACATAGTGGCGGCCAAGCTGGGCCTCATGATAGGCGAGGACAAATTCTACGGCTACTGCCGCGCCTTCGGTTTCGGGGCCACGACGGGAATAGACCTCCCGGGCGAGGGAGCCGGCAAGTTGAGGAACACAGAGGACTGGTCGCAGCGCTCGCTCTTTACGATGGCGTACGGCCAGGAGATCTCGGTCACCGCGCTCCAGTTGGCCATGGCCTACGCGGCGGTGGCCAACGACGGCGTCATGACGAGGCCCATGCTGGTGAAGCGCATTGAGGACGACGGCGGACGCGGCCTCCGGCGGTGGTTGCCTCGCGAGAGAAGGAGGGTGCTTTCGGAAGGCACCTGTCGGACAATAAAGGAGTTCCTGGCCGACGCCGTCGACAACGGCACGGGCAGGAGCGCACGCGTCGAGTGGTGCCGGATCGGGGGGAAGACCGGCACGGCGCAGAAGTACAGCGCCTCCACCCGCTCGTACTCCAGCTTTGTGAGCTCGTTCGCCGGCCTTCTGCCGGCTGAGAACACACGGTTGGTTTGCCTGGTGGTGCTGGACGAACCGGCCGACGAACACCTGGCCGCCGTGGTTGCCGCCCCGGTCTTCAAGGAGCTCGTTGAAAGAGTCGGCAATTGCTCCAGGCCGCCCTTGTCGCCGCCGTTCGACAGAATCAGGTTCGAGGTCAGGAACGACGCGCACGTGAGGGTGCCCGACGTGAGGCTGCTCGCGGAGGACGAAGCCGCGAGAGACCTGAAGAAGGTCGGCTTTGACGTGCGTTTTTCGGGAGTGGGGAGCAGAGTCGTTTCGCAGGAGCCGGCGGCCGGGACACTGGCGCGCACCGGCACGGACGTGAGACTTCGGCTGGCCGAAGCCGACAAGCCGGCGTCCGACGAGGGGGCCCTGCCGGACTTGAGAGGCCTCTCCATGCGGGACGCCTTGCGCAGACTGTCCGCAATGGCCGTCACGGCCAGAGTGAACGGAAGCGGTGTGGTGGCCGGGCAGTCTCCTCCGGCCGGAAGTCTGGTGCGGCGCGGCGATTGCTGCGTGCTGGAGTTGAGGCCGCTGGCGGCCGAGAGACACGGGACGCACCGCTAGGAACGTCCGAGACGCGCCCGGGAGCGCCGGAAACAAGGGAAGCGATGAGACTGAGGGAGCTGCTGCGGGACCTCGAGTCAAAGACCGTGACCGGTCCGGACGACGTGGAGGTCACGCAAATCGCGTACGACTCCAGGAAAGTGACGCCCGGGAGCCTATTCTTCTCGATCGCCGGTCTCCGCTCGGACGGCCTGGCGTTCTTCAAGGACGCGCTGGCCTCCGGCGCGGTGGGTGTCGTATCGGACAGAGACGTCGAAGTCGCCGGCGCGACCAGAGTGCTCGTGCCCGACGTCAGAAAGGCCCTGGCCCTGGCGGCGTGCCGGTTCCACGGTCATCCTTCCCGGAGGCTCAAGACGGTGGGCATAACCGGGACCAACGGCAAGACGACTGTGAGCTATCTCGTCAAGTCCGTGTGCTCGGAGGCCGGGCTTAAGGCGGGTGTCGTGGGCACCATCGGCTACGACCTGGGAGACGTGAGGCTCAAGGGAGCGTACACGACTCCCGAGGCGCCCGACTTCCAGGAGCTCCTGGCCGGCATGCTGAGACGCGGAATGACGCACGCCGCGGTCGAGGTGTCGTCTCACGCCCTGGCCCAGCGGAGGTCGTACGGAACGGAGTTCGACGTGGTCGTGTTCACCAACCTCAGCAGGGACCACCTGGACTACCACAACACGTTCGAGGAATACAGGGACGCCAAGCTGAGGCTGTTCATGAAAGCGGAGAGGGGCACGGCTCTCAAATCGCCCGTGTGCGTGCTCAACGCTGACGACCCCGCTCATCCTGCGTTCAGGGACGCGGCCGTGGCGTCGGGCGACCCGGTTTGCATGTATTCGCTGGCGGCCGCCGCGGACGTGAGCGCGACAGACGTGGAGCTTCTGCCCGGCGGCAGCGTGTTCTTGCTTGTCTGGAAAGGGAAGCGCCTCAAAGTCAGGCTCTCCGTCCCGGGCGTGTTCAACGTCATGAACGCTCTGGCGGGCTTCGGAGCCGGGGTGTCTCTCGGGATAGACCCGGCCGTAGTCGTGGCCGGCCTCGAGGCGCTCAAGGGCGTCAGGGGAAGGATAGAGCGCGTGGACGCGGGACAGGACTTCTCCGTCTTCATAGACTACGCCCACACGCCGGACGCCCTGGGCAACATACTTAGGACGGTGCGCCAGCTCACCGAGCGGGAACTTATCTGCGTGTTCGGCTGCGGCGGGGACAGGGACAGAGGCAAGCGCAGTGAGATGGGCGCGGTGTCGGGCAGCCTGGCGGACCTGACCGTCATCACGTCGGACAACCCGAGGAGCGAGGAGCCGCTTTCGATAATCGCCCAGATAGAGGAAGGCGTGAAGCGGGCCGGCGGACGCTACGCTGTCCTCCCGGACCGCAGAGAGGCCATTCGGACCGCGCTGGCCGGCGCCGGTCAGGGGGACAGCGTCGTGATAGCGGGCAAGGGGCACGAGGACTATCAGATCGTCGGGACGGAAGTGCGGCACTTCGACGACAGAGAAGTGGCGGAGGAGTTTCTCTGCGCCAGGCGGGAATGAGACGCCCAGGATGAGACATCGAAGATGAAATCGGGATTCACGATAAAAGAAGTCAAGAAGGCCACGGGCGCGACGTGCGCCGGCGAGGAGGCCGCCAGAAGGCTGCCCGACTTCGTGAGCGGGGTCTCCATCGATTCCAGGACCGTCAATCCCGGCGAGCTGTTCGTTGCGCTGAAGGGTGCCTCCCACGACGGCCACCACTTCGTGGCGGAGAGCCTCTCCAGAGGGGCCTCCGTGGCGCTCGTTTCCGCCGAGTGGCTGGCGGGGCTCACGCAGGAAGAGCGCTCCAGGCCGCTGCTCTCGGTGCGCGACCCTCTCCGCGCGTTTCAAGAGCTCGGCCGGTACAACAGGATAAGAGTCAACCCCAGGGTCGTCGCGGTCACGGGCAGCAACGGCAAGACCACCACGAAAGAGATGATAGCGGCTGTTTCGGCGACGACGTACAGGACCGCCAGAACCCAGGGCAACCTCAACAACCAGTTCGGAGTGCCCATCACGTTGCTGCAGTTGCAGCAAGGTGACGAGGTGGCCGTGCTCGAACTGGGGATGAACCGCCCGGGCGAGATAGCGCGCCTGGCGGAACTTTCGATGCCGTCCGTGGGCGTAATCACCAACGCGTCGGCCGCGCACCTGGAGGGCATGGACACCGTTCTGGAAGTGGCCAAGGCGAAGAGCGAGCTGGCCGACGAGCTGGAAAGGGACGACTGGCTCATCATCCACAGGGATTCAGAGGAGCTCTTCCGGCTCAACGCAGGGAAGCCCCTGAGACTGATCACGTTCGGGATGTCTTCGAAGAGCAACTTGAGGCCGGCGAGCGTGCGCTACCTCGGTACTGAGGGCACCGAACTTCTGGTGGACGGGTTTCCGCCTGTCAGGATACGGCTCCTGGGAACGCAGAACGTGCTGAACGCTCTGGCGGCTCTGGCCGCCTCCAGGGCTCTGGGTGTTCGGGCGGAGGAAGCCGCGGCGGCTCTGGCGTCGGTCACTCCGACCAGGGGCAGAATGGAGATGAAAACGGTCGGCCCGGCGTGCTTCATAGACGACACTTACAACGCGAACCCAGGCTCGATGGCGATGGCCCTGGACACGCTCTTCGCCCTGGAGGGCTTCACCAGGAAGGTGGCGATCCTGGGGGACATGCTGGAGCTGGGCGAGGCCGCGGAAAGCTGGCACTTCGCACTGGGCAGAAGTGCCGCGCGGGCGGACGCGCTGATACTCCACGGACAGTTCGCGGACGCGGTCAGGCGGGGAGCGGAGGCCGCCGGGATGAACCCGGGCTCGGTCTTCGTGGCCGGCTCGCACTTGGAGGCGGCCGAGCGTGTGACTTCGTCCTGGGCCGCGGGTGACCTCTACCTCGTCAAGGGTTCCAGGGGTATGTCCATGGAGAGAGTCATCGAGGAAATCGAGTGCCGCGCGGGTGAGGCGACGAACGCCCGCCCGGGCGGTTGGAAGAAAGGGACCTGAGGTGTTCTACCACCTTCTCTATCCTCTGCACGAGTACATCTCGGTCTTCAACATCTTCCGGTACATAACGTTTAGGGCAGCCTACGCCGGCGTCACGGCGCTCCTGGTGTGCCTGATACTCGGGCCTCCGCTCATCAGAAGGCTGAGAGCGTTCAAGGTGAAACAGGCCATACGTCAGGACGGGCCCGCCACCCATTTCACCAAGGAAGGCACTCCGACAATGGGCGGGCTGCTCATCCTCATCGCCGTTGTCGTTTCGACGCTCCTTTGGGGCAATTTGGCCAACAGGATGGTCGTCATGGCCCTGCTGTCGACTCTGTGGTTGGGCGCGATAGGGTTCTTGGACGACTACCTCAGGGTCGTGAAGAAGCACCCGAAGGGACTGAAGGGGCGCTACAAACTGCTCGCGCAGGGAGTACTGGGGTTGACGCTCGGCCTCGTCCTCTACCTGGCGCCCGTGGACGAGCGGAGCGTGGGCTGGACGAACGTACCGTTCCTGAAGGACATGGCGCTCTACTTCGGGCCGTTCTACGTGGTGTTCGTCATGCTCGTAATAACCGGCAGCTCGAACGCGGTCAACCTGACCGACGGGCTGGACGGGCTGGCCATAGGGTCGGTGTCGTTCGTGGCCCTGGCGTTCGGGGTCTTGAGCTACCTGACGGGACACATCAAGATTGCGGAGTACCTCAACATCCACTACATGGAGGGCTGCGGCGAGCTTTCCGTCTACTGCGGGGCCGTGATGGGAGCCGCGCTGGGCTTTCTTTGGTTCAACTGCCATCCCGCCGAGGTGTTCATGGGGGACACGGGCGCCCTGGCCCTGGGCGGAGCGCTGGGCACGGTGGCCGTACTGATAAAGCGCGAGCTCCTGCTCGTGATAGTCGGAGGCGTGTTCGTCATAGAGACGCTTTCGGTCATACTGCAGGTGGCGTCGTTCAAGCTTCGCGGCCGCAGGATATTCAAGATGACGCCCATTCATCATCACTTCGAGCTTCTGGGGTGGCCCGAGACTCGGGTCGTGGTGCGGTTCTGGATTGTGGCGGCGGTCCTGGCGCTCGTCACAATCACAACTTTGAAGATCCAGTGAGTGAGGGAAGACGTGACTTCGGACGGAATTGAAATGGCCGGCGGCCCGGCGCCGCGACCCGACGCGGTCGCTCCGTCGTTCGCCGGAAAGAGCGTCCTGGTGGTGGGCCTCGGAAGGAGCGGCCTGGCGGCCTCGGAAGTCCTGCGCAGGCACGAGTGCAGCGTGACCGCCACCGACACCAGCCTCAAGCCGGACCTGGGCCCGGAGGCGAGGGCCCTGGAGGAGCAGGGCATCACGCTCGCATTGGGTGGCCACGACGCGTCTTTGCTCAAGGGAAAAGACCTCATAGTGTTGAGCCCCGGGGTGCCCAGGGCGATACCGCTCATACAGGAGGCGCTCAAGCAGGGCATACCCGTGCTGAGCGAGGTTGAGATCGCCTGGGAGCTCGCCCGAGCCCCCATCGTGGCCGTCACCGGAACGAACGGCAAGAGCACGGTGGTCACCCTGCTGGGCAAAATAGTGGCCGCAGCCGGCTTCGAGGTGGCGGTGGCAGGGAACATCGGCATCGCACTTTGCGCGGTGGCCGAGAGCGTGCCCGCCGACGGCGTCATAGTGGCGGAGATAAGCAGCTTCCAGCTGGAGAGTATTGACAGGTTCCACGCCAGGGTGGCCGTCCTTTTGAACATCACTCCCGACCACCTGGACAGGTATCCGGACGTCGAGAGCTACGCGGCGGCCAAGGCGCGCGTGTTCGCCAACCAGATTCAGTCGGACTTCGCAGTGCTGAACGCGGACGACCCGGCCCAGAAGCAGTTCGCCGTGACCCTGGGAGCACAGGTCTTGACCTTCTCGTTCACCGACAGAAAGGTGGAACGCGGCGCCTTCGTGCGCGGCTCGAGCCTCTGGTTCAGGGACAGTAGCGGCGAGTACGAGATAACCGGCGTGGACGACGTGCCACTCAAGGGCCCGCACAACATCGCCAACGTGATGGCGTGCGTGTGCGCCTCCGCGGCCGCCGGGGTCAGGGCCGAACAGATGAAGCGGCCCATCGAGGAGTTCAGGGGCCTGGAGCACAGGCTGGAAGAGGTCGCGGAGATAGACGGTGTCGTTTTCGTCAACGACTCCAAGGCCACGAACGTGGACTCCATGAAGTACGCCCTTCTCTCGTTCGAAAAGCCCGTGGTGCTCATCGCGGGGGGCAAGGACAAGGGCGGGGACTTCGCGAAGCTGGCTCGACTCGCCTCAGAGAAGGTCAAGGCCATGGTCCTGATGGGTCAGGCGGCCGAGAAAATCGGGAGGTCCTGGCCGTCAGTGACGGCGCACAAGGCCGGCTCCATGGAGGAGGCAGTGGCCGCTGCGCTCAAACAGGCCGCGCCCGGCGACGTGGTGCTACTGGCGCCCGGCTGCGCGAGTTTCGACATGTTCAAGGACTTCGAACACAGGGGGCGGGCGTTCAAAGAGGCGGTACACGCGCTGGCGCGCACGGGCGCCGGGTCGGGTGGGTCCGACAAGTAAGACAGTCGCGGCGAGCCGCGCGGAGGTTCAGGTGCTGGAAGTGTTCAAGGCGGGCAAGGACAAGAAGCTGATGGGAGCGACCATCCTGCTCATGGCAGTGGGGCTGCTCATGGTCTACACGTCCAGCGCGGGCCTGGGCGCCTCCAGGTTCGAGGGGGATGTCGGCCACTACTTCAAGCACCAGGCCCTGCGAGCGCTGTTCGCATTCGTGGCCATGACCGTGATGATGAACCTGGATTACCACCGCCTTCAGAGGAAGGCGCCGTGGGTGCTGATCGTGGCCCTCATCGCCCTCGTGGCGCTCGTGGTGCCCGGGGTAGGTAGAGAAGTGAGAGGGGCCACCAGACAGATTCCGGGACTGCCGGTGCAGCCCAGCGAGTTTGCCAGGTTCGCCGTGGTGCTCTATCTGAGCTCGTTCCTGGCGAAGAGGGGAGAAGCCGCCTCCTTCAAGCAATGCATCATGCCGTGCTTCGCCGTTACCCTGGGGGCGGCCGGGTTGGTGCTCCTGCAGCCCAGTCTGGGCAGCGCGGTGGTGCTCGTGTTGGTGAGCGCGGTCGTTCTGTACGTGGGGGGTGCCCGCTTGAAACACCTGGCCGTGGTACTGGGAACCGGCCTCGCCGTCGCGGT
Organism: Candidatus Eiseniibacteriota bacterium; assembly: GCA_016928935.1. Lineage (GTDB taxonomy): Bacteria > Eisenbacteria > RBG-16-71-46 > JAFGJU01 > JAFGJU01 > JAFGJU01. The sequence continues at coordinate 7,160 of JAFGJU010000100.1, read as the reverse complement.
GGCCTGCATTCTGAGCAATCCCTACCAGCTCGAGAGAATCAGGGGCTTTCTGGGCCTGGGGCACCAGTACCAGGAGGACCAGAGCCTGCTTGCGTTGGGAACAGGTGGGGTCATAGGAAAAGGTATTGGGAGAAGCATGCAGAAGTACCTTTTCCTCCCTGACCCTCACACCGATTTCGTGTTCGCCATATACGGCGAGGAGACCGGGTTCCTGGGTTGCGTGCTGCTTGTGTCACTCTTCACGTTCCTGCTGCTGCGGGGGCTGAAGGTGGCGGCGAGCGCGCCCGACAGATTCGGGTTCCTGCTGGCCACCGGACTGACGGCCAGCATAGGTCTTTTCTTTGCGTTCAACGTGGGAGTGGTCACGGGCATTATCCCGACAACAGGGCTCCCTCTGCCGTTCATCAGCTACGGCGGCTCCGCGCTCTTGATGAACGCCGTCGCCGTCGGCGTGCTCCTCAACATATCGGGGCACAGGGTCAGGGAGGGAGTGTCTTCGGGCAGAAGCCCGTGGAAGAGAAACGTAATCCGCATTACGGAGATTCGCTGATGCGAGTATTGATGGCAGGAGGCGGGACGGGCGGGCACCTGTATCCCGCGATCGCGGTGGCTCAGGAGCTGGCTGCCAGGCACAAGGGTCCCGAGATACTGTTCGTCGTGGGGCGGAAGATGATGGAGCGTGAGATAGTGGCGCAGTACGGGTTCAAGTTCGTGCAGATATCGGCCAAAGGCATGCCCAGGAAGGCAGGGATCAAGCTGCTGGGCTTCGCGGCCGCGGCGCTCGTCTCGACGTTCGAGGTGCTGTTTCTGTTGTTGAGGTGGAGGCCGAACGTGATTCTGGGGACCGGAGGTTACGTGAGCGGTCCGGTGCTCACTTTCGGGTGGCTTCTCAGGATTCCGTGTGTCGTGCAGGAGCAGAACAGCGTGCCGGGACTGACTAACCGGTTCTTGTCGCGCCTGGCGGAAGAGGTGCATCTCACGTTCGCGGAATCCAGAAAGTACTTCAACAGAAAGGACAACCTCAAGTTGACCGGGAACCCCGTGAGGAAGGAGCTCCTGAGATGCGACAAGGACGTGGGCCTGCAGAAACTGGGGCTCACTCCCGACCGCTTGACGGTGCTCATAATGGGCGGCTCGACAGGGGCTCACAGCGTCAACCTGGCGGCTGTCGGCGCCCTCAATAAGCTATTTTATCGCAAGGACTTGCAATTCATACTTCAGACCGGGAAGCAGGATTTCCAGTGGGTCAAGCAGTCCGTCCAGCCCTTCGGGGACAGGGTCGTGGTCAAGCCGTACATAGCTTCCGTGGGTGAGGTCTACTGCTGCGCCGACCTCATGGTCTGCCGGGCCGGTGCCATGACGGTCTCGGAGGTGGCGGCCTGCGGGATACCGGCCATTTTCGTGCCGTACCCCCACGCCATATATGACCATCAGGTCCAGAACGCACGAAATCTTGTGGACAGAGGGGCGGCGGAGATGATACTTGACAGAGAGTTGAATGCGGATATTCTTGCCGCAACCATAGGCAGGCTCACGAGCGACGAGAGCCGGCTCAAGCGGATGTCGATAAACGCCCGCAGCTTCGCGAGGCTGGACACGGCAGAGAGGATAGCGAAAGCTCTGGTTGACATAGGCGAAGCAAGAAAGAGGAGCCACCGGAATGTACACGACTATTAGGCGTATTCATCTGATAGGGATTGGCGGCACCGGCATGAGCGGCATCGCCGAGGTGCTCCTCAACCAGGGATACGACGTGTCGGGCTCGGACATAAAGCATACCGACGTGACGGATACTCTGGAGAGATTGGGAGGGCGGGTGTTCTACTCCCACGACCCCGCCAACCTGGAGGGCGCGCACGTCGTGGTCGTCTCCTCCGCGATAAAGAGCGACAACCCGGAGCTCCTGGCCGCGAAGACCAGAAAGATCCCGGTAATCTCGCGGGCGGAGATGCTGGCCGAGTTGATGAGGCAGAAGTACGGCGTGGCCATAGCGGGCGCGCACGGCAAGACCACGACCACGTCCATGATCGCGTCGGTGCTCACTCACGGCTACCTGGCCCCGACCGTCGTCATCGGCGGGCGGCTCAGGTCCACCAACAGGAACGCCAAACTGGGCACGGGCCAGTTCTTCGTGGCGGAAGCCGACGAGAGCGACGGTTCCTTCCTCAGACTGTCCCCGACCATTGCCGTCATCACGACCATAGACGAGGAGCATCTGGACTACTACAAGAACCTGGACAGGGTCAAGGACGCGTTCGTGGAGTTCGCCAACAAGGTCCCGTTCTACGGCGCGGCCGTCGTGTGTGCCGACGACGAGAACGTGCGCTCCATCATCCCGCGCATAACGAGGAGGGTGCTCACCTACGGCCTGAACGGCGGCTCGGACGTCTCCGCCACAGCCATCACTCAGGACGGGCTTGCCATGCGGTACAAGGCGATGCTCAAGGGTGAGGTCTTGGGCGAGGTCAACCTCAAAATGCCGGGGAGGCACAACGTCTACAACTCGCTGGCGGCTCTTACCGTCGGACTGGAGCTCAGGGTGGAGTTCGCGGCCGTCAAGGCAGCACTGCAGGAATTCGAGGGAGTGAGGCGAAGGTTCGAGATAAAGGGCGAGTCGTGCGGAGTGACCGTGCTCGACGACTACGGACACCATCCCACGGAGATAAGGGCGGTCCTGGACACGGCCAGGACCATCTGGAAGGGCAGGATTCTGGCGGTGTTTCAGCCGCACAGGTACACCAGGACTTTGCTCCTCGCGGAGCAGTTCGGCAAGGCGTTCGATTCCTGTGACCACGTGTACCTGACGGACATCTACCCGGCCGGAGAAGAGCCCGTCAAGGGGGTCAGCTCCGAAACCATAGCCAAGGAAATCAGAAAGAGAAACAGGGCGAAGGTGACGGTCAGGCCCGACCTCAAAGCGACGGAAGAGACGATAATCTCTGAACTGGCCTCGGGCGACGTCGTCGTCACTCTCGGCGCGGGCGACATCTGGAAATTCGGCGAGAGTCTTCTGGCGAGGCTTCGCGCGGGCAAACAAAGTGTGGGATGCAGGTAGCTTCGTGAGCCGGCTGGAGAAGCTGGACGGCGTGAGCTTCAGAAGGAACGTCGAGCTCTCCGCTCTCACGTCTTTCAGGGTCGGAGGCCCCGCGGACGTCCTGGCCGTGGCCGAGAGCCCAGGCGGCCTGTCGGGTCTGCTCGAGCTCTTGAAGCACACCGGCGCCAGGGCCTTCGTGATGGGCGCGGGAACCAACGTCGTTTTCGGCGACTCGGGTTTCAGGGGAGTCGTCCTCAAGCTGGGTCGCGGCTTCGGGGGCGTCTCCGAAGACCCCGCGGCAGAAGGTCGGGTGCTCGCCGGCGCGGCGGCTCAGTGGTCGGACCTGGTCGAGTTCTGCGTGGCGCATTCGCTGTCGGGCGTGGAGCAGACGGCCGGGATTCCGGGGACGGTGGGGGGAGCGCTGGCCGGGAACGCGGGCGCGTTCGGAGTGGCGGTCGGCGACAGAGTCGCCGAGGTGAGCGGGTACAACGGCGAGGGTCGCGAGAAGAAGGTCGCGGCGCGCGACGTCCGGTTCGGTTACCGCCGGGCGGATTTCGGATGCGAGCTGGTCCTGACGGGGACAGTGCTCGCGCTGGCGCCGGGCGAGCGCGACGCGCTCCGAAGAGAAGCGGAGGGGGTGCTCGCCAGAAGAAGGGAAAAGCAGCCGCTGGAGTTCCCCAGCGCGGGCTCAGTGTTCAGGAACCCGCACGGGGAAAAGGCGGGCAGATTGATACAGGAGGCGGGGTTGAAGGGCAGGAGAGTGGGGGGAGCACAGGTTTCGGAGAAGCACGCCAACTTCATAGTCAACAGAGGCGACGCAACGGCCGCGGACGTTATCTCGCTGATAGGCCTGGTGCGGGAGGAGGTCTGGAAGAGGTTCGGCGTAGGGCTCGAGCTCGAGGTGAAAGTAGTCGCGTGACGCCGCGGCAGAGGAGTCGCGGCCCGGCGGAGGCGGAGGAGTGAGACGAAAGACCAGAAAGAAGCTCTACTGCGGAAAGGGTTATCGCAGGAAGAGAGTGTCCTTCGACCTGGTGCTGAGAATGGTCTTCGTGGGCCTCGTCGTGGCCCTGGCAGTGGCCAAGCTGCCCGAGGCTCGCGCGCGGGTGCTGGGGTCGAGTCTCTTCAAGCTGAACTCAGTGTCGTTGAGGGGAAACAGGTATCTCCTGGATTCTCAGGTCCTGCGCATCGCCGGGGTGGAGAAGGGCACGTGCGGACTGCGCTACGACACCGACAAGATAGAGGCAAGGCTGGAGAAACATCCCAGAATAAAGTCCGCGGACGTGAAGAAGCTCCTGTGGAAGAAGCTCTACATCAGGGTGGAAGAGAGAACGCCGTTCGCGCTCGTGGATTCTCATAGGCTCCTGGAGATGGACGAGACCGGCGCGGTGTTCGAGCCCGTAGACCCGGCCGTTCTGCCCGACGTGCCGATAATCACCGGGCTCAGCGGAAAGCGCGTCAAAGCCGGCGACACCCTGAAGGGCAGCCAGGTCAGCCAGGCCATTGCGATACTCCAGAGGCTGCGCGACCCGGAGGTGAACCTCTACGGTCAGATATCCGAAGTGAACCTGCGCAGGGACGGCTCGGTCATACTGGTGGCCGTCGAGTCGGGAGTCCCCGTGAATCTCGGCAGCGGGGACGTGAGCAAGAGGAAGCTCCAGGCCCTGAGGGTGGCCATGGCGGACATGCAGCAGAAGGGACTCTTGCCCGGCTCAGTGGACCTCAGGTTCAAGGACCAGGTGGTGGCGACCGTACAGGGTCAGACTGCCTCCAGCGAGTCGGACGAAAAGAGATCGGACGCGGCCGCGTACGCTCTCTTCTAGAGTGGAAAGGCTGGTGCAAGGATGGCATCGGGAAGAATACTGGCGGGGCTCGACATAGGCACTACGAAGATTTGCGTCATCGTTGCCGAGGTGGACGACGCCAACCAGGTCAACGTCGTCGGCGTGGGCACGGTGCCTTCCGAGGGCCTGAGGCGCGGCATCGTCATCAACCTCGAGAAGACAGTGCACTCGATCTCCAGGGCGGTCGAGAAGGCCGAGCGAATGGCCGGAGTCGAGATAAAGTCGGTGTACGCGGGAATAGCCGGCGACCACATAAGGAGCATCAACAGCAGGGGAGTCATAGCCGTCTCCAGGAAGGACAACGAGATCGGCCCGGCTGACGTGGCCAGGGTCGTGGACGCGGCCAAGGCGGTGGCCATTCCGGCCGACAGAGAGATAATACACGTCATCCCCCAGGAGTTCATAGTGGACGACCAGGACGGAATAAAGGATCCCATCGGCATGAGCGGGATAAGGCTCGAGGCCGAGATCCACATAATCACCGGCGCAGTGACGTCCGCGAAAAACATCTGCAAGAGCATAGAGAGGGCGGGGCTCAGGGTGGAGGACCTGGTGCTGGAGCCGCTGGCGTCCAGCCACGCGGTGCTGGGGCCCGACGAGAGAGACCTGGGAGTCGTGCTGATAGACATCGGAGGAGGCACGACGGACGTCGCCGTGTTCTACGAGGGCAGCATCCGCCACACAGCCATAATCGGGTTCGGCGGCACCAGCATCACCAACGACATCGCAATAGGGCTGAGGACTCCCATTGACAAAGCGGAGGAACTCAAGATAAAACACGGATGCGCGCTGAGCTCCATGGTTTCGGAGGACGAGAAAATCTCGGTGCCCGGGGTAGGGGGAAGACCCACGAGAGAGCTGTCCCGTTACGTGTTGAGCTCGATGATAGAGCCCCGGCTCGAGGAGATATGCCAACTGGCTCTGAAGGAGGTGAGGAAGAATCACTTTGCGGACTTGCTGAGCGCCGGCGTGGTGGTCACCGGCGGGACCGCTCTGATGCACGGGATGACCGATCTCGCCGAGCAGGTCTTCGAGATGCCGGTAAGGACAGGCGTCCCCACCGGGATATCGGGTCTGGTGGATTCGGTCAGCGACCCCAGATTCTCGACTGGTGTGGGACTCATCCTGCACGCCTTTCACAGCGAGGAAATGGACGCGGACTACTCCAAGGGCGTCCTTTCAAAGATATCAGCGGGCCTGAGACGGCTCGTGGACGGCTTTTTCTAGTTGTTGTGGTTTTTCCAGTGTGATATGGAGGTGTTGTGATGCTTCTTCAATTCGAACCGGATGACACCAACTCCGCACGCCTCCGCGTGATCGGTCTGGGCGGTGCCGGTGGAAACGCCGTGAACCGGATGGTCTCCTCCGGCCTCGCGGGAGTGGAGTTCATCGCCGGCAACACGGACAGCCAGGCGCTGGGCCAGTCCATGGCCACGCACAAGATCCAGATCGGCGCCCAGCTGACGAAGGGCCTGGGCTCCGGCGGCAACCCCGACGTGGGGAGGAAAGCCGCGGAGGAGTCCGCCGACGAGCTGTCGGAAGTGATGCGCGGCAGCGACATGGTGTTCATTACCTGCGGCATGGGTGGGGGCACCGGCACCGGCGCGGCGCCGTTCGTGGCCTCTCTGGCCAGGGAGCTCGACTGCCTGACGGTGGCCGTGGTGACGAAGCCGTTCGTGTTCGAGGGCAAGCGCAGGTCGGAGGTGGCGGAGGACGGCCTGGACGAGCTCAGGGAGAACGTGGACACCCTGATAGTCATCCCGAACGACAGGCTCCTGTCCGTCGTGGAGAGGACCACCCCGATACTGGAGGCCTTCAAGACGGCCGACGACGTGCTGCTCCAGGCGACCAAGGGCATATCGGACCTGATAACGGTTCCCGGAATCATCAACCTGGATTTCGCGGATGTAAAAACCGTGATGTCGGCGCGCGGCAACGCGCTGATGGGCACCGGCGTGGCGTCGGGCGAAAACAGGGCACTCGAGGCCGCCCAGCTTGCCGTGTCCAGTCCGCTGCTGGAGGACGTGTCCATAGCCGGGGCGCGGGCCCTCCTGGTGAACATCACCGGCGGGCCGACCCTCACTCTGCACGAGGCGAGCGACGCCGCCAGCGTGATACTGGAGGCGGCCGGCGGTGACGCAAACGTCATCTTCGGGGCGGTCATAGACTCCAGGCTGGACTCCGAGGTCAGGGTGACCGTGATAGCCACCGGGTTCGGCAAGAAGCAGCCCGAGAGGAGCGAGCCGGTGGAGAAGGAGAAGGATAGAGGCAAAGACAAAGACAAG
>JAFGJU010000099.1 GCA_016928935.1 Candidatus Eiseniibacteriota bacterium | reverse complement strand
CCCAACACCTTCCGTAGCCGGTCTAGAGTCTACACTATAACGCACACATTTTCAAGAAGTTAGTCGGGGAAAGTCGGGGCCGACGGAGAGAACTCGAAGAAGCTTGAGGGATTAAGCGCGCACGCCGCCGGGGGTACCGTCCCTGCATAGTGGCGGGCGGCGGCCGCGGGGCTGGCTACGGCCGACGACCCCGCAGAATTGCGCGGGCCGCTCAGAAGTAGAACAGATACTTGAGCTTCAGCACGCACGCCCTGTCAGTGACGTGCATCCGGTTGGGCAACGGCGTCCCGAAGGCGTCGTACTCGTCGCTCCTGTCCTGGACCTCGTTGACGGCGAGATAGATCCAGCTCTTGGGCCGGAAGTTGTAGGACAAGAGGAATCCGCCTATCACCTGCTGGACCTTCTCCGTGGAGCGCACGTAAACGTTGTCCAGGTACATCCGAACGTTGAGGTTGTTGAACGGCGTCACCGAGACGTAGGGCCTGCTGTTGACAGTGACGTCTTCGACCTCGCCGTCGGGGTTCCCTTCGACGAAGAAACTGAGCGTCGTTCCGAGCGCGAGCACGTCCAGAGCCCTCCACTCGGCGTAGCTCTCCGTCCAGGCATAGAACGCCAGATAGTCCCGGAAAAAGTTGTAGGTCCGTGAGTAGCCCGCCGACAGCGAGCCCTCCCACTTGGGCGACATGTTGAACCACGAGGACAGGTTCGCGTCGAACGAGTCGAACTCCCTGTCCATGTCCTTCGAGCGGCCCACCACGGCCGACACTTCGTAGCCCCAGCCCTTACGGAACTGCATGTTCACGCCCAGCGCCCCCATCCTGTCCGTGAAGGCGTCCACCTTCTCGTTGTTCAGAACGCCGCCGGCGTAGATCAATATCTGCTGAACGGGTCCCTTTTCGAGATACCACATGGGGCCACACAGCCCCGTCACCTCAGTCGTGCCCTTCCACGGCACATACCCGACGTCGCCGACGTCGAACTCCTCGCCCACGTACCTCGTCCGGACAGCAGCCAGGTAGTTCTCCTTGACGACCTTCAAACACGAGGACCCGCCGAAATCGCCCTCGGAGCCCCTGTAGGAGCGGGCGATCTGGTAGGCCAGCTGCCAGTCTGAGGCGCGGAAGGCGCCGTCCAGGTCAACGACGCCGTTGCTGCCATACTCGGTGTTCTTGCCGACGTACAAGAGACCCACGGATGAATTCCCCAGGACCTGCTTCTTCAGCCTCACTGAACTGAAGAGCGCCTGCGCTTCCGTCAGCTTCTCTCCGCCCAGTTCGTAGTCCTTCTCGTCGGTGACCGCCACGAAGCCCCCATATTCCCACCCGTTCAGACGGCCGAAGGCCCTCGTGCCCAGAAGCAGCGGGACTTCGCTCCCGTCGGGGAGCTTTCTCCCGATGCGCCTGGAGTAGAACAGTTCCAGGGGCGAGTAGAACCCGGAGCCGCTCTCCTTGCCCGACGGCATGAAGACTTCGTTGCCTTCCGTGAAGAAGGGCCGCCTTTCTGAGAAATAGGTCTCGTAGCGAGAAATGTTGAACTCGAACGGGTCCGCTTCTATCTGAGCGAAGTCGGGGTTTGCGGTAAGCTGGAACGTCAGCCGCTGGGACGGGTTGTAGAAGACGTCCACTCCCGCGTTAGGGGAGAAGTCGTACTCGGAGTCGTGCAGATACTCCACCTTGGAGATGGCAACGGGGTATACTTCGAGATTGAGCCCCTTGACCGACGGCCGGAAATCCTCGAAGACCAGCTTGCCGAACTTGGAGATTCTCTGGCCTTCGTTCTGTTCGTACGCGCACCAATAGATGTCTTCGGTCAGCGTCGGAATCCAGCGGTCGAAGTCGAGGCCCCATTCCGTCAGCGATTCGTCGTACTGAACGGACCTGTACGGCACCTCCATCTCTATCACGAAGCCCCAATCGTATATCTTCGCCGCCGAGAACCAGACGCCGTCCCAGTTGTAGTCCCGATTGCGCGCATCGTCCAGCAGCCGGCAGTCGGCGCGCGCCCCGGAGGCGGACACCGCAAACTTGTAGGCCGTCCTCCTGTCCCCGAAGGTGTCGAGCATCAGCGACACGATGTCCCCGCTTCCCTGGTCCAGCGTGGCGGTCGTGCGCTGGATGTTCTTACGTTCGTCGAGACACACCATCAGGCAGTAGAGGGCCTTTTCGGTCGTCATGGCCTTGGCAGTGGTCTTGCGGGACGGTTCCCTGCCGACGTAGGGTTGAAACTGGACGAAGTCGGAGACGGAATCGGCCCGGCTCCAGGACTGGTCTACGACGCCGTCCAAGGACGGCGCGGCGTCCACCCGCCTGAGCTTGAGCGTCTTCTGGGAGTCGGCCACAGCTTCGCGCGCTTGGGCACCCAGCAGCAGGCAGGACAGGGCCAGGGACGAAACCGTAACCCGCAGAGCCACTGCGACTGCCTTTCTGATTGCCGTCCTGCGAGCTGATGTGACCGACATCGCGCCTCCTCTGCCGCATCTACTCTCAATTACGCAGGACCGCGCGTCGGGTTCCAGTGGATTCAGAAAAACAGTGCGTGGGAAATCGAGGCACACCGCTTTCGAGCCGCCGAGGATGTCGTGGAATCTGAGCCCTGGGCCGTCGTACCCCTAATCCGTGCCGCCCTTCCCCAGGTACTTGCTGACCACGCGGTACGTCAAGAGGCCGATGACGACCGCAAAGACCAGGAACAGCGGGTAGCCGACCTGCCAGCCTATCCCCCACCTATCCATCATCATCGTGTACTCCGACATGCCGCCTATCCCCGCCAGGAACGCCAACGGCAGGAAGATGATATTGATGAGGGTGAGGCGCTTTATGAGAACGTTGAGGTTGTTCCCGACGATTGAGCCCCGGGCATCCATCAGCCCGGTGAGGATGTTGAGATAGATCTCGGTCTGTTTCTGACACTGCTGGTTGTCGATGATGATGTCGTCGAGCATCTCCATGTTGTCTTGGGTGAAGCCGAGCTTCCCGGCGTTCATTCTCAGCTTCTCAATCACCCGGGCGTTCGAGATTATTGCGTTCAGGTAGTAAACGAGGCTCTTTTCCAAGCTGAACATCTGAATGAGGTACTTGTTGCTCATGGAGCTCGAGATCTTCTGCTCCAGGTCGTCCGAGATCATCTGTATGCCGTTCAGGTGGCCCAGGAAGTGGGCGACTGTTCCGAACAAGATCTTGATGATGACGTCGTTGAGGTTCTTCACCCTTGCGAATTGCTTGCCCTCCAGCAACGGATGGGACTCGGCCATCACCACTATCATCTTCCCGCTGACCATGAACACGCCCAGCGAGTCTATCTTGAAGAGGAGGTTGTCGAGGGTGGAATAGTTCTTGGGTCTCTTGAGGATCAGGATGGAGTAGTCTTCTTCAAGCGCCAGCCGGCCGAGCTCGTTAACGTCCAGGCACGAGCGTATGTCGTGCTCGGGTATCTGGTAGGTGTCGAGCAGCTCCTGCATCTCCCCGTTCTGCGGGGCGACGCAGACCAAGAGAGTGCCTTCTTCCTTCGAGCACTGCTCGATCTTCTGGTCGACGATCCTGTAGTAGTTAATCATCGGTTCCCCGCGACCCGAATCGTTCCCGGCTGCTCCGGCAAGCACCACCGCCCTGTTCGACTCCCGGAGGCGGCCGGACGACAATCCACGCAAAGCTAGCGCACGGACCCCGGTTTGTCAAACCGCTTTTCCGTTCGGGCGCGAAGAATCGCTGGACACGAGTCTCAGGGACCAAACCTGGGGCGCCCCGGGCTCTGGGCCGCCCGTGTGCGTCGACGACGCGGACTGCCAGCTCCCGGGGCGCGCATGTTCCACCGCCGCACGCGGCCTACATCCTGAAGGTGACGCCGACCCGGTGGACGCTTCCCAGGGCTTCTACGTCCTGCCAGGCGTAGTCAACCGTGAAGTTGCTGACCTTCACCCCGGCTCCGAACCGGAGCTCCTTGTACCTGTCCAGGGCCTCGTCGTCGGGGTCCACGGGGTCTTCCACTTCGCTCTCGTCCATGTCAAAGAAGAACCCGCCGCGCAGGAATAGCATCTCGTTGTAAGCCAGCTCGGCACCGACGTGAATGCGCTCTGCCAGGTCGTTCGGATGACTGAAATCGAGCGCGCCGGTCAGGCGCATCTGCTCGTCTGCGTACAGCTCGTCAGCGATGCCCACCTGGAGAGATATGGGAAGCGGATAGTAGCCGTATTCCTCCGGAACCCCCACCTGCCAGATTCCGCTGATGTAGGTATTGTCGTACTTGCCGCTGAACTTCATGTCCGGACCGAAGTTCGTGGCAGACATGCCCAGTCTCAGGTTACGGAAGCCGGTCCTGTACATCGTGCCGATGTCGAACGCGAACGTTTGGCTGTAGTAGTCGGCCACGTCCGTGCGCACGTACTTGGCGCTCACACCCACGCTGAACTTGTCCGTGAAGCTCCGCGCGTAGGTGGCGCCCACGGCCAGTTCGTTCCAGCTGAACTCCTCGTCCGCGGCCTCGCCGTCGATGTCCTCGGCAGTCGTCATCGTCATCTCGCCGGAGAAGAACCCGGTGTAGTGCACGGCCGCCGTCCCGCCTATGCGCGGAGGCATCGGGAACGAAACCGCCCCGGCCACTGCCTTCATGTCCACCAGGTATTCCACCTCTGACACAAAGAACTGGTAGCCCTCGAGGTTGACGATCGAGACCGGGTTGAGGAACACCCCGGTGATGTCGTCCGCCACTGCCACGAACGTGTTGCCCATGGCCGCGGCCCTTGGGCTCACGCCCAGCTTGAGGAACAAAGCCCCGACGCTTCCCGCCCTGTCACTGGTCTGCGCCTGCGCCAGGCAGGTCAGAGTCATGAGCAGAAGCGTCATGCTCACGAGTGTCTTTTTCATTGTCTTTCCTCCAAGTGAATCGTACCACCCGATCGCATCACTGCGTCATCTCTGACCCTTCAGCACCGCGAACTTGCCTGTCTTCTCGTCGCCGTCGTCCGTCGTGACGCGGTAGATGTAGATCCCGGAAGATATCGACTCCTGGGACCTGGTCGTCATGTCCCAGAACTCCGACCCAGTCGCAGAATCGTGATGGATTATGTCGACCAGGTTGCCCAGCAGGTTGTAGATGTAGATGTCGCATTTCTCGGGGAGATGATGGAACCCCAGCAGTGTGCCGAACTCCTCGAGCTCGGCCTCGTTCGACCCGACGTACGGGTTGGGCGCGACAGTGACCTTGCTGAGCTTCGACTCCACTGCGGTGTTCCCCACCACGCTGGTTATGGTGTTCTCGTTGGCCCTCAGGATTCCGCTCTCGTCAACCGCATACAGACGGCTGGAGAGCGCGTACGGGTTGCTCCCGATGTCGCCGGCGCCGTTGTAGGCCAGCACCCAGACGTACGTGAAAAACCCCGGAACCAGCTTTACGATTGTCTCCGTGACCGTGTTGTCGAAGGCGTCATACCTGGCCCACGGGCCCAGCTTGCTGATAGAACTCGTGTAGACGATGAAGCTGTCGGCGTCCGTGCCGCCGGGGATGCTCGAGTACGGCGCCCAGTGGACGGTCAACTCGTCCGCGCTCACGTCCGCCGCGAGGTCAGGATTCAGGTCCGGAGCCTGTGGCGGAATGGCGTCCGCGGGTATGACGAACCCGCCGTCGTAGAAGTCCTGCACGTCCTGAACGTGCTGGACCAAGTTGCCCATCCCGAAGATGGAGTAGTCGTCGCTGTCGTAGCCCTCGCCCATCACGTAAGCCATCCAGAAGTGGGCGGTGTCTCCCGCGGCCACCTGGTACGGCCCGACTCCGTTCAGTATCCGGTAGTCGAACGCGTCCTCGGGCGGGAACGGGTTCTCCCAAGCTCCGGTCAGGCGGTCATAGGTGTTCTGGACTGAGGACACGTCGTTGTTCCAGTCCCAGTAGTTCTTGGACACCCAGTCTTGTGCCGGGTCGGGCGCCGCGTCGACCGGGCCGTTCACCGGCGGAGCCGCCAGCAGCACCTGCCCAATCACGCCCGGCGAGAGCCACAGGCTGTCGGCCGTCAACGTCTGCTGGGGCTGTCCGGGCAGCGGGTCGTAGTCCCAGTCCCGCATGTAGGCGAACTTGTAGGTGTCGTTCCAGCCGGCGTAGTCATCGAAGTAGACGTCGGCCAGGTTCACGTCGCCCACGTCGCAGTCGCTCATCCATCCCCAGTAGAAATCGTCTATGGCCTTCGAGAAGGCGATCGTCACGTGCACGATGACCCAGTTGTCGAAGCCCTGCACGCCCCACTGGTGCCACTCATGTTTCACGTCCATCCCCATGTCACCGTCCACCGTGTCCGCGCCGCTCTCCAGATACGGCTTCAGCTCCGAGTTGACGTGGACGGTCAGGCGTCGATACGGATACGTGTACCCGAAGTCCGCCTCTGTCTCGACCACGGCCTGTTCGTCACGCGTGTCGTACTGCGCCGGGTCGGCGTCGCTGCCGTCAGACCCGAGGTAACGCCACGCGTTGCTCCGCCCCTGGACGTATCCGCCGCCCCACATGCCTCCCTGCCACAGGCTCGATTGGTTGCCGCCGCCCGGATAGTAGGCCGACAGGTCCCAGTAGCCGATGTAGCTCTTGTTGGAGATATTCGGAAACCACAGGGCCCCGATGTGGAGGTCGGTGAAGAACGAGTCGCTGACTGCGGCCGCGTGGGTGGCGCCTCTCGTCTGGTGGAGGGATGGCGGCGCCTCCGTCCTCTGCGGGTTCGTTCTCGCATGGGACGTCCCGCAGCAGACGGCCGCGGTCGAGACCGCGACAACGAAGAGAAAGATGAGTCTTTTCATGGTTCAAGACCTCCCCGTGTCTAAAATCTAATCTTCACGCCGCCGAGCACGTTCCTGGGTGGCCCGTACACGGTGTAGTCTCCAAACGGGCCCAGGAAATCGCCGGGGTTGGCGACCAGCCAGTTCCTGAAGTCCTGGTCGTAGTCGTCCCAGTTGAGGACGTTGCGCTGGTCGAACAGGTTCGTGATGCGCATGAACACGTCTGTGTTGAGCCCGAACAGCGTCAGGAACTTGTGCATCTCCAGGTCAACGCTGCTTATGGATTCGAACCGGGCGCCGTTCCTGGCCGGCTTCCTTGATAGCGCCTTCGGGTCCGTGTACGGCGCGCCGGTCGCATAGTTGCCGCTGGCGTCGACGCTCCAGCTGTTGGCCACGCCGTATCCCGCCGTGACGAGGAACGAGTGCCTGCGGTCCCAATCCAGGTAGAACTGCT
>JAFGJU010000098.1 GCA_016928935.1 Candidatus Eiseniibacteriota bacterium | reverse complement strand
GCACTCCCGGTTGTCGGCCGTATTGAACCTGTGAACTGGATTACCGTTCACTACGACGCGGTCCAGGCCGGCGAGTCCCTCCCGCACCCTCCTCTGGACCTCGTTGTGGTCTGCGACCACTTTTTCCGGGTCGTTGCTCCGAGAGACGAGCATGAGCTCGGAGAAATCGCTCAGGACCGGGTTGGTGTATGCGTGCCTGCCGCCGTTCAGGATGTTGAGGCAGAGTCTCGGCGCCCGAAGCGACGCCTCGGGCCTCCCCAGCAGACTGAAGACCGACTCGGTGCGCGACTGCGCGTCGAACAGAGCCAGAGAGAGCGCGAAGGCGTTGTTCCTGCCGAGGGCCGAGATGTTCTGCTCCAGGTACGCGTCGAAGGTTTCCTGGGTGTGGGGGGTGTGGAGCACGGAGTCCTTCTCGAGCCGGGCCATCACGGCCTCCGGCCCCGCCGGACTCGCACTGTCTTCGTACACGCTTATGGTCTCGCCCTGCGGTGCCGCGGCAGCGCCCACCCGGCCGTCGTCAAGCTCCACCACGAACTCGGACGTGAACTGCACGTGCGAGTTGAGGATTCGGCGGAAGGACAGCGACTCGATCTTCAAGTTGACCTCCGGTCTGCCTGCTGTTCTATCGGAGGGAATGGCCGCGGTCAAGGGGTTTGTTGGCCGGGCCGACCTGCGTGAGACGCAAAGCGTCCCGAGACTGCGGCAGCCCGCGGGCGGCGGCCGGGGAGTAGCCGGAGTGTCCGCCGCCGGTGTTGGAACCAGCCCCGCGGGTGCTCAATCGCCTCCACTCGAACCCGCATCGAAGAAGCCGACGGGGTCGGCTCCAAGGGAACCGACCCCTGTTCAAACGCCTCCCATCGCCGTCCGGCAACCTTGGCGCGGGTCCGCGACCCGTCCGACAGCCGTCAGCGGCGACAGCAGCTACAGCTTCATGATGTCCACGAGCTCGCGCACCGCGGCGGCGGACTTGTTCAAAGCCGCCTGTTCGTCCGCCGTCAACTTGAGCTCCATCACCTGCTCGACGCCCTTAGCGCCTATCTTGACGGGCACTCCGACGTACAGACCCTTTATTCCGTACTCGCCCTCGAGATACGCAGCGCACGGCACCACTCTCTTCTTGTCCTTCAGAATCGCCTCCACGATCTGTATGACCGAGGCGGAAGGAGAATAGTAGGCACTGCCGGTCTTCAGAAGCGCCACGATCTCGCCGCCGGCCTGAGCGGTCCTCTTCACCATCGCGTCGATCTTCTCCTTGGGCAGCAGCTCCGTTATCGGAACACCGGCGACCGTCGTGTACCTGGGAAGCGGCACCATGGTGTCGCCGTGGCCGCCCAGCACCATTGCCTGGATGTCCTCCACGGAGACGCCCATCTCCATGCTGATGAAGCATCTGAAGCGGGCCGTGTCCAGGATCCCGGCCATTCCAAACACGCGGTTCTTCGGGAACTTGCTCACGGCCTTGGCCACATGACACATTGCGTCCAGCGGGTTGGAGACGATGACGAGTATGGCGTCGGGCGAGTACTTGACGACGTTCTCGGTGCATTCGTAAACGATCTTTCGGTTGGCTTCGAGGAGGTCGTCCCTGCTCATGCCCGGCTTCCGGGCCAGGCCGGCCGTGATGACCACGACGTCCGAGTTGGCCGTGTCCTTGTAGTCGTTCGTCCCTATAATCTTTGTGTCGAAACCCTCCACCGGGCCGGTTTCCATCAGGTCCAGAGCCTTCCCCTTAGGCATGTCCGGGATGACGTCTATGAGCACTATGTCCGCGAACTCTTTCTCGGCGGCCCAGTGCGCCGCGGTGGCACCTACGTTTCCGGCACCGACTATGGTGACCTTGTTCTTCATGCGCGTCCCTCCTCGAGCTGGGTGTGGGTTACTGGAAGCCGGCCCTCCGGCCCTGCAGTCACGATAACTGGAGCGAATCGTGCAAGCCATAATTCTGGCCGGAGCAACCGACTGTGTCAACAGAAAACCGGGCTGTCCCGAGTGCTTGAGCGGCAACCGGGCCGCGTGCCCTGCAGGCGGCCCCGGAAGCCCCGGCGGGACCGCCCGTCAGCCGGGCGGGCGAGTGCCGTGTGGGCACGACAGATTCCGCGCGGGGACTGGAAGACGCCAGCCAGGGTGACACAGCTTGGAGAGCGCGTCGTGGGGGGAGGCGGTGGGGCTCGGGATCGTGTTGCAGGGGGCCGGTTGCAGGGGGAGAGGGTGCGTCGTGCCCGGGCCCGGTCCGGCGCCCCCGTAACTGGTTTTTTCCGCTTGAGTTAGCTCTGCGGTTTGTGTATACTGTCGAATGGAACTGTCTCCGTGTGGATCGAAGATGTGGCTGTCCTAGTGGGTGCCTTGGGCTTATCCGGGAGGTTGGCATGAGCTCATTGCGAAGAGTTGTGCTTTATTTCTTAGTTCTGGGGTCGTGTGTTGCTTTGTCCGCCGCGGTCGGTGAGGCGTATACCGTTTCCCACTGTGCGTCAGTCCCCCTCGGCGCGACGAACTGGAACACGACCATGTCGTTCCCCAAGTTCACCGGCGAGTGCGAGTGCCTCCAGAGCATCTGCTTCCAGTTGTGCGGGCACGTGGAGGGCACGGCCAAGTTCGAGAGCATGGACGCGGCCCCGACGACGGTTACGATGAACCTTCAGTCCACCATAA
Organism: Candidatus Eiseniibacteriota bacterium; assembly: GCA_016928935.1. Classification (GTDB taxonomy): domain Bacteria; phylum Eisenbacteria; class RBG-16-71-46; order JAFGJU01; family JAFGJU01; genus JAFGJU01. The sequence goes on along the minus strand of JAFGJU010000098.1, from coordinate 2,647 downwards.
CGCTAATGCGTCCCGACATGAGCACCCTGGTCGTGGTCATCCCGCTCGCCAACACGTCGGACAACGTCACGGAGTTTGACGGCGTCATAGACTTTGGGGGGACGTCGGGCAAGACTTACAGCGGGCTTACGGGCGACGCCACAGACTCCGAGTGCACCGTTGCCCCCGCGGACTTCGCGCTGTTCTGCGGAACCGGCAACATCGACCTTCCGATAACTGCCATCGGAACGTCTAACGGCAGCGGAGCCGGGAACCTGATCCTGCAGTTCGCCACCTCGGCGTCGGCCAACGCGACCGTCACCTACACGTACGACTGCGGCACACCCGTCAACGAGTTGACTTGGGGAAGGATCAAGGCCACGTTCTAAACCGCCAGTCCTACACTACTAAACGAATAGGGTCCGGGTGCAGAACAACCCGGACCCTATTCGTTTTCCTACCCTTGGCCGGCAGTTCCACGCCTGGTCCTCAGTGGACGGGCCTGAACGCCGGACCCCCTAAGCGCACTTGGAGAACCCGCAGAACCTGCACACCAGGCAGCCGCCCTCCGGTTCGACGGTGCCGCCGCAGTCGGGGCACGTCAGACGCTCCACGTACTCGGTCTCGGCCTTGGCATGCCTCGCGTGGGGTTCCTTCGTCTCTATCGTCACGTTCGTGCCGTTGGCCCGGGAGCGCTCCAGGAACCTCTCTATGGCCTTCCCTATTGCGTCGGGGCAAGACAGTACCTGGCTCCCGTTGTCCCACAGCGGCGCCGGGCACCTGATGCCCTTGAGCTGTCTCAGCGTGGACTCTATGTCTATGCCCGACCGCAACGCCAGCGACACGAGCCTGCTGATGGCCTCTGTCTGCGTGGCCGCGCATCCGCCGGTCTTACCCAACCTCGCAAACACCTCGAACGGACCCTGCTCGTCCTGGTTCACGGTCACGTAGAGGCTCCCGCAGCCCGTGCCTATCTTCTCGGTGGACCCGGTCGTCACGAGCGGCCTGGAACGCGGCATGCGCTTGACCATCGTCCTGTGGGCTTCCCTGCCCTTGGTGAGGACCTGCTTCTCGCGGCTTCCGTCACGGTAAATGGTCACACCCTTGCACTGCAGCCGGTAAGCCAGCGTGTACGCCTTCTCGACGTCCTCGACAGACGCGTCCCGCTTGAAGTTTATGGTCTTGGAAACGGCGTTGTCCACGTACTTCTGGAAGCCGGCCTGCATACGTATGTGCCACTCGGGCGTGATATCGTGCGCCGTCACGAATATCCTCTTCACGTCGTCCGGCACCCCTTCCACGCCGGCGAGAGTGCCCTTGCACGCCAGCTCCCTGGCCAGCTCCGGGGTGTAGAATCCCCTCTCCTCCGCGATCTCCTTGAAGACCTGGTTCACTTCCGGAAGCTCGGTGTTGTCCATCACGTTCTTGACGTAGGAAATGGCGAACAGAGGCTCTATGCCGCTGGAGCACTCCGCCAATATGCTCAGCGTGCCCGTCGGGGCGATGGTCGTAGTGGTTGCGTTTCTCAGCCTCGGACCCCCGGGTGAATCGTAAAGGCTGCCCTTGAAGGCCGGGAACACGCCCTTCTTCCTGCCCAGCTCCACAGACGCCTTCTTCGACTCCTCCTGTACGAAGCTCATCATTCTCTCTGCCAGTTCGACGGCCTCTTGGGAGTCGTAGGGTATGCCCAGCCGGAGCAGCATGTCCGCGAACCCCATCACTCCAAGCCCGATCTTCCGAGTGGCCTTGGTGCGCTCGCCTATCTGCGGAATCGGGTATCGGTTCACGTCTATGACGTTGTCCAGGAAACGGACCGCAACCGGGATGAGAGCTCCCATCCTCTCGTAGTCCACCTCCGCGCTGCCGTTGGTGCCGCGCACCATGTGCGACAGGTTTATCGAGCCGAGGTTGCACGATTCGTACGGCAGAAGCGGCTGCTCACCGCAAGGATTGGTGCTCTCTATTTTGCCCAGGTGCGGGGTGGGGTTGTCGCGGTTGAGCCTGTCCAGAAACACTATGCCGGGCTCCCCGTTCTTCCAGGCCATGAGGACGATCAGCTTGAACACCTTCTTCGCTCTGAGCTTACCCGCCGGCTCGTTCGTCCGCGGATTGATGAGGTCGTACTCCTCGTCCCTCTCCACTGCCTGCATGAACTGTTCGGTCACGCCGACGGAGAGGTTGAAGTTGTTCAGACAGTGCTCCTTGTTCTTGGCAGTTATGAAATCCAGGATGTCCGGATGGTCCACCCGCAGCATGCCCATGTTGGCGCCGCGCCGCGTGCCTCCCTGTTTGATGGCGTCAGTGGCGGCGTCAAACACTCCCATGAAGGAGACCGGACCGCTCGAGATGCCCCGGGTGGACAACACGACGTCGTTCCTGGGCCTCAGCCTCGAGAATGAAAACCCGGTCCCGCCTCCGCTCTTGTGTATGAGCGCTGTGTTCTTCACGGCCTCGAAGATGCTCTCCATGGAGTCTTCCACCGGCAGGACGAAGCAGGCCGACAGTTGCTGAAGGTCGGCGCCCGCGTTCATGATTGTGGGTGAATTGGGCAGGAAGTCCAGCGAGGCCATCGCGCGGTAGAACTCTTCCTCTATGCGCGCGACTGTCTCCTCAGTCTCAAACTCCAGGTCGGCCGAGGCCACGTTGCGGGCCACCCTGCGGAGCATCT
>JAFGJU010000097.1 GCA_016928935.1 Candidatus Eiseniibacteriota bacterium | reverse complement strand
GCGTAGCGGGTCGAGAGGTAGTCGGGGTGCATGTCGCACGCGACGGCGGCCGGCTCGACGAAGAGCAGTTTCTTCAGATGCTCGATGCCGTTCCTGAACGCGTCGTACGCCTCCAGGTTCTTCAAGTCACCTATGTGATGGCCCGGAAACGCGAGGTCCCCCTTCACAAGGCAGAACGTGTTCTTGAGCTCCCCACCGACCGCGAGCACCGGCAAACCGGAGAACGGCAGCGGTATCGGGTTGGGCACGTAGCCGCGCGACCGGCGCACCGGCTGCGTCTTGCCGCGCACGATTCGCATGACGGAATCGTCGCACCTCGTGAATATCTCGCGATTGTGCACGAGGAAGTAATCGGCTATGGCGCCCAGCCTCACCTCGGCCTCGCCGTCAACGTACGAAATCGGCTCCTCGGTAAGGTTGCCGCTCGTCATGACAAGGGCCGGGAGTTTCTCGAGAAGAAGATGGTGGAGCGGCGTGTACGGCAGCATCACACCCAGGTATTTGTTGTTGGGAGCGACGTCTTCGGCCACTGAAACGGCGGCAGAGTCCTGTTCGCTCGCGCCCGCAGACCCCGCCTCCACCCCGGCCCCCTCTTCCACCACGCCCCTCTCCTTCCCCGCGTGCGTCTCCTCCAGTTTCCGCAGCAGCACAATCGGCCTCTCGACGCCGGTCAGGAGGCGCTCTTCTGCCTCGGAGACGGCGCAGATGCTCTTCGCGGTTTCTAGGTCGCGCACCATGATTGCCAGCGGCTTCTCCTCACGGCACTTCCTCTTTCGGAGCGTGGACACCGCCAGCGGACTCGAAGCGTCGCACGCCAGGTGGTAACCGCCCAGTCCCTTCACCGCCACGATGGCGTCTTCTCTCAGCATTTCCGCCGCGCGCTCAATCGGCTCACCCGGCACCGCCGCGCCCGACCTCGTGACCAGCCGCACGGACGGCCCGCAGACCGGACACGCGATTGGCTCGGCGTGGAACCGCCTGTCCGTGTCGTCGGCGTATTCCGCGGCGCAGGCATCACACATCGGGAATACGTTCATGGTCGTGCGCACCCTGTCGTACGGAACGTCGGTCACGATGGTGAACCTGGGGCCGCAGTTGGTGCAGTTGATGAACGGGTACCTGTAGCGCCTGTCGGATGGGGTCCGCATCTCGGCGAGACATTCGTCGCAGGTCGCCACGTCGGGGGAGATGAGCGCGAACCGAGTGGCCGGCTTCAGGCTCTCCTTGACCGCGAACGAAGCGTGGCGGGCAGGCGGAAGCGAGCATCTCTCCACGCTGGAGATCCTCGAAAGCGGCGGCGCCTCGGGCTTCAGTCTCCTGAAGAACTCCTCGACGCTTCTCGACGGGCCCTCCACATCCACGAACACGCCAGTGCCGTCGTTCATGACTGAGCCGGCGAGTCCGAGCTCTCTGGCCAATCTGGCCACGAACGGCCGGAACCCCACTCCCTGCACCAACCCCAGAATCTTGGCCTCGTATCGCACCGGAGAGTCACCGGAAACCGCGGGGACAGCCGGGCTTTTCGGCTCGGCGCTCGTGAGTGTGTGCTTGTGTCGCGCATGCTCGTGCCCCGCGTGCTCGTCCCCCGCGTGCTCGGGCCGCCTGCTGTTCGGACCTTTCAATCTCGCTTTCCCCTTTTCTTCTCCACCACCAGCGCCCTGAGATAATCAGCCCATTCCTTCAGGCCCGTGCCCTCCGTGCTCGACACCTCGAACACCTTGAGCCGCGGGTTCACCTTCAGGGCGTTCGCTCTCGACGCCGCGAGCGTCCCGACATTCCACCCGACCATGTCGACCTTGCTCAGCACCAGCACGCTGCTGTTCAGGAACATGGCCGGATACTTGAGGGGCTTGTCCTCACCCTCCGGAAGACTCAACAGCACCACTCGCACGTGCTCGCCCAGGTCGAACGTGGAAGGGCAGATTAAGTTGCCGACGTTCTCTATGAAGAGCAAGTCGGTCTTGTCCAGGTCAAAGTTCTGAAGCGCGTCCTTTATCATTGTGGCGTCGAGATGGCATCCCCCTCCAGTGTTCACCTGCACGGTCGGGATGCCGACCGCGTTAAGACGCTCACCGTCCAGAGAGGTCGCCACGTCACCCTCGATTGCGGCCAGCGACAGCGAGCCCGAAAGCAGCTTCGCGGTCTTCTCCAGGAGCGTGGTCTTCCCAGCTCCGGGCGAGCTCATCAAGTTCAAGCAGGGAACTGCATGAAGATCGAGCAGCGAGCGGATCTCGGCCGCTATCATGTCGTTCGCCTTCAGAACCTTGGTCAACACCTTGACTTCTTTCATGTGCGCTCCCTGGTCGTTCGGGGCTCCGGCTGTTTGTTCTCCCGTCTCTTGCTTCACTGTACGTTGTCTCCGGGCTTAGGCGTGACGTCCCCAGTTCTCCCGTCATCGGGCTTCTCACCGTCCGGCGTCTCACCCTCAATGCTCATCAAGTCCAGCTCCTGTCCCTTGAGAAGCGTCGTGTCCGGACTGGAGCACGACGGGCATAACAGAAAGTAGGCCTCCGTCACCGGGAAGGTCTTCCCGCAGGAGTTGCACCTCGCCTCCGCGGCCACTTCCTCTATCACCAGCTCCGCTCCGGCAGCCAGCGTATCTTCCGTCGCAAAGCCAAAGCAGAAGTTCAGGGCCTCGGGCACGATGGTCGAGAGCTTTCCTATTCTTACCTTTATGGCCGTGACCCTGGCCAGACCGGACTTGGCGGCCTGCTCTTCGACTATCTCCACGATTCTTTGCGCTACAGAGAGTTCATGCATATCAATCAGTGTGTCACACAATAAGTTAGCCCCAGGAGAGGGCTCAGGAACTCAGGTCCGCGGCAAGCGACGACCGGGGCGGTGCAGCGTGCTGGTCGGCTGAGGCCAACCTTCAATTATACCCTACGGGGCGGGGTTGCGGCAGCTTTTTCAGCTGAGAGAGCGACAGGCTATACGTCACTCCGGATGCCCTATTGCGCCTCGCGCACCTCCGGAAAACCGCTGGGACTCCCGGACGGCCCTCTACACGTCTTCAGGAAGGACGCTCCTTACTGCGCCTCGCGCGCCTCCGGAAAACCCTGGGACTCCCGGACGGCCCTCTACACGTCTTCAGGAAGGACGCTCCTTACTGCGCCTCGCGCGCCTCCGGAAAAAGACTCGGGGGAACGACAGACCGTGAAACGGGTCGTGTCGCTCCCCCGGTCGGCATCCCCGCAGTATCCGAGCGGTCGCTGTCTCCGCCGGAGTCAAGCAGAGCCCGCGTCGGAGCGCGGCCTGCCGGCCGCCGGTTCACCTCCGGCTCGTGACCGGCCTATCGCCGCCTCCCCAGGGCCCGCCAGCATCTCCCCAGCGTTTTCCCATGGACTCCTCGGCGTCTCACCGCCGGCTCGTGACCGGCTCGTCACGAGCTCAGCGACGACGTGCAGTACGGGCAGCGAGTCGCCTTTATCGCTATCGTGCTGAAGCAGAACGGACATTCCTTCGTGGTCGGGGCCGCGGGCGGCGCCGCCTCTTGTCTCTTCAGGCGGTTCATCCCCCTGATGAGCAGGAACACCGCGAACGCCACTATCACAAATGTGATTATCGTATTGATGAACTTGCCGTAGTTAATGGTCACGGCACCGGCCGCCTGAGCCTCCTTCAGGTCGGGGAACGGACCGGGGACGGTCCCCTCCTTTATCACCACAAACAAGTTACCGAAGTCCACGTTCCCGAGCAGGAGACCGATGGGCGGCATTATGACGTCATTCACCAGCGAGCTCACGATCGTGCCGAACGCGGCGCCGATTATGATGCCGACCGCCATGTCGAGCACATTGCCCCTCATGGCGAATTCCTTGAACTCCTTCCACATCTCGAACCTCCTTCCCGCAAAACCGACGAGGGTGACCAGCCAACGCTGCCGTGCGTCACGAGATGACACCCGAGCCGGATTCTAGACGAGTGGCGTTGCCGCTGTCCACGTCGAACTTGACCCCGACCTCACACCCGCACCGACGGGTATTGTTGCGCGAGACCGGTTTCCCTGCTATACTAGTTTGTTTGCCCGAGACGCCACGGTGCTCGCGGCGCAGTGGGCTCGTCCCGGCGATCTTCATTCCGGATGCTCATTCAACACAAGGAGCGGTCGATTGATGGCCCAAGAAGTCAAACAAAACACACAGGTGTTGGAGCCCCCCTACGTAGAATTCTCGCCGTCCGAGTGCAAGGGGTGCCAGCTCTGCGCAAACGCGTGCCCGCGCAAGTGCATAGTGATGTCACAGGGCCTGAACGCGCACAGTTACCATCCGGCCATGTACACCGGCGAGGGCTGCACTGGATGCGGCATATGTTTCTACGCCTGCCCGGAACCGGGGGCGATAAAAGTGTTCAAGAAGATACCCGACAAGCCCGAGAAGGCGGAGG
>JAFGJU010000096.1 GCA_016928935.1 Candidatus Eiseniibacteriota bacterium | reverse complement strand
CCGCGCGCTCTCTACGGCACAGCCGGCCTGCGCGCTTCTTATTCGTCGGCAGCGGCACGGCCCTCCGGAGCCGGGAGACTGTCCGCTTCTATGCTCACGAACGCCTCTACCAAGGACTCGGAGGAAGTATAAGGCTTCCCCTCCAAGTCCAACCCGACCCTCTGCGAGAAGGACTCGCTCCTCGCGGAGACGTCGATAGGCTCAGTGTAAAGCGAATCCGTCAAGGATACAATGCTTGCGGGACCCGAGACGGTCGTGGACTCCGGGACCGCGGTCGGCGGGCCGGTCAGCACGTAGCCCTGCGGCGGCCTGCCCGCGACGAGAGGCAGGATTCGGACTTGCTTCGACATCTTTCTCTCTATCACGATGTCCAGGTGCTCTGCTCCCGCGAAGTGTGTGACGAGCAAGTTGGAGCCGGCCGGAACGGGCACGTCCCCCGAAGACAGCACTCGCTGGAACCGGCCCGGACCTGCCCGCGACACGTCCACGTCAATGCTCAGGGGCGTCAGCCTGAGCCTGAGTATGTTCTTGAGTTTCCCACTCAGGGTCACGCTGACGTCTTCCGGCATTTCCCCGGTCCATGTCAGAGAATCCGGCAACCCCTTAAGCTCCACCGGCACGCGAAACGTGCGCTCTTCCTCGCGCTCCGTCCTAACGTGAAAGTAGACCAGGAACGAAAGGGCGATCGCCGCCAGCTTTATGCCCAGGTTTTCGCGAAAAACGCGTCCAAGCACGTCCATCCTGCGACTCGTTTCCTGTCTTGTGACCCGCCGCGGCCGAGCCCTCGCGGCCCTCGTTCCGCGGCCTCTGCGCGCCGGCGCGCGTCCCGTCCCGCGTCAGGCCGGAGAGTGAATCGACAACCCGCGCACCCCTTCAGCCGCTTCCATCACGGCTTCCGAGAGGGTCGGGTGAGCGTGTATTGTCTCGCTGAGAGCCCTCGCAGTCAAGCGCTGAGACACGGCCAGGACGCCTTCGTGCACGAGCTCCGTCGCGTGAGGGCCGATTACGTGTAAGCCCAGCACTACGTCCGTATCGGCGTCCGCCACGACCTTGACCATGCCCGCGATCTCTCCCAGCACCTGTGCCCTGCCGAGAGCCCTGAAGTTGAAGCTCCCCACCTTGACCTTGAGGCCGAGCTCCAAGGCCTGGGCCTCGGTGAGGCCCACACTTCCCACCTCGGGCCGGGTGAACGTGCACGCCGGGACCGCCGAGTAGTCCATCGTCCGTCTCCCGGCGGCCGTGCCTTCGCGCAGGCGGCCGGCCTCCGACGCGTCGTTCCCGGCGAAACCGTCCGCCAGAGCGTTCTCAATCGCCACTATCGCCTCCCTCGAGGCGGAGTGGGCGTACATCTTCTTTCCCACCACGTCGCCGGCCGCGTACACGCCGGCCGAGCTGGTCTCCATGTGTTCGTCCGCAAGGATTTCGCCTTTCGGGCCGCATCTCACGCCGGCTCTGTCCAGAAGCAACCCGGCCGTGTTGAACCGCCGGCCCACGGAGACGAGAACCCGCTCAGTGTCCAGCTCGCTCCCGCTCCTGAGCGTGGACCTTACCGACGCCGGGTTCACCGCGCATGAGACCACACTGTCCTCAGTCACGAGGTCGATCTTCCGTTTCCTGAGCTCTCTCTCCATGACCGCCGAGATGTCGCGGTCCTCAGCCGGGAGGGCCCTGTCCATTATCTCCACCACTGTGACGCAAGCCCCGAGAGCGCTAAACACGAAGGCGAACTCGCAGCCTATCGCGCCCGCGCCCACTATCAGCAGACTCCTGGGGACGGCCTCGAGCTCGAGCGCCTCCGTGCTCGACATCACTCTCGACCCGTCGAACGGCAAGCCGGGAAGCTCCGCCGCCTCGGAGCCCGTGGCTACCAGAATCTTCTTGGCGGAGAAACGGTCCGCCGAAGCGACGGCGTGCGCGTCCGCGCCCGCCCCGCCGACTGTCGTCCTCGCGCCGGCCACCTCGACCGTGCGCTCGTTCACGAAGCTGGCCTCTCCGCTGACAAGAGTCACGCCGCGCTTGACCAGAAGGCTTCTCACGCCCTTGACGAGCGTGGCCACTACTTCTCGCTTCCTCCGCACGGCCGCGGCCAGGTCGGCGGTGACCTGCCCCTCCACGCGCACTCCGAACGCCGCGGAAGATTGCGTCTTCTCGTAGAGCTCGGCGAACGCGACCAGGCTCTTGGTGGGAATGCAACCGCGGTTCATGCACACGCCGCCCACCTCGGCCTTCTCGACGAGACAGACTCTGGCGCCCAGCTGCGCGGCCCGGATGGCCCCGACGTACCCGGCGGGTCCGGCGCCGATTACAAGAAGGTCGAACTCCTGCATCTTTTGTTCCAGGGCTTCTTCGGGGGAAGTCCTCAGTAACGTGAAGGGAACGGCCCGACAGAGGAATCAATGACTCGAAAACGTGCGGCAGTATACAGACGCAAAAAAGAACGTGTCAAGGTTTTTTGGCCCGGGCGCGCATCCCGGCCGAGTCGCCCACCGCCGCCCCGTTGCGAACTTGCAGTGACCATTGCTTGCCGCGCCGCCGGCGGCGTTCGTCTCTCGCCCCAGTCTCCGCCACTTTCCCCTACACTCTCTTCACAAAGATCCCCTTGGCTATCTCCTCATCCAGCCCCACCGTGGTCTCTCCGACCTGCACGACGTAGGACGGGGTCTTCTGGTGGAGACGTATCTTGCTGCCCGGCACGACACCGAACCCGGCCAGCCGGTCCAGAGTCGCGTGCAGCGCCGGGGCGATGAACACGACGGCCACGTCGGCGCCGACCTCGACATTGGTGAGCTTCACGACGAGCGGCTCCAGCTTCGTCTCCGCGTTCTTGCAGCACGGACCCGGAGGTATCGGCATTCCGTGCGGGCAGACGGGCGGATGCCCCAGGAAGGTGCAGATGCTGTCCGTCACCCGCGGGCTCAGTATGTGCTCGAACTTGCACGCGGCGTCGTCCATCTCGGCGTCTTCCACGTCCAGCACCTGTGCGAGCAACACCTCCGCCAGCCGATGACGCCTGATTATCTCCCGGGCGATTTCCTCCCCCTTCGCGGTCATCGTGACCTTGTCCCCGTGGGTGTCGACCAGCCGCTCAGAGATCAGAGTGTCCATGACCTCCGCCGGGTTCTCGTCCTTGCTCGCCTTCAAGGCTTTGCTGACCAGCTCGTCCCCGCCCTCCCGTAGTGTCCAGAGCAGCTCCAGCATCTCTTCTTTTCTCTCTTGTTCCATCGTTCCTCCGCTCACAATATCCTCAGGTGCCTCAGGGCGAGATTGAGAAGTCCTCCCATCAGGAACGCAAATGGAAACACGAACCCGACTATCCCGAGAGTCACCTTGAGGCCTCTTTCCTTGATTATCATCAGGAAATTCGCGAAGCACGGTATGAACAGTGTTACGGTCACGAGGCCCACGACGATCTGTACCGGGTCCATCGCTCCCCTCTTGGCCAGCACGAACAGACCGGCGGCGCCGTAGTCCCTCCTCAGGAACCCGATGATGAATGCCTGCGTCGCCTCCGTGGG
>JAFGJU010000095.1 GCA_016928935.1 Candidatus Eiseniibacteriota bacterium | reverse complement strand
TCGTCGTCGCGAATGAAGGACACGTAGCTGTCCTTGGGCGAAAAGCGGGCGTCCGTCTCGAACTCGGGCGTCTCGGTTAGCCGCGTCATGGCGTCCGGATGCGGCTTCGTCAGGTCGTAGCCGTATACGTCCCCGCTCAGGGTGAACAGCAGGTGTCTACTGTCGTGCGACCACGAGTAGTCGACAATGCCTGTCGCAAACACGCGCTTGCGCTCTCGGTAAGCCTTCTCTCCGTCCGACAAGGCCTCTGGGCCCGCAGTAATCGAATCACAATTTACTATCATCCTCGGGATCTTCCCGGCCAGAGTGTAAACCCACAGGTCATACCTTTCAGAATCGTCATGCCTGTTCTTCAGAAACGCGACGTACGCGCCGTCGGGCGAGATCTTGACCTCCCTAAGATTCGGGCCGCTCAGGTCGGGGGCGTCGCAGATGCGTTCTATTGTGAGTTCATCCGCATGCCCCACCGAAACGCAGAACACGACACAGAACAGGCAGGACGAGACAAGAGCCAGGAACGATCTGGTAAGCATCGCGAAACCTCCCCAGTGCTCCGCGGCACAGGCCGCCGGACGGAGCTCCAACAAGAACTCATCTGACGCCAAAACCGGAGTGTGCGGACGCCGGGTGGACTCCCACACCCGCCGGGCAGACCAGGACCCGAAGAAGCGCCGCCGTCCTTCGTGGGTTTATGCAGACCTCGCCTCCGGCGCGGCAACGAGGCAGACGGGCCCCAACCGATGTCGGCCCAACTGGACACGTAGATGTCGCTGGCCCCCCCGAACGCAGGGAGTCGCCACCTCACCTCCACGATTTCACGAGGCGCGGGCCGCGAGACGCAGCTGCCGCCCTGCCCGCAGACTGACCCGCCCCTAACCATTAGGCCCTCCGTTGCGCAACGCACTGCCCCGACTCGGACGGTCTCCGAATGCTGTCACTCTATCACATTGCAGCTTATACGTCACAAGAGCAGCCTACCGAAGATGTGAGGCCACGCGGTTCCCACGGCTCCGACCGCGCCGGGGCTTGACAAGCCCCACCTGAGGCCCTACTTTAGGCGGCGGAAGTGAGGTCGCCATGAATGCTCGAACTACGTCAGTCCATATCGCGGCGCTGTGCATGTTCTGCGGAGCGCTGGCCGTTTTCTGCTGTAGCGGGTTCGCGCAGGCGGAGCAGCCCGGCCCGTCGGCGGGTGTGGGCGCCGCGCTGCCCCCCACCGACTCGGCTCTCGCAGCAGTCCAGACCGAGGACAGCCTGAAGGCCGTGGCCGCCTTGAGACGGGCCGCCGCGAAACAGCTCGGCACCCAGGCCGCGACGGACGCGGACCAGCTTTTGAGCCAGACCCCGGAACCGCTCGAGGCGTTGGCGTACTACAGGCGGGCAGCAGACTATTTCGCGGCCGCCGGCGACGTCCGTGCGTTCGACAGTCTAAACACAGTGGCGAACCGCCTGGAGCTGTCCATAGAACGGGCCAGCAAGTTCCCCTACGTTACCCTGGCGCTTCTCACGGCGATCTTCGCGGCCTGCCTCACGACCAGCATGACGGGGATGCGGCCTCATCGCACGCTGCTCCTGTCCTCCCCGTTTCTCGTCATACTCATCATCTACGCCACTAGCGCCCTGGTCACGACTGTCGCCGCGCTCTACGGTATCACCGCCTGTTTCTTCGCGGGCATCGTGGGAGTGAAGCTGGGACAGTGGGTCGCCCTGAGGCGCCTGGGGAAGGAGCCGCAGCGCGCGAGACTGGTGGAGGCGCTGCTCGAGTCTTACAGGGAGTTCGAGCACGGGGGCTGGAGCCGAGGCACGATCGTCAGCCTGATACGCACTTACAGCCGCCTCTCCTTGGACCCTTCTCTCGCGGGGAATTCAAGGGAAAGGCTCAAGGCCAGGACTGAGGAGTTTTGTTCAATAGTGTATCCCCAGTTGGTCGGACTTGCCGCGCTGCTGGGAGTGACGAAGTACGACCGCGAGACGGGTCTCGAGATCGCATCTCTCAGCGGCATGCTCTACGGCGCCCTGAAGGCCGCCAACGACGCGGTCCAGAAGGAGCGCGACGTGAGCGCGAAGAGCGTGGCGAGGATCCTCAAGGGCCTCGAGGCGCTGCGGGCCAAGCTCGCCCAGGTCCGGCGCGTCATGGAGGAGAACCCTGCTTGTTCGCTCGTCGACACCGTCAGAATGGTCGTGAACGCCAAGAAGGGTGCGCTCAAGGAGATGGGAGTGGAGGTGGCGTTCCAGTTCTCGTGGGACAGAGACGACTGCGTCAGTATCAGCAAGTCGCACTTGAGCAACATAGTCGAAAACCTGATCAGCAACTCCATGGCTGCCATGCGGCTCTCACCCAAGAGACGGCTCGTCTGTCAGGTCAGCCACGAGCCCGGGGCCGTCGTGCTGACAGTGTCGGACACGGGCCCGGGCATCCCGCGAGAGCACCGCGAGGCCATCTTCACGGAGCACCCCGACGACGCGGGCCACGGCTTCGGCCTGCCGCACGCCAGGAAGGTGCTCAATTCCCGCGGGGGCAACATCTGGGTCGACAGCGTGGAACATGGGACTTCAATGAAGGTCCTGTTGAGAAGGTGGAAACCTGGAGGAAGCGTTCATGACTAGGAAAGGTGGCGAATCCAAGCTGCCCAAGGTTCTCGTGGCGGACGACGACAGGAGATACCTGGAGGAAACCGTGGACGACCTCGGGGATTCATACTTCTGTCTCACGGCTTCGAGTCCATCCGAGGCGCTGGCAAAGGTCATGAGGGACGAGCCGGACCTCGTCCTGCTGGACGTCAAGTTCGAGGAAGAGGACGAGGCAGGCCTCAGAGTGCTTTCCGAGATACGGCACAGCAGGCCCCTCATAAACGTGATAATGGTCACGGACGCCCGGGAGCCGCGCACTGCGGTGGCCGCAATCAGGAGCGGCGCCTTCGAATTCGTGACCAAGGACAGGCCCGTGGACGAGCTCAAGGCCGTCATAGACCGGGCGCTCCAGGTGAGCAACTGGAGGCGACAGAGCCACCTGCTCAAGAAGGAAAACCTCCACAGGGCGCGGCAGATGGTCGGAGCGAGCGAGGCCATGAACCGGCTCTTCATGCAGATTGACACGGTGGCGCCCGTCGACGGCACCGTCTTTATCGTCGGCGAGAAGGGCGTCGGAAAGGAGCTCGTGGCGAGGGAGATACACAGAAGGAGCGCGAGGAAGGCCGAGGAGTTCGTCGTCGCCGACTGCTTCCGTCTGCCTGCTTTGCTGGCGGAGAGCGAGCTCTTCGGACACGAGAAGGGCGCTTTCACGGATGCCGTGGAGCAGAGGATAGGCTGTTTCGAGCTGGCCACGAAGGGGACTTTGTTCCTGGATGAGATCGGCGACCTCGACCCGTTTGTGCAGGGAAAGCTGCTGCGAGTGCTGGAATACCGCGAGTTCAGGCGGGTGGGAGGGAACGAGACGCTCACGACAAACGCGCGCTTCATTGCGGCCACGAACAAGAACTTGGCGGAGCTGGTCGAACGCGGGAAGTTCCGCGCGGACCTCTACGATAGGCTCGGAACCATCTGCATTCACGTGCCGCCGCTCCAGGACAGGAAGGAGGACATACCCCTGCTTGTGGAGCACTTCGTGAGGGAGTTCTCCGTCAGGTTCGATAAGCCGGTACAGCGCGTCGCGGAGGGCGTCCTGCCGGCGCTGCAGGACCAAGACTGGACCGGAAACGTCCGGGAGCTTCGCAACAGAATAGAGGGGGCCGTGCTCGCGTGCTCCGACGGAGTGCTCAAGAACGAGGACTTCAACTTCTTCGGAGGCCCGGACAAGACGGAGCGGACCGGGAAGGCCGGACCCGCCGGAACAGGCGGCCAGGACTCCGGCGCCGCAGCGCCCGGGGCCGGTGGCACGATGCCCACCAACTACCTCGAGGCCAAGCTCGCTTTCAAGAAGCAGTTTGTGGAGAGCATACTCCACAGGGCCGACAGGAACGTCACGCTTGCGGCGGAAATGGCGGGCGTTTCGCGCAGGAACTTCCAGAGAATGATGAAGGACGCGGGGGTGAAGGCGTAGACCCAGGAGTCCCGAAGACGCGTCGAGTCGCACTCAACTGCTACCTGCAGTTCCCCTCCAGAACCAACTTGCCGCCGTTCTCCCCTACCGGCTCCGGATAGCACTCGCCGAAGCACGCGTAGCAGTAATCATCTGGTTTCGTGACGCAGGACTTGAGGCCTTCGAGCGAGAGGTACGCCAGTGTGTCGACTCCAAGGAACTTCGCTATTTCGCTCACCGAATGGCTGGAGGCGATGAGCCTGGCCCTGCTGGGCGTGTCGATTCCGTAGAAGCAGGAGCCGACGATGGGCGGTGAACCCACTCTGAAGTGCACCTCTCTGGCCCCCGCCTTCCTGATGAGTCTGATCAGCTTCCTGCTGGTCGTGCCCCGGACAATGGAGTCGTCCACCACCACGACCCGCTTGCCCTTGAGGATGTCTCTCACAGGATTGAACTTCACCTTGACCGCCTGGTCCCTGACTCGCTGAACCGGGTCTATGAAGGTGCGGCCCACGTAGTGATTCCTTATCAGCCCCAATTCAAACGGAAGCCCCGAGCCCTCTGCGAACCCCAACGCCGCCGAATTGCTCGAGTCTGGCACCGCCATGACGATGTCGGCCCGGGCCGGGGACTCCTCGGCCAGCGTCCGGCCGAGTGACCTTCTCACCTTGTCCACGCTCTCTCCGAACACGGTGCTGTCAGGCCTCGAGAAGTATATGAGCTCGAAGATGCAGTGGGCCTTGCCGGTGCTCTTCAGCGCCTTCGAGCTCCGCACCCCGTCCTTGCCGATGACAACGACCTCGCCGGCCTCGACCGGCCTGACATACTTGGCGCCGATTATGTCGAGGCCGCACGTCTCGGACGCGAGGCACCAGCCCTTGTCCAGTTTCCCGAGGCAGAGGGGCCTGAAGCCTCTTGGGTCGCAAGCCCCCATGAGCCTATCTTCAGTCATCATTACGAGCGCAAACGCGCCTCTCACCCGGGAGAGCGCGTCCTTTAGCTTGCCCTCAATCGAGCGAGCTCTGGAGTGAGCTATCAGATGTGCCACTATCTCCGTGTCCATCGTGGTCTGGAAGATGGAGCCGCGTGCCTCCATCTTCTCGCGCAGCACCCTGGCATTGACCAGGTTGCCGTTGTGGGCGACGGCCAGCTTCCCTCCCCGATAGTTGACCAGGAGGGGCTGCGCATTTTCCAGGGTTGTGCGGCCGGTTGTGGAATAGCGGTTGTGCCCGATCGCAAGACTGCCCGGCAGGCCCGCCAGCACATCGGCCGTGAGCACGTCGCTCACGAGTCCGAGGCCCTTGTGTCCCCTCACACACTCGCCGTCTGAAGACACTATGCCCGCGCTCTCCTGCCCTCTGTGCTGGAGTGCGTAGAGGCCGAAGTACACGAGCTCGGCCGCGCTGCCCGCGCCGTACACGCCGAAGACGCCGCACCCGTCGCGGAAACGGTCGACTGCGTGTGCCTTCCTGTCATTCATCGGGTAATCCGTCCTGTCTCCCCTCGATTTCTTCCACGGCCGCAAGCATCATAGCAGGGGTGTGCGGGCTTTCAACAAGATACCATCCCTCCGAGTGTGGGTTCGCCAAGAGCCCCTCCAACCTGGACCGGGTTGCCACCAGGGACAGCACCACTTCCGCGGGCCGTCTGCCTCTCTCCGCGGCGCCCCTGACACCCGGCCACCAGACGGTCATCCGCCTCAGGCCGAGGAGCTCCGTCATCTTCATGCGCTCTCGCACCGCCGCTTCGACCGGCCCGGATTGTGGGTCGTCGTACGACCAGAGTGCCGCCGCCACGGTCTCCAAACAGTCGGCCCGGCCGGCTGGAATCGGCCGACCGGGCGGCACGAGGACGTGACGGTGCGTGTTCGGGTTCACGAAGATGCCCGTGTTCTCGGCCAGGGCGGCCGTCAGCTCCGCGGCCCTACTCTCTTCGCAGTCGAAGCTCAGAAGCCAGAGTGTCTCGCGCCTGAGCGACTCCAGCACGTTTCCGAAACCCATCTTGCGGGACAGGGTGTCGAACGCGGTGGCCGCCACGAGGTCCGTCCCTATCGGCCGAACGCAGATGGCCGACACGCCGGCCTTCCCTCGAATCGCGGGCCCTGCGTCCCTGCTCTCCAGAGTGCTCACTCCATCACCTACTTCAGATACTGCAGCAACGACTCAAACACCACGCGGCCGGGACCCGGCTGCGACATCCGGGTCCGGTCCCCCCTGGCCTCCAACCTGGCCTGTCCCCAGGCGCCCGTAATCCGGTCCGGCACCTGTGAGAGCCATGCCGCACGCTCGGGGTGGGGCATCATGGCCATGACGTTTCCTTTCCGGTTCGACACGGCGGCGGCCGACAAGACGGAGCCGTTGGGGTTCGAAGGATAGGCCGTCGCGACCTCGCCGCTCTGGGAACAGTAGAGGAGCCGGGGCAGCCGCTCCTTTTCGAGGGCCTCCAGCGTGCCGGGGGAGCGCGTCACGAACCTGCCCTCCGCGTGGGCTATGGGAAGCGGCACGACCTGACCTTCTCTCATCGCGCACGTGAAGGCCGCGCGCCCGGGCTCGACTGCCTTCAGGAAGACCCACTCGCAGAGATACCCACTCCGTCCGTCGGTCCTGTTGGGGCCGAGCGCCATCTCCACCCGGCCCGGCGAGAGACCCGGCACCATGCCCGCCTCGACGAGCACCTGCGCCCCGTTGCAGATCCCGAGGACGGGCTTCCCCCTGTCCGCCTGGAGCGCGACCTCCTGGACGACTGAGTCTTTGGCCGCTATTGCGCCGGCCCTGACTCTGTCCTGGTACGAAAACCCGCCCGGAAGGAGAAAAGCGTCGAAGCTCGAGAGCCTTCCAACGTCGAGGTTCCAGCGAAACACCTCCGCGTCGAGCCCGGCTGCGTTGAGCGCGCGCTGGGTCTCGTACTCACAGTTGACACCGGGAAACTGAATCACCGCGACTCTGGGTTTCAAGTCAAGACCTCATCTTAGAGAACTGTAAGCGTCAAGCCAGTGCGTGTTCCAGCCCGCGCGACCAGACCTTCCTGATGTCGCCGACCGTTGCTTCCAGCACCGTTTTTCCGTTGTCCCGCGCCCGCAGCACGGGCTCATTCAACACGGCGCCCAGCCGGAATAGCTTGACGCCCGTCTCCGCGGCGAGCTTGGAGAGATCGTTCACGTTCTGCGAGGCCACCTCCACGACGAAGCCGGGCGATTCACTGAAGAGCTTCCTGTCGTACCTGAGGCCGCCCGTCCAGGCGACGCCCGCGGAACGGGCCGCGCCGCTGTCCCCGTCGGAGCCCGCCCCATTCGGGATGCCGGCCACGCCAGTCAGGTCCACGCCTGCTCCGCACGAGTCGCGCCCCGCCATGCACATCTCCGACAGGGTCACGGCCACACCGCCGGACGACACGTCGTGGCAGGCCTCCAGAAGCCCGCGGTCGATCGCCCCCAGAACCAGCCGAATGGCCGACCGCTCCACGCCGAAGCGCACCAGGGGAACGTTCCGTCCGACGCAGCCCAGAAGGCGCTCGTAGTAGAGGGAGCCTCCCAGCTCGTCGTAGCGTCGCCCTATCAGAAAGAGCAGCGACCCCGGCCGCTTTAGCCCCATGGTCACTGCCTTGCTGTAGTCTTCCATCACGCCGTAACACGCGACTATCGGTGAGGCCGCCACGGCCTTGCCCGTCGCAGTCTGGTTGTAAAAGCTGACGTTTCCGGTCACTATGGGCACGGGTTCAGCCGACGAAGGGTCGGTGCGATCCACTTGACAGATCCTGCGGGCCGCGTCGCCTACGCCTCTGAGTGTCTCCTCAAACCCGTGGAACACATCCGGGTCTTCGGGACTGCCGAAGTTGAGGCAATCGCTCAGTGCCCTTGGCGTTGCGCCGACGCACGCCACGTTCCGCATGGACTCCGCCACTGCATGAGCCCCTGCCCAGTATTGCGAGATCTTCCCGTAGGCGGGCGCGCCATCCACTGACACCGCCACTCCCACCGGGCTTCCCGGCAGGGGCGCGAACACCCCGGCGTCGGCGTCACCCGGCCGGATGACGGTCCGGCCGCCTACCTCACAGTCGTAGAAGCTGAAGATGGGCCATCGTGACGCGCCGTTCGGGGACCCCAGGAGCTCGAGCAAAAATTCCCCCAGGTCTTTCGGCGGGGCGAACCGGGGTTCGCACTCCTGACACTCGGCGACCCTGGACTCGCGCCGGATTGTTATCCCGGACGTGATAACGTCGGCCTTCACGTCACACAGTAACCTCTGTGCCGCCGTGGCCTGCGCGTCCCTCGACCCTCCCTGACCCAATCCCTCCGAAACCACCCGGCCCCTGCCTGCGGAAGCGGCACCTCCGAGCACAAAACCGCCGCCGGACGCCGCCTCCCGTCCTGCGCCCGTCACGATCCTGTACACGCCGTCTGTGGTCACGCTCCCTATCGCGACTGCCCTGGCCCCGTGGTAGATATGGGGAAGCTCGTACTCCTCGTTGTATATGTGCAGAATCTCCCCGGTGACTGACGAAGGGACCGCGAGCACGAACCGCTCCTGGGTCTCCGAGCATACCACGACTTCCGGAGGAAGCTCGCCCCCCGCCTTGGGAGTCTCCACCGGCACCTTGGAGAGGTCTATCAGCGCGCCGAAGCCTCCCGCAGCCGCTATCTCGGATGTCGCGCAAGCGATGCCGCCGGCACCCAGGTCCTTGAAGCCTATCTCCAGGCCCCGCGAGTGCACCAGCTCCAACATCTTCTTGTTGGCCTCGGCCAGAATCCTCTTCAGAAACGGGTCCGGCACCTGCACCGCCGCCTTGGACTCGGAAAGCTCGTCGGAGTCCAGCACGTCCGAGGCGAACGCGGCCCCGCCGAAACCGCTCGCATCCGTGGGCTTTCCGAAGAGAATCAGCTCGTAGCGCTCTCGGGCCGCGGCCGCCGGCACCCTGCTCCTCACTATTTCGCGCTCCTTGACCACTCCCATCGCGATGACGTTGACCAAGCAGTTTTCGTCGTAACAGGCATCAAAACAGACGTCTCCCCCCATGTTTGCCACGCCGAGCGCGTTCCCGTACTGCCAGATTCCCGACACCACCCCCGAGGCCACCTCCCTGACCTTGTTCTTGTGCGGACCGTGCGGGTCCCCAAACCGCAGAGCGTCCATCACTGCGCAGACGTCCGCGCCCATGCAATAGACGTCCCGCACAATGCCCCCGATGCCTGTGGCCGCGCCCTCGAACGGCATGACCTGAGAAGGATGGTTGTGGCTCTCGTGCGCCACCACCAGGCAGAAGCTCTCTCCCTCGTGTTCACACAGTTTTATGATTCCGGCGTCTTCGCCCGGACCCAAGACCACGTTCCGGGCTTCGGTCGGTAGGTGTTCCTTGAGCAGATGCCTGCTGCTCTTGTACGAGCAGTGCTCGCTCCACATGATGTCGAAGATGGTGGCCTCGACTTTGGTGGGATTGCGGCCAATCAGACGCGCGAGGTGACGAGCTTCCGCCACGGTGAGTCTGAGTCCGTGGCCGCGCAGCTCTTCGGCGACCAAATCGTCGGCGCGGCCGATTATCGACAGCGTCTCTACTTCAACGTCCACGTCGTCTCTTGGCGGTTGAAAGACAGGGCCGGCAAGCCGGACGCGTTGTCCTCGGGCCACGGCGTCCCCGGCGGACGCGACCCTCCGGGGAACGGCGGACGCGCCCCCGGCCTCAGCCCGGCTCAGCTTCCCAGCACTCTCTTGTACACGGAATCCACGTGTCTCAGCAAGTAGTCGAGGTCGAAGCACTCTTCGAGCGTCGCCCTATCAAGCAGGCCGGCCAGCTTTTCGTCCCTCATCGCCGCCTCCCTGAAGCTCCCTCCGGCCCACGCCTCCTTCGCCAGCGATTGTACGAGCCCGTACGCTTCGTCCCGCCTCATGCCGCGACGCGTGAGCTCGAGCATAACGCGCTGCGAGAAGATCGCGTCTTTGGACCATTCCAGGTTCTCTTTCATCCTCGCCGGCCGAACCTCGAGAGTCCTCAGCATGGTTATGAACGTCCCGAGCATGTAGTCAACCAGAATGAACGAATCGGGAATTATGATGCGCTCGACCGAAGAGTGACTGATGTCTCTCTCGTGCCACAGCGCCACGTTCTCGGTCGCGGCCAGCGCGTTCGCCCTGACGACCCGGGAGAGGCCGCAGATTCTCTCGCAGAGTATCGGGTTTCGCTTGTGCGGCATGGCGGAGGAGCCCTTCTGCTCCTGTCCGAACCCCTCTGCCGCCTCGCCCACCTCCGTCCTCTGGAGGTGCCTGATCTCGGTGGCGAACTTCTCCAGACTGGCCGCCGTTATCGCCAACGCCGAGAGGAGCTCCGCGTGCCTGTCCCTCTGCACGACCTGGGTCGCCGCCGGCTCCGGCCTGAGGCCCAACCTCGCGCACACCCGCTCCTCCAGCTCAGGGGGCACGTGCGAGAACGTCCCCACCACACCCGACAACTTGCCGGCCGACACCGCCTCTCTGGCCGCCTCCGTCCGCGCAAGGTTCCGCCGCGTCTCCTCGTACCAGACGAGCATTTTCAGCCCGAACGTGATGGGCTCAGCGTGCATGCCGTGCGTCCGGCCGACCATGGTCGTGTTGCGGTGCTCGAGCGCAAGGCCCCGCAACACGTCGCACAGCGTTCCCAGCTCGCGCTGGACGATGCCGCACGCCTGCCCGCAAAGCACTCCCAGTGAAGTGTCCAGCAAGTCGGAGGACGTCAGGCCGAAATGAAAGAACCTGGACTCGTCGCCCAGGTGTTCGCACACGTTCGTGAGGAACGCGATGACGTCGTGGTGCACTCGCCCTTCGATCTCGGCTATTCTGCCGGCGTCGAAGCGCGCGCCCTCCCGAACCTTGCGGCCTGTGCCGGGCGGACACAACCCCAGCTTCTCGCCCTCCTCGCAGACGACGGTCTCCACCTCGAGCCACGTGGAGAACTTTCTGTCGTCGCTCCAGAGGGCGCCCATTTCGGGCCGCGTGTAACGTTCGATCATCGCACCCGCCTGTCTCACGCCGCGCGCCCGCGTGGCGCCGCGACGG
>JAFGJU010000094.1 GCA_016928935.1 Candidatus Eiseniibacteriota bacterium | reverse complement strand
TTGAAGGGCGCCGAGGACCACGTTCAGAAGATGTACCCCAAGCTCAAGACCAAGCAGTGGCCCGACATGGCGGACGAGCTCAAGTTCCTGCATGCGGAGGAAATACTGGACATGTTTCCGGACCTGCCGCGCAAACAGAGAGAGACCGCCATACTCCAGAAATACCCGGCGGTCTTCATCATCGGCGTGGGCTGGACCCTCAAGGACGGCTACCCGCACGAGATGCGCGCCGCCGACTACGACGACTGGGTCACCGAGACCGTGTCCGAGGACGGTAGGCCCATGCACGGCCTGAACGGGGACATCCTAGTTTGGAACCATATCACGAAGCGCCGGCACGAGCTCACTTCGATGGGAATACGCGTGAACCCCACGACGCTCAAGAAGCAGCTCGAGCTGACGGGACAGCTCGACTGGCTGAAGCTGCCGTACCACAAGGCCATAACGAGCATGGAAGTGCCCCTGAGCATCGGCGGCGGAATCGGGCAGTCGCGCACGATGATGGCGATTCTCAAGAAAGCGCACCTGGGAGAGGTCAGCGTTACTGTCTGGCCCAAGATACTGAAGGACATGTGCGCCAAGAAGAAAATCTACGTCCTCGAGTAGAAAGCCCGCCGCACGTCGGCGGTGACGGCTCTCCCGCCTGCCCCGGGGCGAACTGACGGTCCCGGCGTTCGCGGGAAGCCCGATCTGCTGCAAT
This sequence comes from Candidatus Eiseniibacteriota bacterium, assembly GCA_016928935.1. Classification (GTDB taxonomy): domain Bacteria; phylum Eisenbacteria; class RBG-16-71-46; order JAFGJU01; family JAFGJU01; genus JAFGJU01. Next base: position 2,670 of record JAFGJU010000094.1, on the reverse strand, counting down.
CGCGGCAACTTCGAGTCTGACGCGCCCCGGCCGCCTCGGGTCGGGGCGCCGTCGGAATCGGTCCGGCTCACAGGATCAAGCTGCCCTATCCGGAACAAGAACAGGCGTTGGCCCGGAGTGTGACAATGTTCAAAAGCTTTGACGCCGCCAAGTCCCACATTTTGAACGACGGCATTCGGATGATCGACCTCAAGTTCACCGACCTGGGTGGCCGCTGGCGCCACGTTTCTCTCCCCGCCGGCCAGTTCACCCAGGACCTCGTGGAGAACGGCGTCGCGTTCGACGGCTCTGCCGTGGGCCTGAGGCCCGTCAAGGCCGGCGACATGGTGCTCATGCTGGACCTTTCCACCGAGTTCCGCGACCCGTTTTGGGACGTCCCGTGCCTGAGCTTCATCTGCTCCGCTTACGAGGCGGACGACAAGACGCCGTTCGTGCGCGACCCGCGCAACATAGCCGTCCGCGCCGAGGCATACTTGCGAGAGCTCGGGCTGGCCGACGAGAGCCGGTGGGGCCCGGAGTACGAGTTCTACGTGTTCGACAGCGTGTCTTTCGAGAACCGGGTGAACGCCGCTTCGTACATGGTCGAGAGCAACGAGGCCGACTGGCAGAGCGCTCGGGGCGGACACGGCCACCTCATACCGCTTCACGGCGGTTACCACGCGATTCCGCCCAAGGACCAGCTTTTCAACCTGAGAAGCGAAATCGTGATGCTCCTCGAATCCATGGGCATCGAGGTGAAGTATCATCATCACGAAGTCGGAGGCCCGGGCCAGTGCGAGATCGAGACCCCGCTGATGGGCCTTCTGCGCTGCGGCGACGTGACACAGGTGGTCAAGTACGTGACCAAGATGACCGCTCACCGGCACCAGAAGACGGTCACCTTCATGCCGAAACCGCTTTACGGCGAGGCCGGGAACGGCATGCATTTCCACCAGCAGCTTCACAAGAAGGGACGGAATCTGTTCTTCGACGCCGACGGATACGGCAAGTTGAGCGACGTCGCCCTCTTCTACATAGGAGGACTGTTGACGCATGGACCCGCGATCCTCGCGTTCACCAACCCTACCACAAACTCCTACAGCCGCCTGGTTCCCGGGTTTGAGGCCCCGGTGAACGCCTTTTTCAGCCTCGGCAACCGGAGCGCCGCGATCAGGGTGCCCAAGTACGCCGACCGGCCCGACACGGCACGCTTCGAATTCCGGCCTCCCGACGCCACTTCCAACGTATACCTGGCAATGGCGGTGCAGCTCATGGCCGGCATAGACGGGATTCAGAGGAAGCTCGACCCGCGGAAACTGGGATTCGGCCCCATCGACCAGAACATATTCACCTGGACCGAGGAGCAGCGAAAGTCCATCAAGCCGCTGCCCGGTTCCCTCAGGGAGGCGCTGGACGCGCTGGAGCGGGACTCTGAGTTTCTGCTGAGAGGCGGCGTGTTCGACCCGGGCCAACTGGAGGAATGGATAAAAGTCAAGCGCGAGGAGTATTACAGCGTGAGGAACCGGCCCCATCCATTTGAGGTGGCCATGTATTTTGACGTCTGAAGCGGCGAGGGGGTTCGCCCGCAGCAGCGGGACCGGGCCCCAAGGCACAGGACATTGACCCGGCCCTGCCGGGAGGAGGACACCCTATGAAACCGTGCTTCAAGATCGTTCTTTTCGCAGTTGTCTGCCTGCAGGTCGCGTGGGCTTGTGCCTGCCTCGCGAGCGATTCTGAGAGCGGTGCCGCGGCCACACCGGCGACGGCACCCCAACCTGCGCCCGTGAAAATCGTCACGGACACTTATTTCAACCTTCAAGTCGATGACCCCTACCGCTACATGGAAAACCTGTCCGACCCGGAGGTCCAGGCGTGGGCAAAGTCCCAGGCCGACTACACCAGGAGCATCCTCGACCGGATTCCCGGCCGCAAAGAACTGTTGGAGCGAATGCAGACCATCGACGAGGCACTCTCGGCAAGGATCTGGGACGTCAGAAGACTGCCGAACGACATATACTTCTACCTGAAGCGACTGCCTCAGGACAACGTGTTCAAGCTTTACGTCCGGAACGGACTTGGCGGTCAGGAAAGACTCCTGGTCGACCCCGACACTTACGCCAAGGCCACCGGAACGCCGCACGCCATCAACTATTTTGAGCCGTCCTGGGACGGTACTTACATGGCCTACGGCATATCCGCCGCCGGCTCAGAGGACGCCGCCATACACGTTATAGAGACTGCGACCGGGGCGGAGGCCGATAAGCCCATAGACAGGGCGCAGTTCGGCGAGGTGAACTGGCGGGGCGACGGGAAGTCGTTCTTCTACATCCGGCTCCAGAAGCTGACGGAGGGGATGAGCCCGATCGAGCGCTATCAGAAGAGCAAGGTCTTCCTGCACGTGATGGGAGACGACCCCGACAAGGACCTGGCGGTCCTGGGGCACGAGCTGTCTCCCCTGGTCAAGGTGGAGACTTCGGACATCCCCATCGTGGTGACTGACCCGGGCTCCGATTACGCCGCCGGCATCGTGGCGCACGGAGTCCAGAATGAGCTGACCATCTATATCGCGCCGGTCGCTTCGCTGGGCGCGGCGGACACACCGTGGAAAAAGGTGTGCGACGTGGAGGACGCCGTTACCGGCGCGACTGCCGGTGGCGGCCACCTGTACCTCCTGACCCACAAGGACGCTCC
>JAFGJU010000093.1 GCA_016928935.1 Candidatus Eiseniibacteriota bacterium | reverse complement strand
TTTCCGAAAAGATGCAACTACGCCCGCTCCAGACGGAGAGACCGTCTTTTCCCTGGCAGGACGTGTTCTGGTCGAGGAGAAACACAAGTTGGCGGAACAAAGGACTGCACTAGCTTTGGGCGGGTGCGCAGGGCGCTCCGTGCTCCGCACGCTCCATTCGTTCTCTACATCGGAGAATACGCCGCGAAGGTCCGAAGAGTTTCCGAATCATATCCGGATTTGTGATGCCGTACGGAAGCACGCTGCAGGTTGGCCCGGAGTGAGCCGCTATTGCGCTGGACGGGGAGCCGCTGGGCCGATACTTGTGATATCACAAAGTGGCAGCATCTATCGCCAGCCCGTACCGCACGCCGCGTATGGAAACGACGACGGCGTGAAGGCCCAAATGCCTCATCAGCAGCCAGAGCAGGACGCCCCCGGCCACGGCGATCTCTGCACGCCGTCTCCCGAGGCAACCCATCCTTTCGCGTTCGCTCGCTGTCATGCGCGACAGCATCTCCACGGCCCTCTCCGTTTCCTCCAACCCCAGAATGTGCCCGTCCACCCTCCTGGAATCGAAGAAAGGAAGCTCCAGGCAGACGGCGGCCATGCAAGTGACCGCGCCCCCGATGGCCACTACCGAGTCGCCGGGAGCGATCGACACTGACACGAAGTCGAGCTCCGCGCGCACGTTCTCCTTGAGCGTGGCCATTTCTTCCTCTGTCGGCGGGTCATGCCTGAGGAACTTCTCAGTCAGGGTGACGGCGCCTATCGGGAGTGTGGTCGAACCCGTCCTGGTGGGGCCTTCGCCCTGCGTGAGGGTCACGCTGCCCCCGCCGACGTCCATGAGCAGGCGGCGCTCCTGGCCGGCGCCCGGGCCGTAGTCGCCCGAAAAGGCGCCGAGGTAGGCGTAGTACGCTTCTTCTTCCTCGGACAGAATCTTGACCGATAGCCCGGCAGCGTTGTCCAGAGTCCCCAGCACCTGCCGGGCGTTGGATGCGACACGAAGAACGTGAGTGGCTCCTGCCTTCATGGCGGACGTGCCCAGCGCTCGGGCCAGGCGCACAGACTTGCCGAGCACCCTGGCGGTGCGCTCGAGGGCCTCGTCTGAGACCCTGCCGGTGTGGGCCAAGCCCTCCCCCAGACGCGTCGCGAACCCGACTCTCACGCCGGGACGGATGCGGCCGGTGCCGTCCGCGTCGCCAATCAGCACTCGGACAGAGTTGGTGCCTATGTCGAAACCCGCAACACGCATTCAGGCGACTCCCTCACAGCAGAAAATCCTCTATCTCCCTGCCCGGCGTTCTGGAGGCGTCGGGCCGCGACCGCGGAGCCTCCTTACGGCTCTTCTTGCGGGCTTCTCTTGGCGCTGTGCCCTGCGCCGGCGCTGGCGCTTCCTTCTGCGCCGGCCTCGGCGCGGACTTGCGGCCTAACGTTCGAGCGAGTGCCCGGGTGGGTCCGGGTCCCACGCCGCTTCTCCGCCTGGGCGTCTCCGCCCGCACCTGGACAGACGATGACGTTGCCCGCCCCGGCGCCGCAACGACTGGTTCGGCTTCAGTGCCGCCGAACAGCACGCTCATGGCAGTCGCAATCCCGCCACCCGGCTGTCCGGCCGACCCCGGAGCTATTTCGTACCACACCCATTTACCCCTTCTCACGTCGTTGAGAAGTCCCGCGTCCCTCAGGATCTTGAGGTGCCTCGACACCTTGGGCTGCGACACCCCGACCAGCGAAGTCAGCTCTGTCACGTTCCTGGGAGACGAGGACACAAGCTGCACAATCTCCAGCCGCGTCGGGTCGGACAGAGCTCTGAACAGCCGAACCATGTCCCTGAAAGATGCCGCCAAGTCAACCTCCTGTTTTTTGCCCTATCCAGCCACAGTACATATATTCACATATGAGGTATATGTAACTCATGCTTGACGCCGAGTCAAGCAGAAGTTATCATCGGGTGGAATTTCAACAGCTACAATTCGTTAAGCCGGTGCGCGCGAGCAGGATGGGATGAGCAGACGCAGACCGGTACGCACGGACAAAGGCCGGGATGTGCACACACAGACCGGTGCGCACGGACGAATGGTGCTGTGCATGCAGAACCCGGTATGCCCTCAGCGCTGACCGAGAGACTATTCTTGCGTCCTCCGGCGTTGCGCGCGCAGCCCAGGATGTGGGAGCAGAATCCGTTACGTGCGCCGGCAGAACTGGCCGAGTAAAGATTGAACTGCACCGAAGGAAACGCAGACGTGGTCATTTCAGGCAATAAACCCTCGCGACGGCCGTTCAACGTCCTGGGCCTGTATCCGGACGAATTGGCTGTGGCCATCGCGGACCTGGGCGCGAAGCCCTACGCGGCCAGACAGCTTTTCGGCTGGATCTACGCGAAGGGCGTGCTCGACTTCGAGCAAATGCACAACCTGTCCAAGGAGCTGAGGCGCGCCCTGGCGCAGAAGTCCTACGTAGAGAGGCCGGCTGTGCTGCAGCGGGTCCGCTCGCGGGAAGGACGGGTGGCCAAGTACCTGCTCTCACTGGCTGACCGGCGCAAGGTGGAATGCGTCCTCATCGGCATGCGCGACAAGGACACTTTCTGTATCTCGAGCCAGGTCGGTTGCAGGTTCGGCTGCGCCTTCTGCGCGACAGGTCGCATGGGGCTAAAGAGAAACCTGACTGCCTCGGAAATCCTGGGCCAGGTGCTGTTCCTGCGCAGTGAGGGAAGCTCGGCTGCAGACAACGGCATCGCGAGCAGCGGCATCGGGAGCAGGGGCGTCGCGACGAGAGGCATCGGGGACAACGAGCGCGCCTTCAACATCGTCTTCATGGGCATGGGCGAGCCGCTGGACAACTACGACCACGTTGTCAAGGCCATCCGGATAATGGAAGACCCCGGGGGCCTCGCAGTGGGCGGCCGTAGAATCACGCTTTCCACCTGCGGGCTTCCCCACCGTATCCGCGACCTGGCCAGGGAGGACCTGGGAATCGGCCTCGCACTTTCGCTCAACGCCACGACAGACGAGGCGCGCGCCGAGCTCATCCCCGCGGCCAAGAAGTTCCATTTGAAGGAGATTATGGAGTCCCTGAGGTATTTCGCGGAGAGGTCCGGCAGGCGCGTCACGCTCGAGTACGTCCTCATTGCCGGGGTCAACGACAAGCCCGCGGACGCCAAGCGCTTGGCCTCGATCGCGACGTCGCTGCCCTCGAAAATCAACCTCATCGCACTGAACCCCTCGCCGGGCCTGCGGCTGGCGGGTCTCAGGCTGGAGAGGCCGACTGACGAGGCCGTCGAGCGTTTCGTTCAGATCTTGTATCCCCGCGCACCCGCCGTCACCTTGCGAAAGAGCAAGGGGGGTGACATCCTGGCTGCGTGTGGTCAGTTGGGGGCCGAGGCGCGGAAGAGAGGCCCAGTGCGGGGCTAAGGCACAAACGAGGGGCCCAACGCGAGGCCCAGCAAGCGGCCCGGCGCGGAGCTAAGCCACGAACGAGGGGCCTAACACGAGACCCAGCAAGGGGCCCAGCGCGGGCATGAGCTTCAAACGGCCGGCGCCGCCAGCCCGGGTAACTGCCCCGACTGACGGCGCCCTTTCGTTCAACTTGGCACTTCAACTCACCGGCCGGCGCTCATTTCAGCAAGACCACTTTTCTGGCGGCCAGGAAGTCTCCGGCCTCCAGCTTGTAGAAGTACACGCCTGACGCGAGCTTCTGGCCGTCGTCACCTCTCCCGTCCCAGCTCTCAGTGTGTAAGCCCGCACTCCTCCAGCCGTCAACGATGGTCCGCACGACCGCCCCCGTCACGTCGAATATCCTCAGGCTCACCTTCCCGGACCGGGCTATCTCGTACTTAATCGTGCAGAGCGGGTTGAACGGGTTGGGATAGCCCTGGTAGACCTTGTTGCGTCCTGGCGCCGGCGTGGGCTCGACTCCCGACGTGCCCGACTCGGCTACTCTGAGGCCCCACGCGTCGAGCGTGAAGTCCGCCGCGGCCAAGGGGCCGGGCCCTCCCCCTGGGTTGAGGCAGAGTTGACTGCCCAACACTCCGCCGAGCGGTATTGTGTACTCGCCCGGCGTTTCGATCTGGGTCACCACAAGACCCGACTCTGCCATCGCGTCCACCCACAGCTCTCCCGGCTTGTAGACCTCCAGCACGTTGAGCCAGAGCTCCATGTTGGACCAGTACGGATTCCCACCGTTCATGAACTCGGCGTGAAGCTCCAGCACTCCGCCGTCTCCTATGCGCTGCGGCGAGTTGTTGAGCTCGAACCCGTCATCAGTTACCGCAGTGATCGTGTGCAGCGGCGAATGGATGTCCCCGAACTCGAGAGCGGAGGTGTCTGTTCCTCCCATCGAGAACCCGGCGTAGACCAGGGCGTTGGACTCGCTCTCAACGCTGTCTCTCGTCTGCATCGAGCTCACGATCGCCCGGAACTCTCCGTTGTCGTTGTGTATCCAGAAGATCCCGGTCGAGGTGCTGTCGACGAACACGACCCGGCGCTTGAACTTTGGGTCGTGCAACGCGCTGCCCGGTATGTTCCAGTTCCATGTCTTCTTCTTACGCATCCAGCCGGGAGTAGTGCGTTCGTAGATTGTGACGTTGCCGCAGTACCTGCTGTCGCCGGAGAACTCCACCACCAGTTGTCCACCGGGCGGAACGTACACTTTCTGCCACTCACAGTATTTCTTGAACGGGTAGCTCCGCCAGTGGACGGACTTGCCCCTGCGGCTCTCCAAGCCCTGCGCCTTGAGAAGGCTGTCGTAAGCGGCCAGACCGCCACGCACCGCCCCTCCGTACTCCACGCCCTTCTTCAGAGAATCCACCTTGGCCTTGAGGTACGTGGCCCAGCCGCCGCTGGGGTCGTGGGTATCGCTCCTGTGAGGCTGATTCCCTGCCGCGGAGGACACGTCCATCGTCGTCTTTCCCTTGTCGTTGAGAGAGCGCAGTGAATCCGCGGGAGCGCCGCCGTAGCACTGCACCATCTCGACGATGAGATTGCTGAGACAGGAATCTATGACGGCCTGGAGCATGGAGCGCAGCTGCTGCGGGGAGAGCGTCTCGGAGCCCAGCATGTTGATGTGGCCGTTTTCGGCTCCGTGATTTGTGATGAGCTGCTGGAGAGTTGAGGTCTTGCCCTTCTTGCGGCATTCGGCCACCCGTTTGGCCACCTCCTGGTGGGCCTTCTGCACGTTGGCGACAGTGCAGGAGTCGACCGCACTGCTCGGGATCACGGCCTCTTCCTTGCTGTTTCCGTCCGCGTACAGCGTGAACACGTTGCTGGCGCAGTAACCCAGACTGTCGACCTTGAGCTTGTAGAGCATCTTGAGGTTGTTCCAGTACCTGGCGTGATTGCTGTTGGCCCCGCCGCTTATCAGAATCGCGAACTTGCACGAATCGCACGCTGTCGCGAGCACCGGCAGCGTTGAGCCGGCCTCGAGCAGGCTCTCGGACTCGCTGTCGGGGCTGGTCTGGAGCGCTCTCGCACCGCTTCCCGGCACCGCGCCCTCGCC
>JAFGJU010000092.1 GCA_016928935.1 Candidatus Eiseniibacteriota bacterium | reverse complement strand
TTGATGCCGTGCGAGGCCGGCGCCGCACTGACCGTCCAGGGCGTGCGACACTGGACCGCTCCGGACCACACAAGAATCGTGATAGACGTCTCCGGTTCCCCCAAGTTCCGGCATTCCGAACGGACTGACCCTCCCAGAATCGTGATCGAGATATCAAAGGCCAAGCTCCATTCTTCGGTGCGCGAGCTGGCCGTCTCGGACGGCGTGATCGACAGAGTCAGGTTCAACACGCTTTCCGGAGGACTCGTGCAGGTCGTGGTGGACCTGCCGAGGCGGAGTGAGTTCAACGTGTTCCACCTGGAGAGGCTGAACGGCAAACCGCATCGCATAGTCGTGGACGTGACGAAGCCCGTCGCGCCGCAGGAACCCGTGCCGGTGGGAGAGCCGTCTCTCCTGCCCAGGGAAAAGAAGTATCGCGTCGTCGTCATAGACCCGGGCCACGGTGGGGAAGACCCCGGCGCAGTCAGCAGGACCGGCCTCAAGGAGAAGGATGTCTGCCTCAAGCTGGCGCGGAAGCTCAAGGAGAAGCTGGATGCGATTCCCGGCATCAAGGCCTACCTCACCAGGAACGGCGACTATTTCCTGCCGTTGAGGAAGCGCACCAAGATAGCCAAGGACCTGGGTGCCGACGTCTTCATGAGCATTCACATGAACGCCTCGCGGAGCAGGTCGGCCTTCGGCACCGAGGTGTTCTTTCTCTCGTTGACGGGCGCCACGGACGAGGCCGCCCGGGAGCTCGCGCGATTTGAGAATTCCGCTGACCTCGTGGGAGGAGTGCCGCTGGAGGCGGAGGAGGACATAGTCTCGATCCTCACAGATTTGAAGCAGTCGAACGCCCTGGCCAGGAGCTCAGAGCTGGCCGAGGAGGTCATCGACTCGCTCGGACGACACAGGAAGCTGGTCACGAGAGGGGTCAAGCAGGCCGGTTTCACGGTGCTCAAGTCGGCGGATTTTCCGTGCGTGCTCGTGGAGGTGGCGTTCATATCCAACAACGCCGAGGCTGCTCTGATGAAGTCGAACGAGTTCCACGACGAGGTGGCCGGTCTGCTCGCGAGCGCCCTGACGCGCTACTGCGGCGCGTACGCCACCTCGGGCGCGGGCGCCGCACAGAGCGCGAAGTAGTCCGCGCATCGGCGGCCGGGCCCCGGCCGCAGCCTCTCGAACCCCGGACCCCAGGAGATTCCTTGGACCTGATTCTCAGGTGGGACGTGTGGCTGTTCCACTTCATCAACACGACTACGGCCAACCCGGTCTTCGACGCCCTGATGCCCTTCGTCACCGGGGACGTGCTGCTGCATTACGTTGCGGCCGTGTTATGGCTGGTGCTCTTTTGGCGAGCGGGTCGGCGGGGCAGGATAGTGGCGCTGGCCACACTCGTCGTGATAGCTATGAGCGACCAGGCCTCGGCCAACTTCTTCAAGTCCGTGTTCGCGAGGACCAGGCCGCCGTACGCTTTAGATTCCTTCAGACTCCTCGTCGACACGACGCGGTCCTTTTCCTTTCCGTCGGCGCACGCCTCGAACGCCTTCGCCGTGGCCGCGTTCGTCTCGAGCTTCTACCGCCGGCCGCGCGTGTGGCTGTTTGTGTTGGCCGCTCTCGTGGCCTACTCGCGAGTGTACGTGGGCGTCCATTATCCGACCGACGTCCTGGGCGGCGCGGGTCTGGGGCTCGCCATCGGGTTTGGGTCCGCGTACTTGCTGAGGCGTCTCCTTGGGCCGTACCTCTCGCCGGCTCCGGCTGCCGTGAATGAGGGAGCGGCGGACTGCCGGTAGGAGTCGCCGCCGCGCAGCCAACCCACCGCGCCTCACCCCTTGCGCGAACTCGGTCTTGCTGTTATAGTTGCATAATATCCTGGAACTCACCTTGCCTCTTGCCAGTATTACTGCTCTCAGGCTGGACAAGGAGTAAACATTGGAGAACGTAAACCTCCTCACCGCCTTCGGCGCGGGTCTTTTCTCGTTCATCTCACCCTGCGTGCTTCCGCTCGTTCCGGGCTACATATCATTCGTGTCGGGCGTGTCCCTGGAAAGCATGACGGACGGGGCAAAGGCAAGAGCCTCAATGGGCAAGGTAGCCGTCAATTGCGTCCTCTTCGTTCTGGGATTCTCGGCGGTGTTCATAGCCATGGGCGCCTCGGCGACGTACATCGGCCAGTTCCTGAACGACAAGCTGCCGCTGTTCTCGAAGATAGCCGGTGTTGTCGTCATAATCTTCGGCCTCCACGTCATGGGCGTGTTCAGGATTCCGTTCTTGAACTACGAGAAGCGATTCCACTCCACGAGCAAGCGGCTGGGGCTGTTCGGGTCGTTCCTGGTGGGCCTGGCGTTTGCGTTCGGCTGGACTCCGTGCATAGGCCCCATCCTGGGCGCGATTCTCGCGTTCGCCAGCACGCAGGAGACGGTCAAGGAGGGGGTGCTCCTGCTGTCGGCGTATTCGCTCGGCCTGGGGATTCCGTTCCTGGCGGCGGGAATCGGCATGAACGCCGCCCTCGGCTTCACGAGGGGCATCAGGAGACACTACCGGAAAGTCGAGATCGTGAGCGGAATCCTGCTCATAGCAGTGGGTGTGCTTATTCTCACGAACAGCCTCCAGAGGCTGGCGTTCATGTTCCAGGGAATAGAGTAGGGGTCCGGTCGGGGTCGGCGCGACGGCCGCCAGGCGCCGCACGGGAGATCGCTGTG
>JAFGJU010000091.1 GCA_016928935.1 Candidatus Eiseniibacteriota bacterium | reverse complement strand
TGTGTGAGGGGCGTCCTTGTGTGGAGCGCCCTTGCCTGTGGGGCCTCTTTGCGGGCTCGCGGATGCGTGGATTGCCGGCCGCGTGCCAGATGCGTTAATCAAGCCGCCGTCACTCGACTACCATCATTCGGCTTCGGTACTCTTCAGGTAAAGCCGCATACCGTCAAAAAGAGCACCGTCCAGGTCCACTTCCACCCCCCGCGCATCGGCAACATAGGCTTCCCCGGAGATGACTTCCGCCAACGCGTCCTCGTCGTGGGCGAGTATGGCGTGCCTCACCGAGAACGCCCTGGCAATGATGATGGGCTTACCGTCAACGTAAACCCTGATCATGTCTCCTGATCTCGCGGCCGTGTCGTGCCCTTTCGTGTCGCTGCTCATTGTTCCCTCCCGGGTTCGACTTTTAAAGGCGATACGTGAACACCGGCCATGGCCGACGTTCTCGGACCGGCTACTGAAGCAGCTCGACTCGTCCGAGGCTCGGCGGGGTGACCTGGCCGCCGGCCAGCTGGATCTTCTCCATCGATGAGATCACGGAGTCCCGTACCAAGACTTGCGTGTTCCTGATGGTGTCCCCTTCTTTGAACGTCGTGAACCTATCGCCGCCCGCTGCCATGAAGTCGTTCGTCGCAACCAGATACCGCCCGGAAGGTGAGAGCGGCGTGCCGTCTTCCAGCCATATGGATTTCACCCTCTCACCGGCGGGGTCGTCCTGCCGACAAGAAAACCTGAGGCCCGAGACCTGCACTACCCCTCTGGAGCTGGTGCCCTCTTCCAGCAGTTTTCTTACCTGCTCGCCAGTAAGGTACATGGTAACTATCGTGTTGTCGAACGGCAGAATCCGAAAGATCTCTCCTATCGTGACCGGGCCCGCGTCCAACCCTGCTCGGATTCCTCCGGCGTTCGTGAACGCCATGTCCACGCCCGCCGCCTCCCGCATGACGTCTGCGACGAGGTTCCCGAGGGCACTCTCCTGGCGGCCGGTCGAGATTGGGACCGAGGCCACTGCCACAACCCGGTCTATCTCGGCCGCGAATTTCCTGGAGTAGGAGTCCACGACAGCGGCCGTGGCTTTGTCGGGTTCAACAGAGTCCCCGAACGTAGGCTTCACGTCCTGCTCGACGAGCCTAGTGGTGCAGCGTGCGCCGGCCCGCGGTCTTTGTCCCGTGCCCGAGCCCTGCAAGGCGTCGCAGACAACCTCGAGCTTCATTACTCCCAACCTGCGGCCGTGCGACCCCGATATCATGACGGGAATGGAGTTCACCACTCCGGCGGCTACGGTGTGGCTGTGCCCGTCCAGCACCGCGTCGACACCTTTGAGCTGGGCCGCAAACTCGGCGACCGGCCCGGTCAAGGACCCGTCTTCATCCTGCGCGCCGCCCAGATGAGAGAGCACCACGACCACGTCGGCGCCCTCCTTCCTGAGGTCCGCCGCGACCCGGTTAACGACCGGCGCCGGTTTGTCGAACCGGAGCCCGACCAGCATCCTGGGGTTCGCCACTACAGGCGTCTCCTCGGTGGTGGCGCCGATGATCCCTATCTTGAGGCGCCCCTTCCTTACCACCGTGGACGGCGGCGCCCACGCCGGCCGTTCAGCTCCGTCTCCCAGGAATATGTTCGCGGACAGGAATGGGAACTCCGCCTGTTTGACTCGTTCCGCGAGCACGCCCGTTCCCCAGTCGAATTCATGATTGCCGATCGCGCAGGCCTCGAACCCGAGCTCGTTCATGACTGATATCACTGCCGCGCCCCCGCTCAGGTTCGACACCGCCGAACCCTGCATCATATCTCCGCTCGCAACAAGCAAAACCTCCGCTCCCGCCTCCGCCAGGGCCCTCAACTTCTCCGCCTTGATGTAAGACGCGACCACGGCCGCCCCACCCACGGGCCTGCGCGTAGCGCCGTCTGTGTCTTCCGCCAGGAGCGCTCCGTGAAGGTCGGTCAAGTGGATAATGGTAAGAGGCGTGCGCACCTGCTTGCCGGCCGGCTGTCCCGCCTGAACGTACACGCCGATGTCGTCGGCGCATGCTGCGTTCCCCGGCGACGGCGCGACGAAAACGGCGACAAGAAGCAGGCTCAACGCTGCGGCGAGCACCGACCCGGGCCAGGGGCCACGCCCCGGCCTCCGGTGCCGCTCGGCCACGGCCCGCTTCTCCGTTCCAGCTCCATAAAACGACGGCTTCGTGGATAACATGATTGTGACTCCCTCTCTCCAGTGCTTCCGTTGCGCCGTGAGGGCGCCGGCCTGCGGCGGTCACGGCGCGTCTCCGCGGGCGCTCGTGTACTTTCGCGCGAGCACACTACCGGCAACACTCTAGCACATAACTCCGCACCACACAATGGAACCCGGCTGAGTGAGCGTGGCGGATGCGCAAGAACGCGGGCCGGAATAAGCGGGTGATGTCATGATTCTGGAAGCACATTTTTTCTTGCACGGGCTTCGACCTTGTGCTAGTATGCGTGGCGCGTCGGGCACGCCGCGGCTTTGACGTGGCCGGTCCGGCGTGACGATGTTCTTCTTTCTCTCGGCTTTTCTGCGATGCCGGGTTTCTCGCGCAGAAGTTGCTTCTTTGCTTGACTCCTAGTATTCCGCCTGGCGGGTCGAGGGTCCTTGTTTTTTCTGTTTTGTGGCGAAGCATGCCATTGGTGTGCCCGGTTCTTGGAAATCGGGCCTGTGGATGGATGTGGAAAACTCCCGGTTTGCTTTCGCATTTGGTGTGACTACACAGGTTAGCTGGACGCCGGTTGTGGAAGGCGTTGTGAATTAGCTGAGGATTTCCGCCTTGAATACCCCCGAGCTTTCGGCAGTTTGGGGCAAGATGTGTGACCTGTTGTTGGCCAAGGTCAACCGGCACGCGTTTCACACTTGGTTCAAGCCCCTCGTTCTCAAGTCCATGAACGGCGGCCAGTTGTCGTTGGAGGTTCCGAATTCCTTCTTCGCCGACTGGCTGGAGCAGCATTACCAGCCGATGATTGAGGACGCCGCGAGAGAGGTCGTGGGACCGGCCGCCAAGATTTCCTACTGCATCAGCCCCAATGCCGACAACCAGCCGCCCAAGAAAATCGAGCGCTCCGGCTCGTCAGGCCAGAGGCGACTTTCGGGAGTCTTGGACGAGAGCCAGTTGAACCCGCGTTTCACGTTCTCGTCCTTCGTGGTCGGGAGCGGCAATCAGCTCACTTACGCCACGTGCCTGGCGGTTGCCGAGAAGCCCGCAACGGCCTACAACCCGCTCTTCATATACGGCGGGGTGGGGCTGGGCAAAACGCACATCATGCAGGCCATCGGCCGTTACGTGAAAGAAGAAAGGCCCTCCAGCAGGGTCTACTATGTCTCGTCCGAAGCGTTCATGAATGAAATGATTTACTCCATCCAGCACGCTCGGACGATGGAGTTCAAAAGGAAATACCGCGGCGCCGACGTGCTTCTGATAGACGACGTGCAGTTCCTGGCCGGCAAGGAAAGCACCCAGGAGGAGTTCTTCCACACGTTCAACTCCCTGTACGACGCCCAGAAGCAGATAGTGGTCACCAGCGACAGGCCGCCGAAGGAGATACACATGCTGGAGGAGCGCCTGGTCTCCCGCTTCAACGGAGGCTTGGTCACCGACATACAGCCCCCGGACCTTGAGACGAGGGTGGCCATCCTCAAGAAGAAGGCCGAGGACGAAGGGGTGAGGCTGGCCGACGACGTGGCCCTTCTCATCGCCACTCACATCAAGACCAACATACGGGAGCTGGAGGGCTCCCTGACCAGGCTGCTTGCGTTTGCGTCCCTGGTCTCGATGCCGCCGTCGGAGATCAGCACCGACTTCACCAAGGATGTGTTGAAGGCCCTGATAAGGATTCCAGAGAGAAGCGTCAGGGTGGAGGACATTCAAAAGATCTCGGCGGACTTCTTCAGGCTTCCGCTGGAGGCCATAAAGGGGAAGCGCCGCACAAGCTCCATAGTCTTCCCCAGACAGGTGGCCATGTACGTTTGCCGCAGGATGACCGACTGCTCACTTACCGAAATAGGCGCCAAGTTCGGCCACAGAGACCACACCACCGTCCTCTACGCCTGCGACAAGATCGAGCAGATGATGACGTCAGACCGGAACTCCAAAGAGACGGTTGACCGTATTATGGCCCTTGCGTCGGCTCCGGCGAAAGGGTAGCGGCGTCTCATCACCCGACGGCCCAGACACAGCTTCCATGGCTCGATACGCGTTGTGATATTGCAAGTTACACGCCTGTTGCGTATTCCTTGACTTGCCTCTCGTTTTGTGCTATCCTA
>JAFGJU010000090.1 GCA_016928935.1 Candidatus Eiseniibacteriota bacterium | reverse complement strand
TGGCGGGGCCGACGAGACTCGAACTCGCGACCTCTGGCGTGACAGGCCAGCGTTCTAACCAAACTGAACTACGACCCCGCC
The DNA here is from genome assembly GCA_016928935.1 of Candidatus Eiseniibacteriota bacterium. Lineage (GTDB taxonomy): Bacteria > Eisenbacteria > RBG-16-71-46 > JAFGJU01 > JAFGJU01 > JAFGJU01. The sequence goes on along the minus strand of JAFGJU010000090.1, from coordinate 16,197 downwards.
GTACTGCGGATAGGACAAGAAGATTGCCGTATACCCTTATTACAATAGCATACGGCAATCTGGCTGTCAATTTCACGAAGAAGCGTTTCGGCCCCGAGGCGATGGAGCCCGAACGCCGTGCAATCTCTGAGCGATGGGAGGGCAAGGACGCGGCGCCGAGGCGATGGAGCGCGAAAGCTATGCAACCCCTGAGGGATGCGGGAGCAGGGAGACGCGACACCGATGAGATAATGTTGGGGCCCGCTGACGGAAGGAACAAGGCTCCCCGGCGGCCGATGCGGGCGGCGCCGCCGGATTGTCGGAGCGCGTCACCGCGGAGCTTTTGCCCCTCACCCGCCCAGGTAGGCCTTCTTGACCTGCTCGTTCGTGAGGAGGGACTTGGCGGAATCCTGGAGCACGACTCGGCCCGTCTCCAGCACGTAGCCTTCGTCGGCGACCGAAAGCGCCATGCGTGCGTTCTGCTCCACCAGAAGGATGGTGGTGCCACGCTGTCTTATCTCGCAGATGGTCTTGAAGATGTCGCGCGTCAGGAGCGGCGCGAGTCCGAGCGACGGCTCGTCCAGAAGCAACAGCTTCGGCTGGGACATGAGCCCGCGGCCCATGGCCAGCATCTGCTGCTCGCCGCCGCTCAGAGTCCCGGCGTTTTGCTTTATCCTGTCCTTGAGTCTCGGGAACAACTTGAAGACCTTCTCCATGTCCGCTGCCACGCCCGCCGAGTCGTTCCTGACGTATGCGCCCAGCTCCAAGTTGTCCTTGACGGTGAGGTTGGCGAAGACTATGCGGCCCTCTGGCACCTGGGACACACCCAGCTTCACTATCTGATGCGGAGCCAGAGAAGAGATGTCCCGGTCCAGGAAGACGACTTCACCGCCACTCGGTCTCACAAGGCCCGAGATGGTCTTCAGTATTGTGCTCTTCCCCGCCCCGTTCGCGCCGATGAGTGTGACTATCTTTCCTGAATCAACCTTCAGCGTGACGCCCTTCAGGGCGTGGACTGCGCCGTAGTGCACATTCAAGTCTTTGAGCTCGAGCAATTCCATTACCTCTCGCCGACGGAACCCCGCTCCCCTCTCAGCCACGGAACGCCGTCCCACTCTGAGCGGCGCCACGCGCCCGAGCGCCACCGCGCGCCCGGCGGACGTCGGTCAACGCCACCGACGGCACGACCTCGCCAAGCATCGCCACGCCGCCTGCGGCGATCGCCTCAGCAGGCGCCCTCGTCACCCAGGTACGCTTCTATCACCTTCGGGTCCCGCTTGATGTCGTCGGGCGCCCCCTCTGCTATCTTGACCCCGTGGTCGAGCACCGCTATCCGCTCGCATATCCCCATCACTACCCTCATGTCGTGCTCAATCAAGAGGATACTCAGCTTGAACTCGTTCCTGACCCATCTGATGAGTTTCATCAGGTCTTCCGTCTCCTGCGGGTTCATCCCGGCGGCGGGCTCGTCCAGGAGAAGAAGCCTGGGCTGGCTCGCCAGAGCTCGCGCGATCTCCACGCGGCGCTGAAGCCCGTAGGGCAGCATACTGGCGATGTTGCCCCTGAGCTCGATCAGTCCGAACGTCTCGAGCTGCTTCATGGCTATGGAGTCTATTTTCGCCTCGTCTCGGAGATAGTGCGGGGTCCTGACGACGGCACCGTACAACGTCGAGCGACAGTGCAGGTGGCACGCAGCCCTCACGTTGTCCATGACTGTGAGCCCCTTGAAGAGCCGCGTCGCCTGGAAAGTGCGCGCCACTCCCATAGACGCTATCCTGTACGTGGGAAGAGCGTCAATTCTGTGATTGGCGTAATGTATGCTGCCCAGCGTGGGCTTGCACACTCCGGTCACCATGTTGAACACGGTTGTCTTGCCGGCGCCGTTGGGCCCAATGAGGCCCGCCAGCTCACCCTCATGGAGGGTGAACGTGAGCCCGGACACGGCCTTGAGCCCTCCGAAATGCATGGAGCAGTCTTGAAGAGAGAGTATGTCGGTTGCTCCAGTGTCCATCCTATTCAACACCCTGGGCGCGTCCGGCGGCAGCATCCCGCGGATCAGGCGCTTCCGGCGGGCCACGACCATGCCTCCCCCTGGGGCGCGCTGGGCCCTTTACAGCGCCCTCTTCGCCCCGCCTGCCTGACTCTTCCTCGCTCCACCTAACTTGAGCCCGCGAAACGTGCTGAGACTCAACTCCCTCATTCCCAAGAGTCCCTGCGGCCTCGCAATCATAAGGAAAATGAGGAGCGCCGAGTAGATTACCATCCGGTACTCCTTCACCGGCCGCAGCGCCTCCGGCAGAATAGTCAGGATGACGGCGGCGATGACGGAGCCGGTTATGCTCCCCATGCCTCCCAGCACCACCATTATCACGACCTCGAACGACTTCATGAACGTGAAGCTGTTCGTGTGGAGGTACATCAGGTAGTGTCCGAATAGCCCTCCGGCGACCCCGGCGAAAAAGGCCCCGATGACAAAAGCCATTACCTTGTAGTTAGTCGTGTTGATGCCGAGGGCCTCCGCGGCTATCTCGTCCTCACGCACCGAGAGAAAGGCTCTGCCGTGTGAGGACGACATGATGTTCCTCACGAACACGACGGTCACAAGCGCGAAAAACGCGACCCAGAAGAAGGTTGTGTAGCGCGGTATGTCAGTGAAGCCCCTCGCTCCCCCGATAGCGTCTATGTTGAGTATGGCGACCCTTATGATCTCCCCGAAGCCCAGAGTGACGATGGCCAGGTAGTCGCCACGCAATCTCAACGACGGCAGGCCCACCAGGAACCCGGCTACGGCGCTGGCGGCGCCTCCGGCCAGCAAAGACAGGATGAAGAACGCCTGGCCGGCCACTGTAGCCGCGGCGCCGTCCCCCGCGACTCCCGCCAGCACGTGCGGCCCCAGGTAGTACGTCAGGGCCGCGCTGGTGTAGCCGCCTATGGCCATGAAGCCGGCGTGGCCGATGGAGAACTGGCCGGTGAACCCGTTTATGAGGTTGAGGCTCACCGCAAGGGTGATGTTGATTCCGCACAGGATGAGAATCTGAAACAGGTAGGGATTGACCATCCTGGGGAGGACCGCGCCGACCCCTATCAGCACGGCGACGGCGACTACCGACAGTATTGCGTTCTTGAGCACTTCTTGTCTCTCGCTGCTGCGACCCAGGCTAGACGTCATGCCTCACGGGGCATCGCTCTCCAGGTCCCGCGCCCGCTCCGCGCGGCGCAGTTCCTCCACGGCCCGCGAGCGCGCGCTGACATTCACTGCGCGCCGGCGCACGACCGAACACCACCGGGTCTTGTCAATCCTCCAGGCTCACGTCCCTCAGTCGTATCGGAGACTTCACCGGCAACCCGGTCTCCACAAGCGTTCGGGCTTACACCTTCTCTGAGACTCCAGTCCCGAACAGTCCCGTCGGCTTGACCAACAGTATGATAATGAGCAACGCGAACGCTATGGCGTCTCGAAACGTGGAGGAGACGTAACCCACCACCATGACTTCGGCCACGCCCATTATGAGCCCGCCCACTACCGCACCGGGGATGTTCCCGATGCCACCCAGCACCGCGGCCACGAAGGCCTTGATGCCCGGCATGATGCCCATGAGCGGGTCTATCTTGGGGTTGCTCAGGGCCACGAGCACGCCGGCGGCCGCCGCCAGAGCCGAGCCCACGGCGAACGTGAAAGTGATGACGTTGTCCGTGGAAACACCCATGAGGCTCGCCGCCTCCCTGTGGAACGACACAGCCCTCATTGCCCTGCCTATCTTGGTCCTGAAGACGACCACCTGGAGCAGAACCATGAGGAATACGGCCACGCCCAGGACGACGAGCTGATGGCTGCCGACTATGACCCCCGACACGAGCTCCATCTGCTTGCGCGCAACGATCTGGGGAAAGAACTTGGGGTCCGCTCCGAAGACGATGAGTCCCAGGTTCTCCAGGAGCAGTGAGACGCCGATGGCGGTGATTAGTGCTGTCAGGCGCGGGGAGGTACGAAGCGGCTTGTAAGCGCCCCTCTCGATGACCACGCCCAGCCCGGCGCAGGCGGCCATGGCGATGAGCAGAATGCCAACTGCGGCGAGCGGCCCCACCGGCCCGGAAGCGCCCATGACCCGGGCCGCGTAGTACGCCACGAACGCGCCGACCATGTAGACGTCACCGTGGGCGAAGTTGATGAGCCGCAGTATCCCATAGACCATCGTGTAACCGAGGGCTATGAGAGCGTAAATGCTTCCCCACGTGATTCCGTTGACGAGCTGCTGAAGGAACTCCTGCAATGACTCCCCCCGGGACCGCCGCCGACCCCGGCTGCCCGGCCGTTACGGAAGCACCGCGCCGACCACCTTGTAGTCTCCCTTGTCTATCGTGAGGAAGAACGCCGGCTTCACGGCGTTCCGGTATTCGTCCATGCTTATGCTGCCGGTGATTCCCGGAAAGTCCCTGGTCGCGGCCAGAATGTCCCTCAGTCTTTTCAGCGCCTCTTTGCGGGGCTGCTCGGTCGCGGAAGTGGGGGTGCCGACCAGTGTCGCGAAACCGCCCGCGTCCTGGGTCGCGAGCTCCTTCAGGGCCGCGACCAGGAAGTTGGCCGCGTCGTACCCCAGGGCCGCAAGAGCGTCGGGGCTGCTTCCGAACTTGTCCTTGTAAGCTTTGATGAACTTCTGAACGGCGGGGTCTTCCGAGCCCTGCCAGAAATGGTTCACGAAATAGCAACCCTGGAGCGCTTCTCCGCCGATGTCTATAAGCCGGTCGGACACCCAGCCGTCGCCTCCGACGAGGGGCTTGTCATACCCGAGCTCCCTGGCCTGCCTCGCGATGAGGCCCACCTCCGTGTAGTAGCCGGGGACGAATATGACGTCCGGCGACTTCGCCTTTATGGCCGTGAGCTGCGCCTTGAACTCGATGTCACCCTCACTGTAGGACTCGTCTGCGACGACTCTGCCTCCCATTGAGGTGAACGTGCTGTCGAAGTAGTCAGCGAGGCCCACGCTGTAGTCGTTTTTTATGTCTCTCAGGATGCCGGCGGTCTTGGCCTTCAGACTGTCGACGGAGAACTTGGCCGCCACCATCCCCTGGAACGGGTCAATGAAGCAGACCCGGAATATGAAATCACCGACTTGTGTGACCTTGGGGTTCGTGGAAGAGGGCGTGACCATCGGGACACCGGCGTTCTGACAGTTGGGAGCTCCGGCGAGGGTCCTCGAGCTGGCCACCTCCCCCAACACTGCCACGACCCTGTCCTGCTCGACCAGCTTCTTGACCGCCGTGTTCGCCTCCTCGGGCTTTCCCTGGTCGTCTTCCACGATTACCCTGAGCGGCACGCCGTTGACTCCGCCCGCGGCATTGACCTCTTCGATGGCCAGGTCAATGGCGTTCTTGGTGGAGATGCCGAACGTGGCGGTGGTACCCGTGAGTGAGCCAAACTCGCCGATGCGTATCTCGTTCGCCTTCTTGCCGCACGAGACAAGAAGACAGGCTGAAACGACCAGGACCAGGACCGCGCTGACGAAAGCGGCGAGCCGCGGACGACGGGCTGACAAAGCGAGCATGTTGTGCCTCCTCCTCCGAGGGTTGAGTGTCTTGAGGGGGTTCGGAGAAGACCGAGTCTAAACTCAAAACCCGGACCGGTCAAGGCCCAGCGCGCGGTGGCGTGACCGATGCCCGCCCCGGTCGGTGTCTGTGGCGCTCTTAGCACGGCCTTACGCGAGACTCTCTCTCAGCATGGTTATCCGCGCCACGGATGCGTCCAGACGTTCTTCGGGAATCCGGCCTTCCTCCACGGCCCTGACCAGAGCGTCACGCGCCATGAGCGCCGGCCGCCCGCCGTAAGCGAACAGCAGGAGGTCGCAACCGGCCAGAAACGCCATCTCGGGGCCGGTTCCGGTCTTCATGTATGCTTCGGCCGCCGCCATCTCGAGCGCGTCGGTGACGACCACGCCGCTGAAGCCCAGCTCCCTTCTGAGTATCTCATCGATAACGCGCGACGAGAAAGTCGCCGGGAGGTCGTCCCTGCCCGTCAGGCCGGGACACGCGACGTGCGCCGTCATCATCATCCTGAGGCCCGACTGCGCGGCCTCCTGGAACGGGATGAATTCGAATTTGTACCATCTTTCAGCCGGGTGGACTATCACCGGCAGGGCCTCGTGCGAGTCCACCGTCGCAGAACCGTGACCCGGAAAGTGCTTGCCCGTGGCCACGAGCCCCGCCTCGGCGAAGCCGCTCGCCGTGGCGCAACCGAGGGCCGACACGAGTCCGGGCCTCTTGCCGAAGGAGCGGTCTCCGATGACCGGGTTTGCAGGCTCGTCGTTCACGTCCAGCACAGGGGCGAACACAACGTTAAACCCCAGCCACTTGAGCTTCTGGCCCACGTCCCTGGCCTGGAAGAAAGCGAACCTCGAGCTCCTGGTCTTCCCGATTGCGGAGGCCGGAGGCGCCGCGGGCATGAGGTGACCTATCTGCGTCACCCTTCCTCCCTCTTCGTCCACGGCCAGGATGGGAGGAAGATTCTTCGGGTAGAGCGACCTCAGAGCTCGGGTAAGCTTCCTCAGGCCCTCGACAGACTCTATGTTCCTCTTGAACAGGATGAAGCCCGAGAAGGCACCTTCGGAGACGAACGACTTGAAGGATTCGTCCATCTCGGTGCCGTCAAACCCGACCACCAGGAGCCCGCCAACTTTCTGCTTCAGGGTCACGACCCGCTCCATACCGGGCGGCACCAACTCGTCCCCGGTCCGCTCTCAGTATGCCCTCACCAGCTTGACACCGCGGTAGTAGTGGGTAAGTATCTTGTCGAATTTCATCCTCTGCCTCGCCATCCCGATGGCCCCGTTCTGGCACATGCCCACGCCGTGCCCGTTCCCGCCCCCCGAAAGAGCGACTGAGTGCAGGTAGCCCCCTTCCCTCTGCACGTCCACGTCGAACAGAGTACTTCGCAGGTAGGAGTCTCGTCCGTCCGGGCGCCTGAGCACGAGCCGTATGGCGTCGCCCATGACCCTGTACACGTTGTCGGTCGTGTAGATTTCCAGGATCTTGACCCTTCCCGACTTGCTTCTCTCCGCGATCCTGACGTTGACGACACGCTCGGCGTCCGTGGGCTGGACTGCGTTGGGATACACCTGCCGATAGTACTTCCTGAAGATGGAGTCGAACTGCGCCGCGGTCCAGACCTCGGTCCACCTGAACGTGGGCGAGAAGCTGCAGTAGGGCTCCTGGAACGGCCTCTTGTCCTCCACCGACCTCAGGTACGGGACCGGGTCGTACGGCCAGACTTCCTCTATGGACGCGGTCACCCCGCCGCACGTTGAGAAGTAGTTCGCCCGTATCGGCTTTCCGTCATAGACCGCAATGACACCGTACGTCTCGGCGATGGCCCTGTCGCTCATGGGCCGTTCGCCGCCCACCCCCGTGTAGACCTGGTCCTGGACCGTGGGCAAGACGTCGAATCCCTGGTCCTTGTACCTTCCGCGGAAAAAGAAGCAATAGGTCCGAGCCGCGACCGCCTGCGCCTTTATGGCTTCCAGGATATCCGGCGAGAGCCCGCCTATCTCGTTGGGCACAACTCCCCGGAGGTAGGACTCGACGTCCACGACGTTCACCAGAGTCAGGAGCCCAGAGGCGCCGACGAAGACCTCCATGCTTCCCCTGTAGCTCTTGCCGCCGTGCACAGTATGGCTCCCGGACTCGCCGCTCGAAACCACCAGGGTGCCGTTGAGTATCCCGCGCGAAAGACCGTCCGGGTCTATCACCTCGACGCCGACGGAGTCCTCCATGTCCCTCGCGGCCACGAACGTCCACGACTCGCCCGGAGCGCACACTTTGGGCTTTCTCGCGCTGTCCTTTATGGTGATCTGGAAGACCCCGGTCCCGGTCAGCGTGACCGTCCTCGCGTCTACTGCCAGACCCACCCTCAGCCTGGGGGGTTCTTTCAAGGCGGGAGGGCGAGGCCTCACGGCGGCACAGCCGGAAAGCCACGCGGCCAGCGCAGCCGTCGCCAAGATCATCAGCGCCGGCGCGATCGCCTTCGGCACACGACGCGGTCTCAAAATGGCGAGTGTACGCACGTCAATCTCCCTTTGCTGCGGGCACTATCTTCCCCAGTATCACTCTTCTCCTGGCTCCGGTCGCGCCCGGTACGTTGGCCCGGCCGCCGGAGATCGCTTCGTTGGCCAGCACGGCGAACGCTATGGCCTCCTTGGCCATGCTGTTGACGCCGCATTCGTCCGACATTACGACGGGCACCGGGGTAAATGTGTCTTTGAGCATCCTCGCGAGAGTGTCGTTCCGGGTGCCTCCGCCGCTCGCCACGACCTCGTCCACTTTCACCTTCGGGTAGACAAACCTCACGCACGCATCGTGAATAGAACGCGCAGTGATTGCCGTCGTGGTCGCGGCGATGTCGTTCTGCGAAAGGCCGAGAGCGCGCGCTTTCTCGAGGATCAGCCCGGCGAACTCCGAACCGAACATCTCCCTGCCCGTGGACTTGGGCGGCTCCGTCCCGAAGTACTCGTGGCCCAGGACCGCCTCCACGATGCCCAAGTTGACGGAACCCTCCGCGGCCAGCTTCCCTTCGGAGTCGAACTCCTGCTTGCCTCCGGTCAGCACCCTCACGACCCCGTCTATCGCAATGTTCCCCGGTCCCGTGTCAAAGGCGAAGACGTCGTCTATGGCGCAGCCCTTGGGCAAGACCGTGATGTTGGCGATGCCGCCTATGTTCAGGACGACGCGAGACTTCTCCTCGGACCGGAGGAGCACGAAGTCCACGTAGGGAACGAGCGGCGCACCGCATCCGCCGGCGGCCACGTCCCGAGTCCTGAAGTCGGCCACCGTCGTGACGCCGGTCCTTTCGGCCAGGACGCAGGGCTCTCCGATCTGGAGCGTCGAAGCGGCCCCCCAGCCAGTGCGCCCGCCGCGCGGGCAATGATACACGGTCTGCCCGTGAGACCCTATCAGGTCAACGTCCGCCATACTGAGGCCCGACTGCTCGACTATCTTGCGGGCCGCCTCAGCCAGCAGTTCTCCTATCACAAAGTTGAGTTCGCTCAGGAGGTCCACCGTCCCCGTCTCGGGAGAGCTGGCCTTGAGGATGGCCGCTTTCACTTCCGGGTCGAACGCAAACGTGGCGTGCTCCAGCAGCACGGCCTTCGTGTCCGGACCCGAACCCGTCACGTCTACGACGGCGGCGGAGATGCCGTCAAGAGACGTACCGGCCATGAGGCCGATCACCCGTCGGGTCCTCTTCCTGGCTATCCTGGTGAGCTCGTTCATGTCTACCTCTGCGTCGAGCCCCCTCCACCGGCCACCGGTTCTCCCCTCACTTGCTCGAACCGGCGGTCAGACCTTCAATTATGTGTCTCTGAAACAACAGAAACACGACGATGATGGGCAGAGCGCACACCGTGGAGCCTGCTGTCAGGTGCCCCCAGTCCACGCTGTGCTCTCCCTGTGAATACAGCGCGAGACCGACCGGCAGAGTACGCATTCGCTCGCTGTTTGTCAATATGAGCGGGTACAGGAAGGAGTTCCAGTTAACGAGGAACGTGTTGATGCCCACGACCGCCAGCGCCGGCCGCGAGAGCGGGAGAACGATCCGGAAGAATATGCTCATGTCGCCTGCGCCGTCCACTCGGGCCGCGTCTTCCAGCTCTGTCGGGAGAGACGTCATGTACTGCGATATCAGGAACACGTTGAAGGCGTCCACCAGGAACGGGAGGGTAAGCGCGAAATAGGAATCTATCATGCGGAACTTGGATATGAGCAGGTAAAGCGGGATCATCGTGATCTGCCTGGGCACCATCAGCATCGACACCACGCCGACGGTCAGCAGGCGCTTTCCGCGGAACTCCCTCCGCGCGATGCCGTAGCCGACCATCGAGGCGAAGAGCATGTTGCCCAGGACCACGAGTGCGCTCACGACGACGCTGTTCAGGAAGTACCGAGCGAACGGCCCGCTCTTCCACACGTCGACGTAGTTCGTGAGAGTGGGACTCTCAGGCCACAGCTCGACCGCCTTCTTTATCACGGCGCCCTCGCCCCTGACTGACGTCGCCACCATCCAGTAGAGCGGGAACAGCGTGGATACGAGCAGCGCCAGCAGAACGACCGACAGTATGACCGTCCTGGTTCTCATTCCGCCGCCCCCCGTCCGACCCTCAGGTATCTCATCTGCAGGAACGAGAAGGCCATGATGACCGCGAACAGCAGGTAGCCCACTGCGCTGGCGTAGCCCATCTCGAAACGGTAGAACGCCCGGTCGTACAGGTAGAACACGGACGTCAGGGTGCTGTTCAGCGGACCGCCCCTCGTCATCACGAATATCTCGATGAAAATCTGGAACGAACGTATCGTGTTGATGACCACCACGAACAGCGTGATGGGACGGAGCATGGGCACCGTCACGAACCTGAGAGTGCCCCAGAAACCGCTCCCGTCCAGCACCGCCGCCTCGTAGAGCTCCGGCGGGATTCCCTGGAGCCCGGCCAAGAAGAGGATCGTGTAGTACCCGAAGCTGGACCACACGTCCATGGCCATGATGGAAAGGAGAGCAGTGCCGGGCTCCCCCAGCCACGACCTCGGATCGCCACCGAAAAGCTCCACCACCTTGTTGACCAGCCCCGCTGGCGAGTACAGCTGCTTGAACACTATCGAGATGACCACGACCGAGACTATGGAAGGCACGAAGAACCCGGCCCTGTAGAACGAGCGAAACGGAATCTTGCGGTTCAAGGCCACCGCCAGGAAGAACGCTATCAGAGTCGTGACCGGCACGGTCCCCACTACGAACACAAGAGTGTTCCTGAGGGACGTCCAGAACAGCGGGTCTCCGACGGCCGCGCCGAAGTTGGCGAGGCCCACGAACCTGGCCAGGTCGGGCCGGAGCGGGTTGAACTCCATGAAGCTCAGGACGAGCGAGAAGGCCAACGGGAACAGCCAGAACAGCCCGAAGGAAACGAGCCACGGCGAGAGGAATGTCAGGGTGGAGCGGCCCGAGTGGATGGGCCGAGGGTTGGAGCGAGCACGAAGGGTCACAACAGCGCTCCGCACCGCGGCTACGGCCGCGAGATTATGTCCTCTATCTTCTTGTGTGCGTCGAGCAGGGCCTCGCCCGACGCCTTTCTGTCGTAGAGAACCTCTTCCACCGCGGCGTCTATCTCGTCCTCTATCTCCACCCACTTGGGATGGGCGGGCGGCGCCACGGCGGTCTTAAGCTGTATCACAAACGTCCTCTCAAGGGGGTGTGTCTCGTAGTAGGGGTCGTCCTCGGCGCCCCTCAGGGCCGGCTGGACGCTCTTGGCCGCCCTGGAAAGCGCGATGACGTTGTCTCGCGACACGAGGAACCGCGCGAGCTTCAGGGCCTCCGCCTTGTGCTTCGACTTCGCGAACGTGACTAGTATCTCGCTGCCGGCGAAAGACGCGTGAGAGCCGCGGCCGGCCGCCGGTCTGGGTACGAGGGCAACGCCGAACTTGAGTTGGGGCGCGTCGGACGGAACAGTGCTCAAGTTCCAGCCCCCGGATATCATCATCCCCAGCTTGCCCTGCTTGAACGCCATGTCCAGGACGTCCTGCTTCTCGACCAGGGAGTAGGGTTTCAGCGAGCGATAGAAGTCGAGCGCCTGAATGTTCTGCACCGAATACAGGGCCGGACGCCGCATGTCGGCGGTCAGAACAGCGCCGCCGTTTCCCCACGCCAGGGGCATGAACTTCTTGAACAGGATGTACCGCTCGCCGGTGTTGAGCCCGAACCCGTACACGCCGGCCGCCGACGCGTGTATCTTTTTGGCGCAGGCCGAGAGCTCGGCCCACGTCTTGGGCGGCTTCTCGGGGTCGAGCCCCGCCTTCGCGAACAGCTCCTTGTTGTAGAAGAGGGCCCTGGTTCCGGCCACCCACGGAATGCCGAACACCGTGTCGTTCAGGGTGCAGCTGTCCCAGAACAAGTAGTCGTCGCGCATGTCGGCCACGTCCGAGGTCAGGTCGGCCAGCACGCCGTCGGCTGCGAACTTGGGGACCCAAGTGGAGCCCAGCTCGCAGAGGTCGGGCTGCGTGCCGGACGACACAGCGGCCACTATCTTCTCGAACCCATTCTGCCACGTCAGCTGCTGCATCTCCACCGTGATGCCCGGGTTGGCTTTTTCGAACTGGGCGATTATGGGGTTGATGACGTCCGCAGACCAGAACTGCCAGAAGACTATCTTCGTCCCGCTCTGTTTCTGACACGACGCGCCCGATAGGGCTAACGCGAGAACGCACACTGACGCGACGCACGCCGACCCGACACACGCGGACGCGGGGGCGCGCACGCCGGCCGGGACGCCGGCGGCAAGACAAATGCGCGCGCCGGAGCGGACGCCTGCCCTGAAGCCGCGAAGCACGGACTCAATTCTGCGACGCACCGGGACCGCGCGAGTGCTTTCGACAGAAGGGGATTTCATTGCCGTGACCGCCCTGTCTTGCGCGGCGCCCTCATGCCGAGGCCCAGCCTCAGCGCCCCTCGCACGAACCCCGAAGAGCGAGTCAGCAGCCTTTGTGCCTCGGCCGCGCCCACGCCCGCCTCTATCATCACTATCGCCTTCTTGACGCTGCCGCCGGCCTTCACCAGGAGGTCCGCGGCCGTGTCGTAATCGGCTCCCGTGATCATCATTACGACACGCCTGGAGCGCTCCACGAGCTTCTTGTTTGTGGTCATCAGGTCGACCATCATGTTCTCGAACACTTTGCCGAGCTGGATCATCGCGCACGTCGTTATCATGTTGAGCACCAACTTCTGCGCCGTGCCCGCCTTCATGCGCGTCGAGCCCATTATGACCTCCGGCCCCACCTCGGGGCAGATTGCGACGTCCACGGGAACATCCATCGTCCGCCTGGGATTGCAGGTGAGGTAGACGGTCGCTGCTCCGAGCCGGCGCGCCTCGGCCACCGCGGCCTTGACGAACGGAGTGCGCCGGCTCGCGGCTATGCCGAGCACGACGTCGTTCGTGCCGACGCGGAGCTTTCGCACCAGCCTCCGCGCCTCATCTTCTCTGTCCTCCGCCCCCTCCACCGCCCGGCGGAGCGCCCCTGGGCCGCCGGCTATCACGCCCTGTACTGTCTCCGGGGACGTCCCGAAGGTCGGAGGGCACTCGGCCGCGTCGAACACCCCCATACGGCCGCTCGTGCCGGCGCCGAAGTAGATGAGGCGGCCGCCGCGGCTGAGCCCCCTCACCACGAGCTCGACCGCCTTCTCGATGTGGGGAATCTCCTTCTCCACGACCTCGGCCACGAGCTTGTCCTCCGCGTTTATTGTGCGCAGGATGCCGGCCGTGTCCTTTTCGTCTATGTCCATGGTGCGGGGGTTACGCTGTTCGGTCACCAGCGAGAGGAGCTCGAGGAAGATGTCCTCGTTTCGTTCGGACCCGAGGGCGTTGAGCGGCCGGGCGCTCCGGGTGCGGACGGCCCCGGCGTGACTTCGCCGGCCGGCACTGGGGCGACGCCTTCGGACGGTCCCGCGGCGCGAGGCCGACACGCGCGTCCTGCCTGTGATTCTTGACTTCGGCATAAGGGGCGATACGGAACGGGACCCAAAGGGCCGGCTGCGATGACGCGGCCGTGCCGGTCCTACCTGGCCAGCACTATCTTCTGTGCTCTGACATCGTCTCCGCAGCGGAGGAAGGACAAGTAGACGCCCGAGGCAACGTGCCTGCCGCTCTCGTCCGTTCCGTCCCACACCGCCGTTCTGTCGAGAGGCGTGGCGCAGGTAAGACCTGTCTCCAAAATCCTGACAATCCTACCAGCGGGGTCGAGAATTGCAAGAACGTAGTTGGCCGGCGTCGAAGTGGGCGGAAGAGAGAACGGGATCGAGGTGAGGGGGTTGAACGGATTAGGATAGTTCCGACCCAGCCGGAGTCCCGGGTCCGGCGGCGGGACCTCCGCGACGCTGATGAGCGTCGTGTCCAGCCCGGCCAGCGAGGCCAGAGAGGCCACGGCAAGCCGCGCCACGTCCGTGGTGAACGAAAGCGTTAGGTAATCCATCACGTCACCGGTGCTGTGGTACCAGGGGTTGGTCAGGTAGTCAATCTCAATCCCGAGGAGCGCGCTGTAGCCCCTGTCCCAGAACATCGCATGATCGCTGTACCTCATGCTCGGGTCCAGGGACTTGGTGAGGTCCAGCCAGGGCACGAAAGTGTCTCGAGCAGCGACGCAGTAGTTGGCCAGCCACTCGGACTGGCCGTCGCAGTACAAGTAGATGTTGGGCGTGCCGTAGCCCACCATGTCGAAGTTGAGCACACCGTCTATGTCGTGCCCGGCCAAGCGCGCGTCGCCAGCGTAGTGATTGCTTCCCAGAAGACCCTGTTCTTCGCCGGAGAAGCAGATGAACTTCATGGAGGAGCGGAACGGAAAGTCCTTCAGCACCCGCGCCGCCTCGAGCACGACGCTCGCTCCTGTTGCGTTGTCGTCCGCTCCGGGAGCGCGCACCATTGGGTCATCGGAGATGCTGTCGTAGTGGCCGCAAACGACGTAGTACGACGACGGGTATGTGGTGCCAGTCATCGTGGCGACGACGTTGCGCCACTGATCGGGCATGTTGTCGTTGATGGAAGGCCACGTTTCGCCGTCCACCGTGCGTACGACCGACCCGTTTCCGACCGCCCAACCGTGGGACGCGTCTATGCAGCATACCCCGTACAGGATCACGTAGGAACCACTCGGCTGCTGCGTCCAGGTCGCTCCCGCGTTTTCGGTGTGCATGATGATGCCGGCGGAGCCGACGGCCCAGCCGACCTGGGTATCGACGAAACTGACGCTCATGAGAGCGCTCGGCAGTCCGCTGTACTGATACTGCCAGACCTCTCCACCGTCGGACGTGTGTACTATGACCCCGGCGGCCCCGACCGCCCAACCGTGCAGAGAGTCTACAAAACACACGTCGTACATTCTCTCGGTGGTGACGTCCGTTCGGACCTCCCAGTTGGCGCCGCCGTCCGACGTCCTGAGGATGCCGCCTGAGTTGCCCACGGCCCACCCGTTATTCAGGTCGGTGAACTCGATGTCGTACAGCCTCTGTATGGTGTGCGAGACCTGAGTGGACCAGTCCACACCGCCGTTGGTGCTCTTCTTTATGAGCCCGCCGTCACCGCACACCCAGCCGACCTGGGAGTTCACGAACTCAACGCCGTAGAGATAGTAGCTTGTTCCGGAGACAAGCTGCTCCCAAGTCTCACCCCCGTCGCTGGTCCGGATGAGCTCTCCGAAACCGCCCGAAATCCAGCAAGTGTCTCCCGCTATGGCCGAGGCCTTCCAGAGGTTATTACCCGTGCCGGCGTCCTGCTTCTCCCAGGTGTCACCGCCGTCGGAGGTGTGGTAGACGACGCCGTTGCCACCGGCCGCGTACCCCTCCGGCCCCTTGAACGCCGCCGACTTGAGCGGCACGCCGAAGAAGCTGTCGAATGCCACGTCAAGCCCCAGGCTGTCGAACTGGCCGTACAGGTGCTCCGCGGCGATCACGCAATCGGGATGGTACGAGTATCTGGTCCATATCGTGTCCAGGCCCGCCGGAACGTTGACCCCTTCGACCCCGGTCAGCGACCTCATAGTCCCTTCTATCTCGGCCTGTGAAACCGACGCCACCATCTGGTCGATCCACTGCTCTTCTGTGGGCGTGGGAGGCAGTAGCTCGGAAGATGCCACTCGCTCATACTGCCGGCCGCCCCACTCTCGCGCCCTCACGTACGAGAGCTTCTCTTCGACCGGCATCAGTAACCGCGAACGGAGGCCGGGCAGCGGCGCCGTCTTCCTGATGTCTCCCGCGACTGAGATGATGTGCGTGCTCCCGCTCGACCAGAGCACTCGTCCCACGCGCGACAGGGTCTCCTGGCTGACAAACGGAGAAGCCTGGACCAGGTAGACGTCGTCGCTCTCTATGTATTCTCCGAGGACGCGGACACCGGCGCCCGAGCGCTCGAGCACGCTCAGAAGACGGCGGTCCGCCACGGCTATACCCGGAAGGAAGGACTCGGGCGGCAGTAGGAGCCAGGGTATCTTGAGCTCCGCCGGCGCGTCGCTGAGCTCGACCACGCACACTGAAAAAGCCGGCTCTGCGGAAGGGACGCGAGCGAGCGGAGAAGGCGCTGCGACAATGGAAGTCGCGACAGGGGAAGTCGCGACAGGGGAGGCGGCCGCCTCGCCGGGCCCAAATGCGGGAATCACACCAAGGACTGCGATGGGCACAACGGCGCAAGCCAAAAACAACATGGGGGC
>JAFGJU010000089.1 GCA_016928935.1 Candidatus Eiseniibacteriota bacterium | reverse complement strand
GGTGACTACGCCTACTGCTGGCAGAAGGCGCCGTACGCGAGCCCGTGTCTGTCCACCTCCAACACTCTGGAGCTCTCAAACGTGCAGCCGGTTGACGCCGGCACGTACAGGGTCGTCGTCACCGAGTCGTGCGGTTGCTCGGACACGTGCTACGTCCAGCTGACCGTCCTGCCGCTTCCGGTGTGCGAGATCTCGGGCGCGCCGGCCGTGTGCGCCGGGTCCACGACCGAATGGTGCGCTCCCGCGCCGCCCCCCGGAATAGACTACTCTTACTCGTGGACGGGGCCCGGGGGCTTCATCTCTGCCCAGCGCTGCGTGTCCGTCGGAACGTCCGGAACCTACTCCGTTACGATCACGGACTCCCACGGCTGCCAGTGCACGACTCTCAGGAACCTCTTGGTCTACGGCCTCCCGTCCTGCAGCATCACGCGGACCGGGGGCGAGCGCGACACAATCTGCCCGTGCTTCGACGAGACTGACCCCGCGGCCAACAACGAGTACTGCGGTCCGGCAGGAATGGCCGCCTACGCGTGGTTAATCGTGGGCGGAGCCGACATAACCGCTGGTGCGGCCGCTCAGTGCGTGATAGTCAGGCCGCACGCGCACTGCGACACGACGTTCACGCTCTACCTCACTGTGACTGACGCGCACGGCTGCACAAGCAGTTGCGAAAGGACCGTGTTCGTCGTGGACAAGACTCCGCCGGTAATAGTGTACTGCCCGCCGGACACCGTGCTCGAGTGCAACGACAACCTGGACGACGCGTTCAACCCGCTGGCGCCCGTGAGCGGGCCCGGGATGAGAGACGTGGACGTGTCTACAGTCTGGCAGCCGGTCTCGCTGGACGACTGCGACGCCAGCCCGGGCGCCGACTACGCCGACACGGGTGGACGGCCGACCAACTGGTCCAGGCGCGTGGACAGCTGGGGAAGCTGCGGCGAGGACACGACCGTGCTGCGAACGTGGACGGTGACAGACGACTGCGGGAACCAGGCGGTCTGCCACCAGGTGATCGCGATACAGGACACCGTGCCCCCGATGCTGACCTGCGCGCCGAACGACACTGTGCCGTGCGGCACGGACGTGGTGTTCACACCGCCTCCCAGTGTGGCCGACAACTGCGACCCACTGAGACTACTGGAGGTGCTCGAAGTCTCGACCGACGTTGTGCCGGGACCGGGTGCCGGTGAGTTCACGCATACCAGATGCTGGGTGGCCGCGGACTCCTGCGGCAACGCCTCCGCCCTGTGCTGCCAGAGCATCATCGTGGAGGCGTGCCCCGAAGAATTCTGCACCTTCACTCCCGGAGGCTGGGGCAGCGAGTGCCCGCCTGACCAGGAGGGGAATCCTCTGTCCACTCAGCCGGGGTGCATCCTCCAACACTACTTCGGCCTCGCGTTTCCGGGCGGCTCCGTGCGGATAGGCGACCCGGCCGGCATAGGAGGCGGAGAGCCGAATCTCTACGCCGCGGTCTGGACGAACCCCGACGCCGTTGGGGTGTTCCTGCCTGCCGCGGGCACGTCCGGCATGCTGACGCAGGATGCGTTGAATCCCGTCTCGACGAGCGCGGGAGTGCTGGCCGGACACATCCTGGCACTGCGGCTCAACGTCGAGTTTTCGTGCTCCGGCGCCTTCAGGGAGGCGGGGCTCTCCGACGGAGTGTCCTGCTACGGCGGGTTCGTGATCCCGGCTTCTTGCGGAAAGTTCGCCGGCCTGACGGTGGAGCAGTTCCTGGCCGTCGCCGACCAGGTGGTCGGCGGGAGGAAGAACGCCCTCAACCCGTATAGGGCAACGTTCTCCGACCTCAACTTCACGGCCACGTGCCTGAATCAGTTCTTCAATAACTGCACCGCGTCGGCCTCGTATGCAGCCGAAACTTCCGACGGGCGGCGGGCGCCTCTGGAGGCGCTCGCGGACGCGCCGGCGGACGGATCCACTGCGGAAGAGGCGTCACCCGCACTGGTGCCCGAGCGCTTCTTCGTCCGACAGAGTTACCCCAACCCGTTCAACCCGAGCGCGACCATCGTGTTCGGGCTGCCGCATGACGGACGCGTGACCGTGGAGATCTGCGACGTAGTCGGAAGGAACGTCGTGACCCTGCTTGACGCCGCCAGGGGAGCAGGCTACCACAGCGCAGTCTGGTTCGGCGGGGACAGCGCAGGAAACCAGGTGGCTTCCGGGGTCTACTTCTGCAGGGTGCGCTTCGGAGAACAGGCGAGCGTGCAGAAGCTGATACTGCTGAGATAAGTCCCGGGCTCGGACGCGTTACCGGACCGAGCCCACGGCCGAGGGAGATCCGCCGAACCGGCGGCGCTCAAACTGTCACGAGAGAAAGGTCCGCTCCAAGAGGGGCGGACCTTTTTTCCCCGGTTGACACGACGAGCGACGTTCCTCAGAATACCGGCGTCACTTTCGGCAGCCCTGTGAGTTTTGCTTCCCCGGCTAAGTGAGGGCAGATGATAGGCCGGACCGTATCTCACTTCAAGATCCTCGAGCGAATCGGCGGCGGCGGCATGGGAGTGGTGTACAAGGCCGAGGACATCAAGCTCAAGCGGACTGTGGCCCTCAAGTTCCTGCCTCCCGAGCTGACCCGCGACCCCGACTCCCGGCAGCGCTTCATCCACGAGGCCCGCGCCGCCTCGGCCCTGGACCATCCCAACATCTGCACCATATTCGAGACCGACGAAACTGAGGACGGCCAGGTGTTCATCGCCATGGCCTGTTACACCGGAGAGACCCTGAAGCAGAGGATAGACAGGGGCATCTCGAACCTCGACGAGGCCACGCAAATCGCCCTTCAAATCGCGCAGGGGCTCTCCAAGGCGCACAGGCTCGGCATAGTGCACCGCGACGTGAAGCCGGCCAACATCTTCATGACCGACGACGGCCAGGTCAAGATCCTGGACTTCGGCCTGGCAAAGCTGGCCGGACAGAGCAAGCTCACCACCATGGGCTCGACCGTCGGCACCATCGCGTACATGTCACCCGAACAGGCGCGCGGGGTGGACGTGGACCGACGGTCCGACATCTGGTCGTTGGGCGTCGTCCTGTTCGAAATGGTCACGGGTCGGGTGCCCTTCCGGGGCGAGTACGAGCCGGCCATAGTGTATGCCATCTTGAACGAAAGCCCGTCCGCGGCCGTCAGCCTGAGGCCCGACACCCCGGAGGAGCTGAACCGCATCATCAAGAAGGCCCTGGAGAAGGACCCGGCGGCCAGATACCAGGACGTGGAAGAGCTGATTGCGGACTTGAGAAGACTCCGGAAGGAAGAGGTCCCCGGAGAGGCGGAAGGCGAGCGGCCCGAACTCGGCGGGACGCAGGTCAGGAAGACGGAACCCCCGAAGAAGGCCGGCAGGCCCAGGGTCGGCCTGTCACTGCCCCGCAGGGTCGTGATACCAGTGGCGGCGGTCGCGGCTCTCGCCGCCGCGTTTTTCGCGCTCAGGTCCCACATCCCGGGTCTGGGTCCGGGCGCGGAGCCCAAGCCCATCGCCGTCATAAGCTTCGAAAACCAGACGGGGGACTCGACGTACGACTACCTGCAGGAGGCGATACCGAGCCTCCTCATAACCAGTCTCGAGCAGTCCAAGTATCTGCACGTCGCGACACTCGAGCGCATGTACGACCTTCTGAAGCAGATGAACAAGCCTGACGTCAAGCTCATAGACAAGGAGCTGGGTTTCGAGCTCTGCCGCATGGACGGAATAGAGGCCGTGGTCATCGGCAGCTTCACCAAGGCCGGGGACGTTTTTGCGACGAACGTCAAGGTCTTGGACGTCGAGACCAAGTCCCTGCTCAAGAGCGCGAGCTCCAGGGGACAGGGAGTCGGGAGCATCCTGCAGGCGCAGATCGACGAGCTGAGCAAGGAAATAGCCAGGGGCATCGGCGCGGGCGGACGCAGGATAGGGGAGGGCCGCGTGCGCATCGCCGAAGCCACCACCGGCTCCATGGAGGCTTACAACTACTTTCTCAGGGGAAGGGCGGAATACGAGAAGTTCTACTTCGCCGACGCCCTGACGTTCCTCAGGAAGGCCGTGGAACTCGACTCCACCTTCGCCGTGGCCCACCTTTATGCGGCGTGGGCATACAACGACCTCGGCAACACCGCCGAGAGAGACAGGGCCTTCGAAAGGGCGAAGGCCTTCTCGAGGAAGGCCTCGGACAAGGAGCGTCTGTACATAGAGGCCGCGTACGCCAGGGACATTCGCAAGGACCCCGAGGAGCGCCTCAGGATACTCATGTCAATGGCGAAGAGATACCCCAAGGAGAAGTCGACGCACTACTTCCTGGCCACGGAGTACTGGGCCAGGAAGTCGTACGCGGAGGCGGCGGCCGAGTTCCGGAAGACGCTGGAGCTCGACCCCAACTACGGGCCGGCCATAAACCAGCTCGCCTACACTTACTCGGAGCAGGGCGAGTACGAGAAGGCCCTTGAGTACTTCAAGAGGTACGCGTCGGTCTCTCCGGGTGACGCGAACCCGTTTGATTCCATGGGTGACATACTCCTGAGGATGGGAGAGGTCGACAAGGCCATTTCGAGGTACAGGGAGGCGGTAGAGGTCAAGCCGGAGTTCGGCTCGGACTGGAAGGTGGCGTACGCCTACGCTCTCAAAGAAGATTACGGGCAGGCCCTGACCTGGGTGGAGCAGTACGCGGCCCGGGCCGCATCTCCCGCCAGGAAGGCAGAGGGAAACCTCTGGAAGGCCTTCTACGAGTACTGGCTCGGCAGCCCCGAGAGGGCCCTTCGCGACCTGCAGACGGCGGAGGGCTTCGCGGCGGAGATCGGCAACGAGCCCCTGCGCGCGGCGACAGACTGGATGCGGGGCTGGATATACTACGACCGGGGAGAGGTCGAAGAGAGCAGAAAGTACTTCAAGAAATGGTACGGGGTCATCACCCGCTTCCAGCCGGCCTACACCGATTTCTACACCGCCGAGTATCGCTTCTACCTGGGGCTGGCGGACGTGAAGCAGGCCCGGACGGCCGGAGCGAGGTCCGCTCTGTCCGAGATGCGCTCGCTCGTGCCCAAGATCCATGCCGCGGTCAGGGACTGGATCGTGTACTACGGCGGCATACTTGAAGGGGAGATTTATCTGGGGGCGGACTCTGCGAAGGCAGCCGTGGCCGTATGCCAGGCGATTCAACCCTGGGAGCTTCCGTCAGTTGCTTCGTCGAACGTGATATCGTACAACCTCCCGTTCCTGAAGGACGTCCTGGCCAGGGCCCGCCAGAGGAGCGGCGACCTCGACGGCGCGATAAGAGAATACGAACGGCTGACGAGGTTGGACCCCGCTGTCAACTCACGCCAGCTCATCCATCCTCTGTATCACTACAGACTGGCCAAGCTGTACGAACAGAAAGGCGCCGCCGACAAGGCGGCCGCCCGGTACAGGAAGTTCCTGGAAATCTGGAAGAACGCGGACAGGGGCCTGCCGGAAGTGAGCGAAGCCAGAAAAAGACTGGCGGCGCTCGCCAGGGCTGCCTGACCAGCGCCGCAGTTCGTCCGTCTGTCCGTGCGCGGCCTCCCGTCGCTGAAGCCGGCCCGGGGTTCGTCAGAAGTTCTTGCCCTTCACGAGTGGACGGCCGTCGGAGTCGTTCATGTTGTCGGTGGCGATGAGTATGATGTCGATCAGCCACCAGATACCCATGAGCCCGAACGTGAGCAGCTTGAGTATGCCCGTCCCGATCTTGCCCAGGTAGAAGCGGTCTATGCCGAACCAGCCGACAAAAATCGACAGGATCAGGGCCACAAACCAGCTCTTACCCTCAGCCGCCGGGTTCACCAGTCGGCTGCCGCAATTCACGCATATCTCGGCCTCGGGCCGAGTCTCATGGCCGCAGATCATGCAGTACCTGTTGCCGTTCTGAGGCCTGGCTCCGCAGGCCGTGCAGAATTCGGCAGTCGGCACAAGCTCTTTCCCGCAGTTTCTGCAATACATATTCCCCTCCGCGCTCTGCTCCGGACAACTCGCAAGGCACACCGCCCGCGGCCACCCAGGCTCACCCCGACCGCGCCCGGTGTCCGGAACGTATCGTACTTCGCCCGAAAACGCCTCTCAACAGATACTACTGAATCGGGCGCCCCGGGGTTGCGCCGAAATGGACCTCCGGCTCGGCCGGAGCCAGGCTCAGGACGAGCCCTTCCGGCCGGAGAACCTGCTCACTATGGTGTCTATCAGCAGCTTCGTGGACCTGCCCGGGAGCGTCTGTATCACGCTCACCACTCCGCCTTTCGCGGTCACAAAATCCGCGCCCACGATATCCCCGGGCTTGTAGTCGCCGCCCTTGACGAGCACGTCGGGAGACACCAGTCGTATGAGCGCGTCCGGCGTGTCCTCCTCGAATACGCACACGTAGTCGACGGAGCTCAGGGCGCACAGTACGCCTGCCCTGTCGGCCTGCGTCACCACGGGCCGGCCCTCCCCCTTGAGCCTTCTCACCGAGGCGTCGCTGTTGAGCCCCACCACCAGGACGTCTCCCATCTGCCTGGCCCGGGAGAGATAGTGGACGTGACCCAGGTGGAGGACGTCGAAGCAGCCGTTGGTGAAAACCACCTTGAGCCCCTCTGCCTGCGCCTTCCTCACCCGGCTGACCAGCTCGGTGCTGCTCAGAAGCTGCCCCATCGTCCTGATTACCCTTTTTAAGCTCCCGGCCCCGACAGGCCTCACCAGCCGGCCCACTCGCCGTTCAAGTCAAACGAGTCCACGAGCTCGGCCGCGTTGGTGGTCGCCGTCCCGAGCTCTCTTATGACTATGCCTGCAGCGTGATTGGATATGGAGGCCGCCTGCTTGAGGGTTGCGCCGGCGGCCAGCGACAGGGCAAAGGCGGAGACAACTGTGTCACCCGCCCCCGTCACGTCGAACACCTCCCTGGCCACCGTCGGAAAGTGGGTGTGAACCCCGTCCCGTTCGAACAGGCTCATGCCTTTCTCGCCGCGGGTTATGAGCACGGCGTCGCACCCCAGGTTGCGGCTCAGACCCCAGCCGACTTCCAGCAGAGTGTTCTCGTCGACTATTCTCCTGCCGTATGCGAAACCGGCCTCATGCTGATTCGGAGTTATTACCGTGACTCCCGAGTAAGACATGAGTCTTGTCTCCTTGGGGTCCACGCACACCGGAACGCCGGCCTTCTTGGCCTCGGCCGTCACAAACTTGAGGATTCTGTCGGTCAGCACGCCTTTGCCGTAGTCAGAGACCACGACGGCATCGGCGTCCTTCAGGTTCTGTGTCACGGCGCCGGCGACGGCCTCCTCGAGCGAAGGCCCGAGGTCCGCGCGACTCTCCATGTCGGTCCTGACGACCTGCTGGTTGTGGGCGATTATGCGAGTCTTCACGGTGGTGGGCCGGCCGCGGTCCACCAACACGGATTCCGCGGCGATGGACAGCCTGCCGAGCTCGGAGAGAATCTTCCTTCCATGCTCGTCGTCGCCCACCACGCCCACTACCCTGCTCCTTGCTCCGAGAGACGCAATGTTGCCCGCGACGTTGGCCGCGCCGCCGAGCCTCGTCGTCTCTCCCGAAAGCTCGACGACGGGAACCGGCGCCTCGGGCGAAATCCTGCTGACGCTGCCCCAGAGGTAGCAGTCCAGCATCAGGTCGCCGACGACCAGAACACTCTTCGTGCGGAACCCGCCTGTGATTCTCTGGAGCTCGTTTCTGCGGTCTGTTTGCACGCCTACACCCTATGCTGAAGTGCCTTCCTTACAGAAGCGAAAGCTACCATCGCCCCCGGACAGGGTCAAGGCGAATGTACCAGGCGCGCGAGGTTCTCGGCCATGCGCGCAGCTTCACTGCCGCTGACCGGGCTGTCCACGCCGAACGCGGAGTCGGACTCGGGTTCGAGCAACCCCAGCTCCACGGCCACTCGCACCGGCCTCCACAGGTACGACAGTATGAAGACGTCGGAGTAGCCCGTGCCCGGCACGCGGGGAGAGCCCGTGCCCGACCCAGCCGCCCTCAGGGCCTCCATCGGGCGGACCAGAACCGCCTCCACCTTGGCCGGCGCAGACCGCGCGAGGAAGAGGTACAAATCGTTTGCCAGGAGACCCTTGTCGACGGGGTCGTCCGGCCGGAACGAGGTGTCAGGATAGGTGCGCATCAGGCCGCGAGCCATGGACTTCTCCACGAACTGGGCGTACCAGCGGCTG
This sequence comes from Candidatus Eiseniibacteriota bacterium, assembly GCA_016928935.1. Taxonomy (GTDB): domain Bacteria; phylum Eisenbacteria; class RBG-16-71-46; order JAFGJU01; family JAFGJU01; genus JAFGJU01. The sequence continues at coordinate 22,967 of JAFGJU010000089.1, read as the reverse complement.
GCACAGTCTCTGCAACTGCGCTCTCCATCGCTGGGGGACTCCAGCGGGGACCCTCCGGCCTCAACGCCCGGCGCGGTCGAGGAATCGGAGGACGTTTCCTTCCTCTCAGCCGACTCGAGCGCGACCACCAGAATCGCCGCCAGTTCGCCCCTGCTTATCGCGGCACTCTTGAGGCACCTCAGGTAATCCAGCGGAAAGTTCTCGTAGCCGAGCCCGGCCCCCATGAGATCAACCCATGTGTCCTGAGCCCAAGCGTCCAGAGAATCCAACTCAAGGTACCTGTACACGAGCCGCAACGCTTCCGGGCCGCGGTCATGAGCCTGGTAGATTTCCGCCAGTCCCCGAAGGCTTTTCAAGTCCGAGCCGTCGAAGCTGAGGGCTGAGCGGAAGTCCTCCTCCGCGCCGAGCGAATCCCCGCGCAGCACCCGCACGAGGGCCCTGGTTCTGAAGCCGACTGAAAAGGCCGGGTGCAGGTCGAGCGCGGCCGACGCGTGCTTCTCCGCTGCGGGGAGCTCGCGCTTTGCCAGGTAGTAGGAGGCCAGCGCATCCTCCACCAATGCCTTCTCCACGTCTCCCTTCGCCTGCCGCCTCAGCTTCTTTATCTGCGAGTGCGCTTCCTTGAGCTGTCCCGAGGAGGCCAGGTACTTGGCCGTCTCGTACCCGGCTACTAATTGACGCTGCCTCTCTTCCGAGCGGGACTCGGAGTCTCCGGCCTCGCAAACGCGGCACCCGAGCGAAAGCAGCGCCGTAGCCAGGACCAGAGCCACGGCCAGGGCGCGAAGCGCCGGCCAAGCCGAGTCGGACCGCCGACAACTCACATCAGCTTCCTTTCCCTGAGGCTCACAAACGAGCGCCTGGCCACTATGACGTGGTCGAGCACCTCTATTCCCATTATCTCGCCTGCAGTCACGAGCCGTTTCGTGAGCAGGAGATCCTCTCTGCTCGGCTCGGGGTCGCCTGAGGGGTGATTGTGAACCAGCACTACGCTGGCCGCCGAGGACTCGACGGCCGGCTGGAACACCTCCCTGGGATGCACGAGGCTGGCGTTGAGTGTTCCTATCGAGATTGTCTCCTTCCTCATCACTCGGTTCCGCGTGTCCAGGTACAGCGTGCAGAAATGCTCCTTTCTGGCCGCGGCCAGCTCCCTCGTCAGGGACGCCGCGTCTTCCGGGCGCCTTATGACGACGGACGGTTCGTCTTCCGGCTTGAATATCCTCCTGCCCAGTTCCAAACACGCCGCCAGCTGGCTCGCTCTCGCGGGCCCTATGCCCCTGACGGACTGTAGTTCCTTCGGTGACGCCGCCGCGAGTCTGGAAGGCCCGAAGAACTTGAGTATCTCATCTGCCACCGCGAGCACACTCGAGCCCCTGGTACCCTGCCCGATGATAACAGCAAGAAGCTCGGCGTCACTCAGAGCCGAGCTTCCTTTCTGGGCGAGCTTTTCTCGAGGCCTGTCCACTCTCGGCAAGTCACTCACTAGCTGCGGCTTTCTCTTCATCCCGGCCACCTCCACCGAATCCTCCCGCGAGAAATCGCGCTTGCGCAGCTGCATTATGGCGCGCGGAGCCGGAGTTGTCAACGGTCACGGTCAGGGATGCGGGAAGAATCCCTCCCCACATACCCAATTTGCGCAAAACGCTTGACGCCACCGGTCAGGGAAAGCGTTTGATAATGGAACCGCAGGCACTCCCCTGTACCTTCCAGGTGGGCGGGGTGGGACTTACGAGGAGAGGCGGGGGCAGGGGCGGCGGAAGTGTCCCCGCTAGGCCTGCTCCTCTAGGAGCGCCTGCGGTCCGTGGAACCAGAATCGGCGGCGTATCTGCTCGCCTTGATGTTGCGCCTGTACTGCGCCGGCTGTACCCCCAGTGACCTGACGAAGGCCCGTCCGAGGCTCGAGGATGAACCGAACCCGACCTCCTTGGCGACCTGCTTCACAGTCGTGTCGCCGCAGAGAAGCTCCTTGGCCCTCTCCACTCTGAGGGCCGTCATGAACGCCCAAACCGAGCACCCCAAGTGCTTCTTGAAGCTTCTGGAGAGATGCTCCCGTGAGACTCCCAGCAACGCCCCCAACTGCGCGACCGAGTGGAGCTCAACCAGCCTCTGGTGAATCAGCTCGGCAGCTTCCGCAGCCAACGACTCACCTCGGCGCAGTTGTCGCGCACGGGGCCAAAGGCTGACCCGTGGTGCCCCGGCCTCAAGTTTCTGTTCCAATGTCTTCACTGCAACGACAGGGTTCTTCTGCAAGGAGCTACACGCCTCCGGGAATATTGCTAATCAAACTTCGTGCCAGGTTGGCAGGCTGACTCATGCCCCTAATCTCTTGTCAATCAATGGAATAGGGATGCGCCAGATTGTGATTTGTCTCGAAGGCCGAGGCGTTTCGACAATCCTGGCGAATGTCGGCGCTGACTGTGTAACGGATTGTAAAATTGGGGGTTGCGCGTGTGTCTTCCTGCGAGCTGAGTGAGTGAATGCACGAGTGTCGGGGCTGGAACAAACGTTGAGGCGTGAGCCCGGGAGGGATTTTCAATTGCCGAACCGGGTCATTCTAGGGGACGCGCTCACGTCCAAGGCGCCCCGCGCAAGCACACTTGTCCGCAGCACACTTGTCCGTTTCAGCCTGGCCGCCGCTCCCTGACTCGCGCTCCTTGGGGAGCGTGAAGATGAACGTGCTTCCGGTGCCGTACTCGCTCTCCACCCACACCCGGCCGGAGTGAAGCGTGACGAAGCGACGAACCAAATCGAGCCCGAGCCCGGCTCCTCCGTGGGCGCGCGTCGCGGATGAATCGACCTGTGCGAACCTGTCGAATATCCTTCCAGTGTCTTCAGGCCTTATGCCTATGCCCGTGTCCGATATCTTGACCAGCAGCTCTTCAACCGAGTCTTCCGTCGAAACGGCTATCCGCCCGCCTTTTTCGGTGAACTTCACTGCGTTGCAGAGCAGGTTCCAGCAGACCTGTCTTATCCGTTTCGCGTCCATGTGGGCCGGCGGCAGACTCGGACAGAATGTCGTTGTCAGCTCCAGTCCCTTCTTCTCCGCGGTGGGCCTGATGGTCTGGACAGCCGAAAGCACTATCTCGTTCAGGTCCACTCGCTCCAGGTTGAGCTGCATCTTGCCCCGCTCGAGCTTCGACAGGTCGAGCAGGTCGTCTATGAGCTGGATGAGGCGATTGCCCTGTTCATCCACGATTTCCAGGAACTCGTTTCGCTGTTGTTCGTCGACCCTGTTGTCCCGCATCAACTCGGTGTAGGCAATTATGGCCGTGAGCGGAGTCCTGAGCTCGTGGCTCATCGTGGCCAGGAATTCGGACTTCAGCCGGTCCATCTCCAGCAGTCTCTCGTTCGCCTTCAGGATGCTCGCCCGCGACTCTTCCAAGTCCCTGCAGGCCGCGTCCAGCTCGTCCGCCTTCTCCTGGATCTCGGCGTACAGCCTCGCATTCTCTATGGCGACCGCGGCCTGTGCCGCGAGCGAAGACAAGATCCTGACGTCTCTCTCTCGGAAGGCTCCGAGCTCGGTGCTTTCGACGTTCAGGACTCCCAGCATCTTGTCCCCGATCTTCAGCGGCAGCGCTATTTCCGACCTGACGCCCTTCATCCCGGGGATGTACCTGGGATCCTTCTCGACGTCCGGCACGTACAGCGGCCGTCCGGTGGCGGCCACCCAACCCGTGATGCCCTCGTGTCCGACTTTTATCCTCAGGCGGTCCACCTTGTCCGTGTCCTTCGCGTAGCCGCTGGAGGCCTTGACGAACAGCTCTCTGGGATTGCCGTCAAGAAGCAGTATGGCGCAGTGAACGTAACCGAAAGACTCTCTCAAGATGTGCAGCATCTCGTTCAGCACCGTGTCGGGGTGCAGGGTGGAAGTCAGTGTGCGGCCTACTTCGTACAGCACCGTGACCTCCTGCATCTTCTCCTTCACGGACTGGTACAATCTCGCCCGCTGTATGGCCAGTGCGGCCTGGTTGGCGATCGCCTGGGCGCGCCTTATCTCCGCCTCCGTGAACGTGCGCTCCTTCTGGGTGTCGTCGAACACCATCGTCCCTATGGCGGAGTCGTTCGCCACCAGGGGAACGAACAGCGCGGACTTCTGGCCGTACTTGGTCCTCAGCAGCTCGCATGCGCGCGGATCTGCCGAGAGGTCTCTGATGCTGAGCGGCTGCTTCTCGTTCACCACCCACACGCCGGCCACCGTCTCTCTCATGCCTATCTTGAGACTCTGAAACTCAGGGTCGTCAGTGCTGGCGGCCACGCCGACCAACTCGTTTCCCTTCTCGTCCAGAAGGAACAGGAAGCAGTTGCTTGCATTCAGCGCCTTCTTCGCGCTGTAGACGACGTGCTTGAGCGTTCTCTCCAGGTCGATGCTCTGGCTTATCGCAACACTGACTTCGTAGGCGGTCTGGAGGTCATCGTAGGCCTCATGCAGAGACCGAAACATGCTGGTGTTCTCAATCAGAATCCCGACCTCTGCCCCCATGGCCACCAGAAGCTCGCGTTCCTCCTCGCAGAAAAAGCGCTGGGTGCCGGAGGACAGTATGAGCAGGCCCACCGGCCTGCCGCGGGCCGTAAGCGGCATTCTGATGGCGGACCTGCAGGCGCTTTCGGCCTCGCGGGCCCATCCCCATTCGGATGCAGTGTCCTCGACAAACCACGGCACGTCGTGCCGAGACCCGTTGTCCAAGCCCTGAGGAGTGACGGAGAGGAGGGCGGCCAGATCCGACGTTATGTTGACGGCCGCGACCTGCGTCAGCACGCCGTTCCTGTCGTGCAGGAACACGGCGCCGGCGTCCGTGGCGCTGACCTCCATCAGGTGCCGGAGCAGGGTCCGAAGCATATCTTCGGGGTCGTTTAGTAGGCCGGCGGCCGCTATCACTTCCTTGAGGGCCCGCAGCTGCCTTTCCAGCGTGCGGACTCTCTCTTGTGCGGCCACTTCGCCGTTTGACTGACTGAGGACGTTCACGGTCGAGTTCTGAGGCAAGTGATTCTCCTTACCCTGCGCGCAAGGCGCGACGGACATGGGTGTGTGGCACAGACGACGCGTGGACCTCCTTACCCTGCGCGCAAGGCGCGACAAGAGGGCCGGGAAATGAGCTTTCCTTACTCATATCGGCAACTACGGCAGGAACTTGAGGCAGATCCGCACGAGCCGGCGGCGGACTTGACTCAACGGGCCGGCCGTTGTAATCTTGTGCCGTTCTGACGGTGCGCCTTTCCAGTCTTGGTTCCCGGTGCTGACTTCAGGAGCGGCGACCCGCGCCAGGTAGGGCAATGGCAAAAGGCAGGAAGACTAAACCGCCCAGCCGCAGAGGACGAGTGGCCAGGTTTATGGTCATCTTCTTCGGCCTGTGGGCCGCCCTCTGGGCGGTGCCGTACGTACTGAGGACCTTCCCCCCGGGAGTTCAGAATCTGTGTCCCGTGACGGCTTCGTGGCTCGGAAGGGTCTTGAGCCTGTTGGGGTTCGGCGTGAGCGTGGACGGGGTGTTGGTGACGTATGACTCGCACGGGCTTTCCATCATAGCCGAATGTACCGGGTACACTGCTCTCGTGCTTTTCTTCAGCGTGGTGGTCGCTTATCCCTCACCGGTGAAGAAGAAGCTGCTAGGACTGGCCATCGGATTCCCCCTGATACTGGCCTTCAACCTCCTCCGGCTGGTCATAATGGCCCTGGTCCTCGCGTACAAGCCTCAGTACTTCGACTTTGCCCACCTGTACTTCTGGCAGGTGGCCCTCATAATCTTCGTGGTGGCCCTGGTCGTATTCTGGATCGAGAAGCTCGTAGGCCGTGAAAAGACTATTCCTGTTTCTTCTTAAGCTGCTGGCGTTTTCGTTTGGCTTTTTCCTGGTCTGGCTCCTGGTCGGAGAGTACACACTCTGGGCGCTGGGCAAAGTCACGCTGATTCCGCTGAAGGTGTTCGGATATCAACCCACGGGCATGGAGGTGGACGCTAAAGCCATCCACTTCTTCTCCGCCCTTCCCGGAAGGAGCAGGGTGTGTGACGTGGAGCTGACCCCGGTGGGGGTTATCGTCTTCCTTTCGCTGGCCTTTGCCACGGCGCCCGTGCCTGTCTGGAGGAGACTCAAGGCCACGCTGCTGGGTCTTGCGCTGCTGCTCTGCTTCCACGTGGCGTACCTTTCCGTGCGTGTGCTCCTGTTTTCTCCCTCCGCCACCTCTCAAATGCTCCTTGTGCGGTTTTTCGCGCCCGCCGGCATTCTGCTGCCCGTCGTGCTGTGGATCCTCCTCTTCCCCACGGGTCTGTTCGGGTTCGGCAAGATACCGGCCACGCAGTTCAGGCGAAACGTCTGCCCTGTGTGCGGGACCAGGAAAGACGACGTGGTGACCCACATCATCCAGGCGCACGGAAGGGGAAAGAAAGGTCTCAAGAGCAGGGCGGCCAGGCGATATCTGGAGCTCTATGGGGATGCGGCGCCGAAGCGGCCGGGGAAGGGATGACTCTCAGGCCCTCTTCTCGGGGCACTCCTCTTGACACCTGTCCGACTCTATCTTGCACGGCTCGACGTGGATCGTCAGGCTCACTGACCGAATGGCGCTTTTGATGTCGGATTCCAGGCGGTCACACAGGTCGTGCGCCTCGCCCACAGTCTTGTCTCTGCAAACCACCAGATGCATGTCGATGTGCCTAGTGCCGCCGGACTTTCTGCACCTGAGCTTGTGGAACCCGACGAACTCCCCGCGATGCTCCGACAGTATGAGCTCCACCTTACGCTTCTCCTGCTCGGGCAGCCCGGCGTCCAAGAGCTCCTTCAGAGTTCTCGCTGTCAGGCAGTACGCAGTCCTGACTATGAGCGCGCCCACCAGTATGGCCACTACCGGGTCGAGCACAGTCAGGCCGGTCACCTTGACCGCGGCCAGCCCCGCAAAGACACCCAGGGAGGTGTAAACGTCGGCGGACAGATGTTTGGCGTCCGCCTCGAGGGCGACCGAGTCCGTGGCCGCCGCCACCCGGTAGAGCAGCCGCGACACAAACACGTTCACAATCGCCGAAACCGCCATGACGACAAGGCCCACGTCCGACGACCTCATCTCGGGCCCGCGGACGAGGTCTCTCACCGCCTCGTTGAATATGAGGACGGCCACCACGAATATGAGCGCGGCCTCGACGGTCGCACTCACGCTCTCGAACTTGCCGTGGCCGAACGGATGCCCCTCGTCGGGCGGCCTGGACGACACGCGCACGCTGACCCAGGCGATCACCGCTGCAATCAGGTCCACGCCGCTGTGAGCGGCCTCGGACAGCACGCTGATGCTGCCGGTCATGAGCCCGACCACGACCTTGGCGGCCACCAAGAACGCGTTCGATGTCACGGATAGAGCCGCGGCCGAAGTCTTGGTCTTGAACACGTTCGTCTCCCCGGGTCAGGAGGCTCGCGCGCCCGGCCCCACCAGTCACGCGGCGCCTCGTGCGAAACCCTAGTCCGTCGAGAAGAGCGCCTCCACGAACTCCTCCGGGTCGAACTCCACGATGTCTTCGAGAGCCTCTCCGACTCCCAGGAACTTGACCGGAATGTCCATCTGGCTGGCTATCGCGACGACCACCCCTCCCTTGGCCGTCCCGTCCAATTTCGTGAGCACGATCCCGGTGACTCCCAGGCACGACCCGAACTCGCGGGCCTGCACCAGAGCGTTCTGCCCCGTGCTGGCGTCCACGACCAGGAGCACCTCGTGAGGCGCGCCGGGGACTTTTCTCTCGAGCACCTTGCGAATCTTCTTCAGTTCTTCCATGAGGTTGACTTTCGTGTGGAGCCGGCCCGCAGTGTCCACCAGCACTACGGTGGACCCGCGCGCCAGGCCGGCCTCGGCGCCGTCGTAGGCGACGGCAGCGGGGTCCGCTCCCGGCTTCTGCCGCACCATCTCCACCCCGGCTCTGCGCGCCCACACGTCCATCTGCTCTCCGGCCGCCGCCCGAAAGGTGTCCGAGCAGGCGATCAACACCCTCTCTCCGCCGTCGGCCAGCCTCTTTGCAAGCTTGCCTATGGTCGTGGTCTTGCCCGAACCGTTGACCCCGACCACCAGCACGACGTGCGGGCTGCCCTTGGGACCGGGCCGTGACATGGGCTTACTCATCAGGTCCAGGATCTCCCTCTTCATGAAGGACACGAGCTCGGACCCGGACTTCCCGGGCCCCTCTCCCGCAAACCGGCGCAGGCTTTCAGCCAGGCGCTCAGCCGTCGCGACGCCCACGTCCGTGGACAGCAGGAGTTCTTCCAGGTCGGCCAGGGCCTTCTCGGAAGGCGCCTCTCGCGAAAGGGCCTTTCCGATGCCTGACGCGAGTGTCCGCCTGGTCTTCTCGAGGCCTCTTCTCAGCCTGTCCAGCACCGCCATGTCTCACACCTCTTTCCCGTCACAGAAATCGGCAGGCCCTCCCGAGCCTGCCGACACAATTGTCCCAGATTGCGCGCAGCCAGGCAAGGGGCTACGCCTCGACCTCCACCGTTTCCTCCGTCTGGGCCGGCGCCTTCCCGGGCGCGTCGCCGTTCCCCTTGAACTTGACCGACACCACCTTGGACACGCCCGGCTCCTGCATCGTCACGCCGTACAGGCAGTGCGCCGATTCCATCGTCTTCTTGTTGTGAGTGATGACGATGAACTGGGTCCTGTCGTCAAACCTCTTCAACATCCTGAGGAAACGGTCTATGTTCGCGTCGTCCAGCGGCGCGTCTACTTCGTCCAACATGCAGAAGGGGCTGGGCTTCACGAGGTAGACGGCGAACAGGAGCGCTATCACGGTCAGCGCCTTCTCGCCGCCTGACAGGAGGTTCAGCCCCTGCAGCGTCTTTCCCTTGGGTCTCGCCACGATCTCTATTCCAGCCTCCAGCGGGTCGTCTCCGACGAGGCGCATCTCAGCCGCGCCGCCCTCGAACAGGGTCGTGAAGGTTTCCTGGAACTTCTCTTGCACGCTGTTGAAGGTCTGCATGAACATCTCGGACGCCTTCTCGTTGATCTTCTGTATCACCTCGAGAAGCGAGCCCTTCGCCTGGAGCAAGTCGTCCCTCTGGTTCTGTATGAACTCCAGGCGCTCCTTTCGCTTTTCGTACTCCTCCAGAGCCAGGAGGTTCACCGGACCCAGTCCCCTCACGACCTGCCTGAGGCGCTCCAGCCTCTGCCGCGCCTCATCCGGCTCAAACCCCTCGGGAATGGTCACGGACTCGGCAGTCAGGTCCACACCGTAGTCCGAATGTATCCTTCGCAACTCGCCCTCGCGCTCGATTCTCTGTCTCGTCAGGTCCATTTCGAGCGAATGCACGCGCTCGGAGATCTCGTCCTGCTCCTTTCTTAGCGCCTTCAGCTTGACCTCGAGGCCCTCTATCTGCGCCCTGGCCGAGCCGTACGCCGACTTGGCCAGCTCCAGCGCGGCCTGCCTTTCGGCCTGGGTCTCGTCCAGCTTTCCGGCTTCCTCTTCCAGGCGGGCGAGCTCGGCTCCGCTGCCTTCGAGCTGGGCACTGGACTCCGAGAGGGCCCGGCTCTTGCGGGAGACCTCGGCCTCCAGCAGAGCCCTCTCTTCCTCGAGCCTCCTCAACAGGGACATCAGGCCGTTCTTCCTGGAGAATTCCCTAACTTCCGACATCCTGAGCTCGCTCAACTGCGCGATCGCCGTCTCCCTGTCCTCTTCCAGGGCGCGCACGACGGCGGACTGTCTGTCGAACTCCTCCGCCATGGGAGAGAGCGAGCTCCTGAGCCCGGCCAGCTCCTCCTCCAGACCGCTCAGGTCACCCGAGAGCTTTGCCGTCCGATGGTCGAGCTCTCTCCTGCTCGTGTCGAGTGAAGCCAGTCGCGCCTCCGTCAGTGAGACTTCGGCCGCGGACGCTGAGACCCTCTTCTCCCTGGAGGACAACGCCTCGCGCGCCTCGCTCGACTTCGCCAGAAGGTCTCTGCCGACCTCGTCCAGCCGCGCCTTTTCCGCCGCGAGCTGCGCAAGGGTCCGCCTCGACTCTGCCAGGGAGGCGCGGACCGCCTCCAGCTCGGCCCTGCGATTGGTCAGCTCGCTCTGGACCTCCAGGGTTCCCGGCTCGGCCGGCCTTCCCCCTGTGAGCAAGTTGCCCCTGAGCATCGTGCCGCCGTCGCGGCTCACGAACCTGACCTCTGCCGCGCCGCGCCCGGGCACCCCGCCGATGTCACGGACCTTCTCCACCAGGAGAGACCCGGACAGCAGTGCGGCGAGCGCCGACTTGAGCTCCTCCGGACATTCTACAAACCCCGCGGCCTCGCCCAGCACTCCCAGCCCGGCCGAGTCCGCTTCCGGCACCACCCGCGCTCCCGGGTACCGTTCGGGACCCGGCACGAGAACGCTGAACCTGCCGGGGAAAGTCTCCCTCAAGGCCTCGAAACAATTCTCGGCCGAATCGCGGTCTGCCGCAATCACGACGGGGCCGTATTCGTACAGCATGGCGTCGAAGGCCGCGCACAGCTCCGGCGGCACCCTCACGAGGTCCTCCAGAATGCCCACGACTTTGGCGGAGGATTCCCTCAGCACGCGCCTCATGACTTCGCGTCTGCCGTCGTGGTCCATGGCCGTGCGCTCCAGGGCCGCGAGGAGCCCGCCCAGCTTCTGCGCTTCGCCCGACAGGGCGGATTCGCTCCCGGACGCCTCCGCCGTGTCCCTCTCGAGCGACTGCTTCCCGCCGTCGTTCTCCGCGATCTGTGACTCCAGCCGGCTCAGCTCCAGTCGCCACGACGACGCCTCGCCCTCCGCCTCACCCTGAATCCTCTTGAGCTCCGAAAGCCTGCCGGACAGGAACCCTTCCTCTTCCGCAACCGCGGCCGTCTGCCGCTCCAACTCTCCGCGCAGCGAAGAGATTTCGTCCAGCTTTGCGGCGCGCTGCGTCTCCTGGCCGCGCGCCTTGTCCAGACGCTCCTTGAGGGACTCCAGCTCGTTTCTGACGCCGGCAAGCTGGAGGTCCTTCAGCGTGATGTCCTTTTCTCTCTCTTTTACGAGCCGCTCCTTGTCCACGAGAGCCGCCTGGACGGCGTCCAGCTCGGAGGAGGTCTCCTCGGCCTGCGCGACGCCCGCCTTTATCCTCTCCTGGACTTGCTGGATGTCGTCCCTCAGCTCCGCGCACTTCGAGTTCAGCGCCTGCCTTCGCTCGTTCAACACGAGAATCTGGTCCCCCACGCCCGCCCGGAGCTCCTCCACCTCCGCCAGGACCTCGGCCGCCGCGCTGAGTCCCTTCTCTTCCTCCAGCATGACCAGCTTGGACCGCTCGATGTCGGCCTCCACGGACCTGGTCGACGTCACGGCCTCTTCCCTCTTCGCCTGCCACGCCTCGAGCTGCGCCGAGGTCAGGCCGACCTGTTCGTCGTGACCCTTGTAGGCCAGCCAGCCCAGCGACAAGTCCAGGGTCCTAACCTCGTCCTCCAGTCTCTTGAACCTCCTCGCCTTCGCTATCTGCCTGCGCAGGGAGTTGGCCTCGCGCTCTATTTCCGTCAGTATGTCGTTCAGTCTGACCAGGTCGCTTTCGGTCGCGTCCAGCTTGAGCAGGGCCTCACGTTTCCGTACTTTGTATTTTGTGATGCCCGCCGCCTCCTCGAACAGCAGTCTTCGCTGCCCACCCTGGTCGTTGAGGACGTTGTCCACCATTTCCTGCTCGATGAGCGAGTAGGCGTGCGAACCCACGCCCGTGTCGAAGAAGGTGTCCCTTATGTCCTTGAGCCGGCAGGGAGTCTTGTTCAGGGAGTACTCGCTCACGCCGTCGCGGTAGAGCCTCCTGTTGATGCTGGTGTCCTCGTAGCCATGAGGGAGCACCGTTCCGGAGTTGGAAAACGTGAGGGTTACGTCCGCCATCCCGACCGCCTTGCGCCTGGCGGTGCCGTTGAATATCACGTCGCCCATGCTGCCGCCGCGCAGCGCCTTGGCGCTCTGCTCTCCCAACACCCACCTTATGGCGTCGGCTATGTTCGTCTTGCCGCATCCGTTCGGCCCCACGATGCACGTGATGCCGGGACCGAACTCGATCTTCAGCTTCTCAGGGAAAGACTTGAAGCCCAGAAGTTCCAATTTCTTGAGAAGCATTTACTCGCTCACTCCTTCTTGGATTATCCTGACCTGCTTGGCGAGACCCATCGGCTGTATCCTGGCCGCCGCCGCCTGCGCCGCCTCCGCGGTATGAAACGGACCCGCCAGGACTCTGTGCCAACGGCCCAGCTCGCTCAGCCGAACCAACTGCACCGAAGCGCGAAAGCCCGCCCCCGCCACTCTGGCCGAATCTTCCAAGGCGCTCTGGTACATCTTGTGAGAGCTCACGTGCACGTAGTACGAGGCGACCGCCAGAACCTGTGCGGCCGAGTCTCCTGCGCCCGGAAGCGACGGCACGGCCACCCCCGCGGTCTGCACCTCGCCCGTTCCTACGACCCCGTCGGAACCGGGCAGGAGTATGGACCGCATCATGTCGCTGTCCACCGGCTCGACCCGGGGCCGGCCGATTCTCGGCGAGAGGACGGCCGTCACGACCAGGGCCGCCAGGACAACCGGCAGCCCTATCAGTAGAGCCAGCCTGGAGGATATCCTCCTCCGTCCGAAGAGCTCCCTTTCGAGGAAGCGTTCTTCCGCGGAACGCACGCGGCTCCACGGGCGCCTCACGGCCCGACGCGCGGGCTCGCCCGCGCCCGCGAGGCCCGCCGGGGCGGCCCAGCCGGTTCCGGCTCCGAGCTCCTCACCGGGCGTCGCGCCGGACATTCTCCCTGAGTCGACCTCTTCGTCGCCCGGCGGCAGGAGCGGCCCGCATTCGGGCGTATGCTCCAACTCTATCCTTTCCGGGGCCGCGTCGCCCGCGCCGGGTTCAACTGCGGCTCCGGCCTTCGCCGTCGTGTCCGGCCCGCCTCCGGGACCAGCGTCCAGAGCATCCGCGGCCTCGCTGGAGTGAGAAGCCAGGCTGAGCACTACGGTCGTCCTCTCCTCGAAGTCCTTCGGTTCGAAGTTGACCACGCCCAGAATCGGCACGTCCGACTCCCACAGCCGCGCGTAGCCGTCCGCCATTTCGGACTTCCTCGCGGAGGGCCTGCTCGCGCAGACGAGCACGGCGTCCACGCACCCCAGCACCGGGTTCACCTTCCTGCCCGGCAGAAACGGAGGCACCCTGGCGAACGTCAAGTCGGATTTCGTCCTGAGCGAGTTGAACGCCCTCTCCAGGTCCTTGCCGACAAGCTCTCCCTCGGACAGCACGGGATGTGAGCCGGCGCCGATCACGTACAGGCCCGAGACGTCCGTCTCGCGGGAGACCGTGAAGAACGAACATCCGTGCTTGACCATGTCTATGAATCCCTCCACCTCCCGTTTGTCTTCGGTCCCGAGAGGCCAGGGAGTCCTCAGGTCGCAGTCCATCAGGACGACTCTCTGCAGAACCTTGCGGACGGCCATTCCCAGCGAATAAAGGAACGGTTTTATCGGCACCCCGTCCGTCAGAGCGCACACGGCCACCACGTCCAGCGGTGAGACCTCGCGCAGCAGCACCAGTCCTCGAACCAGCTCTTCACACTGGCTCACCCAACCAGTCTCCGACAGCAGCGACAGGTCTTCTTCCCAACGCGGGCCGGGAGTCTGGTAGCGCAGCTCTGCGAGCAGGCCAATCCCGAGGTCGTCCGCCATCTGTCCGGCGCCGGCGTAGGACTCAGACCCCGCGACGTGCTGTTTCCGCGACGCGCCAGACTCGGGGAGAGAAGCGCTTCCGGGGTTCTTCCCTTGTGCGTCCATCTATCTCTTTCTCCGCGCCACATCCGCCACGCGCCTGAGGGCGTCCACGACCACCGGTTCCTCCTCCGTCAGCACCGTCCTCAGGTCCAAGTACACCGCGCCCTTTCCTATCCTCGCGACGACGGGCACCGGACCTTCCCGCAGGGCAGACTCGATTGCGTTCTCGTCCAGCGACGCGCTGGTCACCGAGATGAGCCAAGTCTTCAAATCCGCTCCTGGAAGCGCACCGCCGCCCACCTGCGAAATCCCTTCCACTATCGTGACCGACAGTGCGTCCGACACCGGGCCCAACCGCCCCACCAGCGATTCCGACCTCTTCCTGACTTCTTCCGCGGTCTCGGCTATCATTCGGACCGACGGCATCGTCTGTCTGACACGCGGGCCGCTGAGGATCTCGAGGAGTGTGGCCTCGAGCGCGGCCATCGACAGCTTGTCCACTCTGAGGGCTCTGCTCAACGGGTTCTCCTTCATCCTCTTCACGGGCCCCTTCTCTCCCACGATGAGTCCGGCCTGTGGCCCGCCGAGCAGCTTATCGCAGCTGAACGTCACTGCGCTCACGCCCAGCGCGACTCTGTCCGCCACGACCGGTTCGCCCGGAAGACCCAGCAGACTGAAATCGATCATGGCGCCGCTTCCCAGGTCTTCCATCACCAGGACCTTCTTGCGACGGCCCATCTCGACAAGCTCCTCCAGCGAGACCTCGGACACGAAGCCGGTCATCTTGAAGTTGCTCTTGTGGACTTTCAGCAGCACGGCCGTGTCTTTCCCTATCGCCTGCTCGTAGTCGCGAGCGGTCGTGCGGTTTGTCGTGCCCACCTCCACCAGCTTGGAGCCGCTCTTCGCCATCACCTCTGGCAGCCGGAACGACCCTCCGATCTCGACCAGCTCACCCCTGGACACCACGACCTCTCTGCCCTCCGCCAGCGAATTCAGGGCCAGGAGCACCGCGCCCGCGTTGTTGTTGACCACGTGGCAGGCCTCGGCCCCGGTCAGGTCTCGAACGAGCCTCTCCACGTGGATCTCGCGCGTGGACCTCTTTCCCCTCGCCAAGTCGTATTCCAGGTTTGTGTAGTGGGTCGCCGCTTCCGCGAGCGCTTCCACCGCCGAGGCGGCGAGCAGGGCCCTGCCCAGGTTGGTGTGGAGCACGACGCCGGTCGCGTTGACGACCCGCCTCATGCTTCTCCTCATCTTGGCCTCTAGTATTTCTGTGACGAGCCCGGCGATCTCGGCCGTAGACGACACTTCCGTCCGCCCGCCCTCCATGATGCGGTTTCTCTCCCCCGCCACCGCCTCCCGCACTGCGGACACGACCAGCGGGCGGCTGTACCTGTCCGTGAGGGCAGCGATCAACTCGCTCTGAAGGACCGCCTCCACCGAAGGCAGTTTTCTCAGCATCTCTCCCGTATCCACTTGCGATACCTATTGCTACGACACCGACCCCATTTTACTAGCGCAAACTACCAAATGTGGTGTAAGCGGTCAAGCCATTTTACCAGATATCGTAAGCCCGAGGGGAAACCCCGGGTTGCGCCGGAGAACGCCAGAGCGAATGACTTGAAGCCGCGCCCGTCATGGGCTATTCTGGCCGCGCCTGAGTCGCGGGCCCCGCCGGCGCGACGGACGCCGGACGGCCGGAACACAAACGTGGAATCAGGGAGAGGAACAATGACGCACGGAAAAGCACAGGGACCACGGGCCGCGGCGCGGAGCTCTGCCGGCCGCGCGCGAGGACGCCTGGCCGCGGTCGCCGCTTGCCTCGCAGCCGCGGGGCTTCTCCTCGCAGCCGCCGGGTGCGCACCGAGGCGCGGAAGACCGCCGGCGCCGTTCTACGAGGCCGCTCCATCATCCATGCGGGACGTGGACGCGTCCGCCATCCGCGGCAAGCGAATAGTGATCGACCCGGGCCACGGCGGCGTGTTCAAGGGCGCCGTCGGCAGGGGCGGCCTCACCGAGGCGGACGTGAACCTGGGCGTGGCCCTCTACCTGTGGGGGCTCCTGAGGGACGCGGGGGCGGAGGTGATGCTGACTCGCTCCTCGGACATCGATTTCGTGGACGGCGCCGCGGGCGAGCTGAGACAGGACCTCGCCAGGCGCGCAGAGATAGCCGCGTCTTTCAAGCCGCACCTTTTTCTCTCCCTGCACCACAACGCGGACCTCGCCCGGTCGGAGGACAAGAACC
This sequence comes from Candidatus Eiseniibacteriota bacterium, assembly GCA_016928935.1. GTDB lineage: Bacteria > Eisenbacteria > RBG-16-71-46 > JAFGJU01 > JAFGJU01 > JAFGJU01. Next base: position 7,088 of record JAFGJU010000089.1, on the reverse strand, counting down.
AGGTGGAAACCTATTTCAGGATGACTGACTGCGGCCCGTCGGAGGACGTGGCCCGACTCGTTCACCAGAGGCTCCAGGAGAAACTGCAGATACCGCTGGGAAGCGCGGTGCCCGGCAACTACTTCGTGCTCAGGAACGCGCCGTGTCCCGCAGTGCTGGGCGAACCCTCGTACATCACAAACCCGTGGGTTGAGAACAAGCTCCGGCTTGCCGAGAAACTGTTGTTGGAGGCTCAGGCCTATTTTCTGGGAATCGCGGAGTACTTCTCCAGGGGTGCCGCGGACGTCGCCGACATGGCGCCGCAAGACACGACTGTGAGCGAGGCCAGGCCGTGGCTGACGGCCACACCGGTGGTGGACCGCTCCGCCGTGGACCCTTCCAGCGTCACGTGCGAGCTGGACGGACGGTCGGTCGGCGCACACCTGGAGCCGTCGACCGGAAGACTGGTGGCCAGGCCGGAGAGCCCGCTCGCCGGCGGCACGCACGAGTTCTGTTTCACTTTCCGGAACCTCATGGGCAACTCCTCCGGCAGAGTCTGTGCAAGCTTCGACACTGACCTCGGTCCGGCCGCAATGGCGCTGACGGCCGCTCCCTCGGAAGCCCCGAGGTCGCGCGGAGTCCTCGTCACTTCGACCGTGTCCGACGAGAACGCCAACCCGGTCAGGGACGGAACACAGGTCGTGTTCTCGGGCTCCGCAGGCGCGTTCGCACGGGAGACCGTCCGGACCGTCACCGGAATCGCGTCCACCTTCTTCTTCTACGAGGGCCCGGCTGAGGCGGCGCATCTGACTGCGGCGTCGAGAGGGGTCTCCGATTCGCTCGTGCTCACGCCGTCCGACGCAGTCACTACGTGCCTGGCCGTGTCGGACGCCCGCACGGGAGAACCTGTGACCGGGGCCGCCGTACTGGACGGGGACAGCGTCAGGTCTCTGACCACTCCCCAGGGTCTGGCCGTCGTTGCCGGGAGCGCCGCAGGACTCGTGGTGAGCGGGACCGGCTACGTGCCGTCTCTCATCGCGGCGACGGCGGAAGCAAGCTCCCGAGGACAGGTCCTGCCGGTGCGACTCAAGCCGGTCGCCCTTGGCACGCTGCACGGGACGAGAATCACGCTGGACGTGGGGGCAGCGCCGGCGGAGCGCCGAGCCTCGGCGGGCACGCCGCGCGGGAGCGCTCCGACCGCGCCGGGGCGCGCCGACGACGCGTTCAGTCAGTCAGTCGCGACGGCGCTCGGCCGTCTTCTCTCAGGAGCCGGAGCTCGCGTGTTGTCGCTCGGACCGGAGACGCCGGACGAGGACAAGGTGGCCGCCTCGGAGCGCTTCGGAGCGCAGAGGTACATCAGGATTGAGCCCGCCGCCGCGAACGGACGCCGGGCCTTCCTCCACTATCCGGGCAGCAAGTCTGGCGCGGAACTGGCTGCAAGGTTGGCGCTGTGGTCGGCCAAAATCGGCCCGAAGGCGCAGTCTAGAACCTCCGAAGACGCTCACTACGTCCTGCTCCAGACAAGCTGTCCAGCCGTGATCGCGCGAGTCGGGGCCGTAGCCGATCCGAAGAGGCGCGCGGCGGCCCTCAGGGCGGCCTATGCGTTCTTCCTCGCTCTATTGGAGGACACGGGACTTGACGCGAGCCTGCTGATAGAGTCGAGCGTCAGGGCGTGGGGAGAGGTCGTCGGGGAGGAAGCCGACGTGGTGCTGGACGGGTTTGTGCGCATTCCGCTGGCGGAGGACGGTTCGGCGAGGTTCTTCTGCGAAGAGGGCGTGCACATGGTCGCAGTGGAGTCCGCCTCGAGACGTACGGCGCCCCACTTCGTGAGCGTGAAACCCGCTCGGAGGGTGGGCGAGACCCCGAGGTGACGCCCGCACCCGGCCTGCCCCGTGCGCGCGCGCCGGCCTGGTGACGCCGCCGTGCTCGGCCTACTTCCTGCCGTGGCCGCCAGCCAGGTATTCCTTGGCGAGCTCGACGTAATCCGCCGCAGACCGCTCTATCATCTGGAGAGTCTCCGAGTCCAGTTCCCTCTTCCTCACGGCAGGCACTCCGGCGACGAGCGTTCCGGGCGGGACCCTGGCGCCCTCGAGCACCACCGAGCCCGAAGCTATGAGGGACCCCTCTCCTATCTCGGCTCCGTCCAGTATGACCGCGCCCATCCCGATGAGGCATCTATTGCCTATCTTGCACCCGTGAAGGACGCAGCCGTGGCCCACCGTGACGTCGTTTCCGATGTACAGAGGAAAGTCCTCCGCCACGTGGAGCACGCAGGAGTCCTGAACGTTGGCCGAATCTCCTATCTTCACGAAATTGACGTCTCCGCGGATCACCGCGTTGAACCAGACGCTGGACGAGTCCCCGATCGACACGTCGCCTATCACCGTCGCGTCGGGCGCGACAAACACGCCGTTCCCCATTTTGGGCGCCTTACCCTTGTACGGAGCTATCATGCGACCTCCTCGAGGACGGCCGATCCAGCCGGGAGTGCGGTTTGCGAGGGCCGGGCGCAGCCTTACCGCGCCCGGTCGATTCCTGTCACGGTTTTGAGCCTGTATGCGTCAGCAGCGGCCTAGGGACTGAGCTTTCCGAAATCGCCCGGGTCCAGATCCTCCAAGAACTTCCGCAGCTCTTCGGCCCTCTGTTCCTCGGTCTTCTCTTCCTCGCCCGTCGACTTCTCGTCTTTGGGCCTCTGTTTGGCCACCTTCACCTCTTTCGCGCTCTCCAGCACCTTGTCGGAAAGATAGATGGGCGCGCCGGTCTTGAGAGCGAGGGCGATGCCGTCGCTGGGTCTGGCGTCCACGTTCACAATCTCGTGGTCCTTCCCTCTCTCAAGGACGATGTTGGCGTAGAAGGTGTTTTCTCTCAGGTCGGAAATCATGACCTTGGTCACTGTCGCCCTCAGGCCTTTCACAATTGTGGCCATCAGGTCGTGCGTCAGAGGACGCTGAAACTTCTTGCCCAGGAGCTCCATGCCGATGGCGCTGGCTTCGGCCGGACCTATCCAGATCGGCAGAACCTTGCCTCCCTCCACGTCGCTCAGGAACACAACGTGGCTCTTTGCTTTCTCATCGTACTGAAGGCCAGTGACCTTCGCCTCGATCACGACACACCCCTCCTAGGGCTTCCCCGTCTTCTCGGTTCCCGCCTTTTTCTTCACGTCTTCCACTGTGCCGACCGTTTGAGTGGAGTCCCTCATATTGTCCAACATCCAGCGAGCGGAGCCCACAAGCTCCGAGCCAGGGTACTCGCGGATCACCTGTTTGAGCGCCTCTTCCGCCTTGGCGTATTCCCTCAGTTCCTCCGAGTATATGAACCCTATCATGAACTGCGCCTGCGCGGCGTGCTTGCTGTCCGGAAACCGCCTGACCAGCTCGCGGTAGATGTCGATCCGCTGGTTGCTGTCCTTCGAATCCATCGCCGCCTGGAACAGCTCCTCCGGAGAGTTGGCCACCTTGGGCGGCTGCGCCGCCTCCCCTCCGGGGGCCACGCTGCTGTCTTCTATCATGTACGCGACCGCGAACTTATCCTTCAACATGTCGAAGAGCTCGCCCCTGAGCTTCTGTGTGCGCTCCGACGTCAGCGAGTCCTCGATCCGCTTTTTCACCGCATCAAACGGCCTCAGCTCCGGGTCGATCCTTTCGTAGGCCGTAGCTATGTGATACCCGAGGCTCGTGTGAATGACGTCCGTCAGTTCGCCCTGCTTCAACTTGAAGACGGCGCTGGAATACTGCTCCGAACCTCCCAGGGACGCCGGAAGCGCGAGGCCCTCGGTCAGCTGTCCCAGGTCGCCGCCGTTGACCGCGGACACGGAGTCGATGGACCTCTCGCGCGCCAGCTTGGCGAAATTCGCGCCTGCCTTGAGCTCCTTCAGCGTAGCCGCGGCGCTCGCGGAGTCCGGCAGCACTATTTGCCTGATCTTCACCCTGGTAGGGCCCATGAATCTATGTGGGTTCGCGTCGTAGAACGCCCGCGCTTCGGTCTCCGTCGGCCTGGACCTTTCCACTATCGCCTTCTCGTAGTACTTTCTGAGAAGTATCTGGTCGCGGGACATCCTGGTCAGCATCAGGACCTCCGAGTCCTTGTCCAGGTCCATCTCCAGAGCGCCGTTCACCCAGATCTTCTCATCGACCATCATGTCCAGGAACTGCTTTCTGCCGTGCGGGGTCATGAACATGGCCTGGTTTGAGGCCGGCATGCGCGACATCCCCGCCCTGAATTGAAGGTTGAACTCCTGCTCCGTGATCTCGACGTTTCCGACCTTGGCCAGCACCCTCTTGCTCGGGTCCTGAGCCTGCTCCTTGTCCTCAGTCTTTTCCTTTTCGCCGTCCTTCGCTGTGACCGCGGTCGCCAGGGAAAACAGGACCGCCGCGAGAGCGACTAGCACAAGCACCTTCCTCATAGCGGGCTCCTCCGTCGTGCTCTCTTCCGGACCGGCGGCTCGTCACCCTCGCTCGCCGCCCGACGCCCGTCTCACGCTCCTCGAGATGAGCGGCGTTCGGGGGCCGGCTGCCGTGTACCGGACCTTCGGTTGCTCTATTCGCTGACCACCCAGACCTTCACCCGGGCGTCCACGTCCTGGAACAGCTTGATGGGCACATTGTAAACACCGAGAGCCTTGAGCGGTTCCTCCAGCAGGATCTTCCGCTTGTCCACCTGGAAACCCTGCTTCTTGAGCAACTCGGAGATGTCGGCCGCCGTCACGGCCCCGAACAGTCTGTCGTCCTCGCCGGCCTTGACGGCTATTGTGCATGACACCTTGTCGAGCTCGGCCGCCAGTGTCTCGGCGTCCTTGTGCATCTTACTGTCCCTGGCCTTGCGCCGTTTCTCCTGTTCCTGGAAGACCCTGGCCCCGGCTCCACCCGACACCGTGGCCTTACCCAGCGGAAGCAGAAAGTTGCGAGCGTAGCCGTCGGCCACCTTCACCGTCTGGCCGCGCTTCCCCAGTCCCTCGATGTCCTCAAGAAGAATGATCTCCATGTCAAACCTCACAGAAAAAGCGCCCCCAGCGTCTCGGCAACACGGGGGGCTTCGGTAAGAGAGTACGCTTATCTGTAGTATTCGCTCGTAAACGGCAGTATTGCCAAGATGCGTGCCCTCTTGATCGCCTGGGAGATCTGAGACTGGTGCCTTGCGCAAGCACCCGACACCCGGCGAGGCACTATCTTACCTCTGTCCGTGATGAACCGCACGAGTCGCTTCTCATCCTTGTAATCGATGTAGCTGACTTTTTCGAGGCACAGCTTGCAGACCTTCTTTCTCGGGGTCTTTGCCTCTTTGTCCTTCACCATAGATCCTCCAAAACGACATTACGGTGCCGGTCTCAGAACGGCACCTCTTCCGCGCCCTCTTCCTCGGGCTTGCCCTCGGCCCCCTCTCCTTCCCGTCTCACTTTGTCAAGGAACTGGAGGCGCTCCGCCCGCACCTCCAGCGTGCTTCTCTTGCTTCCCTCGCTGGTCTCCCAGGAGCGGCTCTGAAGACGCCCCTCGACGTAGACCGCGCTGCCCTTCTTGAGATACTCGCTGGCCAGCTCCGCCTGCTTCTGCCAGACGACCACGTTCACGAAGCTGACCTCTTCCTTCCACTCCCCGCTCTGGTCCTTGTACCTTCTGTTCAGCGCGAGTGAGAAGGTCATCACGGCCACTCCTCCGGGAGTATACCTGAGCTCCGGGTCCCTGGTCAAACGGCCCGAGAGCATCACCTTGTTTATCGAAGCCAGTTTTACTTCAGACATGCGCTACCTCCTCACACCACCACGTCCACCACACTTCAGGAATCCGTCCTGCTATCGGTCTCGTAGGATTCCTCTTCGTCTGTTCCCCCGGGCTCGCCGGCCGGCTGCTGGCTCTCTGGCTCGTGGCAGACGACCGTCAGATGCCTCAGTATGAGTTCGTTCAGCTTGAACCTGCGGGCCAACTCGGCCAGAAGCGCGGGGCCTCCCTTGAAACGGATAAGGACGTAAGTCCCTTCTTTCTTCTTCTTGATCTCGTACGCGAGCCTGCGCCTTCCCCAGATCTCCGTCTCGAGCACTTTACCGTTCCCGGAAGCGATTATCTCCTTCACGGTATCCACTTGCTGACCGACCTGGGAATCATCGCTGCTTGGGTCGATGATGAAAACGACCTCGTAATCCTTCACTAAGCTCCCACCTCCTTGGACGCTATCTGCATAGCGACACGTTGAACGTGTGTACTTGGGCAACTTACGGTGCGAAGGAGAACACCGCAGTGCTTGTTTACGCGGATTATCGCACGCGCCGACCGCGTTTGCCAGCACTATCGCTGCGGCGCAAACCCAGGCCCCGCCCCACTGTGTCAACGCCGTGGTCACGACCGCCGCCCGCGATTACGGGCCGCGCCGACCCAGGACCTGCCGCGCACGGCGCTCAGCCGCGCCGCTTGCGCCGCGTCCCCCCTCACCGCTCCTACGCGACGACCGATGCACTGCAATTGTCGTACCCCGGCCCGGGTTCTCCAGCCGGCCGGGACGGCCGCGCGGGCTGCGCACTGCTCAGTTGAACTTGTTCATGGCGGCGTCCAGGCCTTCCGTCATGCTCACCAGGGCCGCTTCGGCCGCCAGCGCCACCGCCTCAGCGAAGGCCCTCTTCTCCCCGCGACCGGGTGTATTCAGAACGTAGTCTTCCAGGGGCTCGCCCGCGCGAGGAGACCCGACGCCGACCCTGAGGCGCGCAAAACTATGCGTGCCCATCTCGTCTATTATGGACTGAAGCCCCTTGTGACCGCCCGCGCTCCCCTTCTTCCGCAGCCTGAGCTTCCCAAGGGGCAGCGCCGTGTCGTCACAGACCACAAGAAGCTCTTGTTCGCCGGCGCCGAAACGGCGCTTCACTTCGGCCGCCGCCACACCGCTCCTGTTCATGTACGTCAGCGGCTTCACCAGAAGGACTTCAGAGCCCTCGAAACGGCACAGCCTGGCCTCGAAATGCCTGGTCCTCTTCTTCCAGACGGACGGCAGAGAACGCGCGAGTCTCTCCACGACGAGAGACCCTGCGTTGTGGCGCGTGAGTCTGTATCGTCTGCCTGGGTTTCCCAGTCCGACGACGCACCACACGGACTAACTTTCTCCTTCCTTTTCCTTCGTCTTGTCCTTCG
>JAFGJU010000088.1 GCA_016928935.1 Candidatus Eiseniibacteriota bacterium | reverse complement strand
TGAAGAAGCGCGGCGGATAGCGCGCTGCTTCGTTTCGCCGGTGTAGTGACATGAAGGACTACTATTCCCGAAAACTGTCGGCAGAGCGCCTCAGAAGATGCTACGAGGTCGCGCCCGCGAGGACACGGCGCTATCTCCGGGCCGAGGTCGAGTTCGTGCTGGACAGAATGCCGCCGTCGTCCTCGGTACTCGAGCTCGGTTGCGGCTACGGTCGCGTTCTGGTGGAGCTCGCCAGGAAGGCCTCCTCCGTGTTCGGCGTCGACACATCCCTGGAGTCGCTCGCGATGGCTCGCGAGACAATGCCGGGGAGCTCCGCCTGGCGCCTCGCCGGGATGAACGCCGTAGACCTCGCGTTCCGGGACGGAACCTTCGACACAGTGATATGCATACAGAACGGGCTTTCCGCGTTCAAAGTGGACCAGAGGCGCGTCATAGAGGAAGCGATAAGAGTCACCCGGCCGGGAGGCCGCGCTCTCTTTTCCAGCTACGCCGGCAAGTTTTGGGATCACAGACTTGAGTGGGTGCGCATACAGTCGGAGCACGGGCTTCTGGGAGAGATCGACCGCGAGGCGACGCACGACGGAGTCATAGTGTGTAAGGACGGTTTCAGGGCGACCACCGTCGGACCTGACGAGTTCGCGATCCTGACTTCCGGGCTCAATGTGGCCACGCGCATTACGGAAGTGGACGGATCCAGCGTTTTCTGCGAGATGCTGGTGCCGCAGGCAGCGTTCGCGGCACCGCCGAAACGGAGATTCGATTGAGCGAAAAGCAGCCAGAGCTGATGGAAGCCGGTGTTCTGGTGCCCGTTTACCGCGCGGAGGACGGCGCGCTGATGCTGGTCCTGGTGCGTAGGGTCGAAGGCGGGCTACACGGCGGTCAGCTCGCTCTACCCGGTGGGAAGCGCATACCGTCGGACGCCTCCATGGCCGACACTGCGCTCAGAGAATCGAGGGAGGAAATCGGGCTTGACGCCGCGAGCGTGGAGATCGTGGAAGCTCTTCCGGCGATGGAGACCCTGACCACCGGTTTCAGGATCTTTCCGTTCCTGGCGCGCATCGTCAGGCCCGCCCAGTGGCGGAGAGACAGCCTGGAAATCGCCGAGATTCTCGAAGTGCCCGTCGAGGAGTTCGCGCGGCCGGAGGCCAGAGGCGAGGAAATGCGGAGCTTCGGCGGCCGTCCCGAGCCCAAGTTGACACGTTTCTTCCGCGTCAAGAACTACAAATTGTGGGGCGCGACCTACCGCATCCTCGAGCCGCTCATACCGCGGCTCCTGCGGCGGGAGTGGCCGCTTTAGAGGGTTCATCGGGGTTTCTTCGCCGCGACCTGAGCGCTCACCCGGGGCTCGGAGTCTGGCCCTCAGAATACTCTTTTCCCCGAAGCGCCGCAAAAGGAGTAATATTCGTGCGACACCGGCACGGGACACACCCGCCGGAGAGCCGGAGCGGAGACGAAATGCCGGACAAGCACAAGGAGAATCCCTGCCTGACCTGCGGCGCCTGCTGCGCGCGATTTCGAGTGTCCTTCTACTGGGGTGAAACGGACGCGGTCAAAGGCGGCACGGTACCCTTCGTGCTCACCGAGCACGTCACCCGGTTTCGACTCTGCATGCAGGGCACGAATCAGAGAAACCCCAGATGTGTCGCATTGAAGGGTGAAATCGGAAAGCGCGTCACCTGTACAATCTACGCTACCCGCCCGACCACGTGCCGCGAGTTCGGCATACGCTTCGAAGACGGAAAGATATACGCCACCAAGGCCGAGCTTGAGCGCTGCAACCAGGCCAGAGCCGCCTGGGGGCTCCCGCCGCTGCCAGCGAGCATCCTCGACCCCAACAAGCCCACAGTGGCCCCTGCTTCAGCCGACCAAAACGCGCGGCAATGACTGAGCACGACGAAAACGGAAGGAGCACCATGAAAGCAGTTCGCTTCAACCAGGCAGACAGCTACGAGCCGGAGAAGGACTGGAAGCGGGTCAGTCTCTGCAACCAGAAGGACATCTCGATAGAACACTTCGTCAAGCCGCCCCAGCACGCCTCCCCGATGCACGACCACCCAAACGCGCAGGTGCTGGTCGTGCTCAAGGGGAAACTCTCCGTCATCACGGACAAGCACCAGGAGACCCTGGACGAAGGCGACGCAGTGTACATTCCGGGGAACGAGCCGCACGTGGTCAAAAACCCGCTGGATGAGGCGTCAATCGGTCTCGACATATTCGTCCCCGGCAGGTCCTTCGATTTCTGGCTGAAAAGGAAGTAGGCGCCCCGGCGCGCTTGGCGGACCGCGCCACGCTTCTTGGGGTGGCTGCTGTCCCGCGCGGCTGCAGGTGACGCGCCAGTAGAAGGAGCGAAGTCCGCCTCGCCCGACAACACGCCGGCACACACTGAGGAACGACGGTCCGCGGCGCGGGCCGCAGACGCGGAAAGCGTCCTGGACAGCGTGCGGTTTTTCGTCATCTTCTTCCTGGGAACAGCGGTGTACTTTCTTCCCGTGCCGCTCGTGGGAGCGTTCAAGTCCGCGCGCATTTTGCGCACCATGGGTCGGCTGGCTGCTGGTATAATAGGTTTGTATTATTTCTACGTAGGACTCGTGGCGTTTTACGGGGGGATTCTGTAGCTGGGGCTGTTTCTTCGGTGGCTTGGAGGACGGCTTCTCGCGCCTCCGAAGGAAGCCCGTGATACGACACATCCAGAAGAAGTGGACTTACTTGCCGTACGCCGTGCTCGCGGCCGTGGTGGTCATGTCCGCCCTGACCCTGGCTCCCACATACTGCGAGTGGCTCTGCCCCTTCAAGACCGTGACCGAGTTCAATGAAGTCAACTCCTTCAAGTCCGCGGTGCAGGCGGTCATATTGGTGTCGCTGTTCGTCGGGCTGGTAGTGGTCCTCCCGATTCTGACCAGGAGGCGCACGCAGTGCGGCCTA
>JAFGJU010000087.1 GCA_016928935.1 Candidatus Eiseniibacteriota bacterium | reverse complement strand
GCTCAGCCGGGCCTCAAACGTCTGTGCCTGCTGGGACACGAGAAAACGACGATCTCGGCTTTGGGCAGACTGCTGGGCAAGACGTTCTACCTGGAGGTCCCGGCCAGCCTCAGCGACTGCCTCGGCCTACTGTGCACCAGAGGTCGAGTCCACGCGTTCGTGGTCGACCCCGACTCCTGCCAGGACGTGGTCACGCTGCTCGACTTCCTGTCCGACCGCCAGTTGACCGTGCCCACCTTTCTTTTCACCGCCTCGGACGACTTCCATCTGATGGCCCATATCGTTCGGCTGGGGGTGAGACCCGTCTACAGGAAACCCGCGGACATATGGAAGCTGTCGGAGAGTATTCAGGCGGAGCTCGGTGAGCCGGGGTCCGGGGTCCAACCCCGGACCAGGATGGCCACGAGGGACGTGTTGGCCGCGGCGATAGATTTCATACTGGAGAGGCCGCATTCCGTACGCACAGCCGTCGACGTGAGCAGGCACGTCAACGTCAGCCGGGAGCACTTGACGCGCCAGTTCACGAAATACACCGGCTGCACTCTGTGGGATTTCGTGACTGCGTGCAGGATAGACAGGGCGAAAGACCTCCTTCGAGGACTCGATCTGCCTGTCAAAGAGGTCGCGTCCCGGGTGGGCTACACGTGCCAGTCGAGCTTTTTTCGAGCGTTCGCGGGTCGCACCGGCCTCACACCAAATGAGTACCGAAGGGCGGCCTGCCAGAGAGTGACGTACCGGACTTAGCCGAACCCTGTGCGCTCATCAGTAACAACGGGAGCGGAACGCCGCCCCGAGACTGACTTATCGGACTTGGCCGACACCTCTTCGTCGGCCTCCTCGTTCACGTGCAAAAGCGTTCCAACACTCTGTAGAGCATCAGTACGCCCGTCGTCAGGTTCTCGACTGAGACCCGTTCGTCCACGCCGTGTATGGTGTCCACCTCTTCCCAGGTCAGGAACGTCGGGTCGAACCCGTAGCAGACAATCCCCTTCTCCCTGAGAAAACCCGAGTCCGTGCCGCCGGGCGACATGTAGGACACGAACGCCGCGTCCGGGTGAAGCTCCTTAACACAGCTCTCGAGCACCGGCCAGAGCTCCGTGTCCGTCCTGGACTCGGTTCCCGGCTTCTTCTGCAGTATCTCGTATTCCACGTCGGGCAGCCCGATGAGCTTCTTCACGGTTTCTATCATTTCGTCGGGGCTCGCGCCGGGAAGCAGTCTGCAGTCGACCGAGAACTCCGCCTCCACGGGGATGACGTTGACCTTGGTGCCGCTCTTGACGAACGTCGGAGTGGCGGTCGCCCTGACGAACGCGTTCAGTCGCTTCGCAAGCTTGGAAGGGTGCGTGACGAGACACTTCTCGTCCGTGAAGACGCGTTGGGCCGTGAGGCCCTCGGGCAGGGCGTTCAGCTTCTCCAGGCCCGTAATGAGCTTCTCGACGAGCGGAGTCCTGGCCACCGGAAACGAGTGCTGCCCGATCCTGGAAATGGCGTTTCCCATCTGAACCACGGGGTTCCGTTCAGTCGGAATGGAGCCGTGACCGCCCTCGCCCCTGACCGTGACCTTCATCCAGCAGATGCCCTTTTCCGCGGTCTGACAGAGGAAGAACTTCTTCCCGTCCATGACCACGCCGAACCCGCCCTCGTTGATAACGTACTCGGCTGATATCTCGTCGAAATGATTCTCGATGAGCCAGCGCGCTCCGTACGCACCGCCGGCTTCCTCGTCGGCCGTCGCCGCGAGGATGATGTCCCGGTTGAGCTTCAGGCCCCTTCTCTTGACCAGCATCATGGCCATCAGCTCCATCGCGACCAGGTTCTTGATGTCGAGGGTCCCCCTGCCCCAAATGTGGCCTCCGGACAACTCCGCCGCAAAAGGCTTGACACTCCACCTCTCGGCCTCAACCGGCACAACGTCCAGATGGGCGAGCAGGAGGACCGGCCGCTTCGCGCCGCTGCCCTTGAGCCGACCGACCACACTGCCCCTGGTCGGCGTGGAGTTGAGCACCTTGGCCGGTATGCCCTCCTTGGCCAGCACGTCGTGCACGTACTTCGCCGCAACGGCCTCGTTACCCGGCGGGTTCGACGTGTCGATCCGTATCAGGTCCCGAAATATGCCCAGCAGCTCAGCTTCGAACTCCTTCTTATCCAGCATTGAGTCGCCTCCTGTCGAACCGTACCGTCAACCGCCTCGAGTCTTCAGTCCCCTCTCTTCGGACTGTTTCTCGAGCTCGTCCCTGAACACATCGAAGGCCTTGGAGCCGTACAGCGCGAAGATGATTTTCCTCAAGGAGCCCGTGCCCTGCTCCAGATAGTCCAGGACGCACTTGAGCATGATCTGGGCCGACTTCTCCAGCTTCATGCCCCCGACGCCTGTGCCTATGGCCGGGAAGGCTATGGTCTTCACTCTCTTCTCTTCCGCGCATATGAGTGTGTTGCGCGTGACTGTCTCGACGATTCCGGCGTTTGTCCTTCGGTCTGGGCCCATGCCGGCCGCGTGGATGATGTAGCGCGCTCTCAAATCACCCGCGCCCGTGGCAACGGCCTGGCCGAGACCGATGGGAGCCAGCTCGTCGCACTCTTTCTGTATGCTCGGCCCGCCCTTCGTCCTGATGGCTCCGGCGACGCCCGTCCCCAGGACCAGGTCCGTGTTCGCGGCGTTCACGATGGCGTCCACCTCCAGCTCCGTTATGTCGCCTTCTATGAGCTCGACGGTGCTATCGCCTATCCTGACCTGTACTACTTCCATAAACGCTCACCTCTTCCGGTTGAGGCCGCCACCCGCCGTCGCTGACTCAACACATCATCTTGACCCTACTGCGGGCTCGCGTCCAGCATTAAGTGGCGGCGTCCTGAATAGAGCGACCGCCACGACAGCAGCCACAAACGTCACGAGCTCCACGCCGAACGCCCATCGCGGCAGCGCTTTCAGGCCGAAGGCGTCTCCTATCGCGCCCCCGAGCAGACTCCCCAGCGCGAGCGACACGGCCTGTGCGCCGTTCAAGATTCCGAGTCCTCCCGCCCTTCTGGACTCGCCGCTCAGCTCGGAGACGAGGGCTGCAGAGCTGACGTTGAACGGAGGGTAGACCGGCACGCAGAGAAGGACGGACACAAACAGGGGATTCACCGTGAAAGACACCAGGGTGTATGTCACGACGTAAGCGAGTATGGCGATCAAAAGGATCCTCACAGAGCCGAACTTATCGACCAACCTCCCCGACGGCCCGAAGGCCAGCATCCCAAAAAGGGCGGACAGAGCCATTACCCATCCTACGGCGCCGGTGGACCCCCCGATGTGCTCGGTCATGTACACGGAGAAATTCCCAAAGTACACCCAGACCCCACCAGTGGCGACGCCGACCACGAGCAGGGTGGCGGCGAGCGACTTGGTCCGGTAAAGGACTTTGAGGTCCGCCACCAGCCGGGTGAGCCACCCCCCGTGGTTCTGACTCACGCCGCCGCGTCGGTCCGCCGACTTCTCTATTCCGCCGCTTGAAGCCGAGGCCTCGTCAGCCGCGTTTTTTCGAATGTGCAACGGCGCCAATCCCACCGACACGAAACCCAGTACGACCAGGGCAATCGCCGCGCTTCCCAGCAATACGCTCCGAACCGGAATCCCGAGCTCCGGGTCGAAAAGGTACGCGCATGCGATGCCGCCCACGAACCACCCCAGGCTCTGGAACAGCATGAGGTCTCCGACCGCGCGGCCCTTCTCCGTTTCCCGCAAGAGCGTGACGTAGGACAGGGAAATGGGGGTCGTCGCCGCGTACACGAGCGAGGCCGCCGAAGCGATCAGCACCACTGACGCCGCGGAGTCGGACGCACTGAGGCCCACCAGGCAGGCCGCGTGGCCAGTCAACCCGATGAGTACAAAGGGTTTAAGGGTCTTGGTGAAATCGGCCAGAGCGCCCCAGAAATTGCTGGCGATGAACCTGGTGAGAGCGGGCACCGCCAGGACGGACGCAATAACGACCAGGTTTGTTCCTTCGAAGGTCCGCCTTACGTAGAGGGGAACGAAGATCATGATGATGGTGAAACAGATCCCCTCAGTGACCGCAGACACGTACAGCGGCACTAGAAAGCGGTTGCGGAGAGTGCGTCTGTCTATGGCAAGTCCCTTTTCACGCCCCCCGCCGTGGCGGGGGCCGGCCCGGATGATACCCGCGTTAGTGCGAGATAACCAGTCTATGGCCTGGAGCGGCGGGTGTCAATGCCACCGCCTGGCGTATGCCCCGGCTCCCCTTTTACCTTCATTCGCGCACTCGCATGGGCTATCATCTGTTACCATGAGAAGACGCTCGAGACACTCCGGAGGCGCCTCGCGCGGCACTCCTGCCCGCGCGGCCCGTTCCGTCCTCGACCGAGTCAAGTTCCGGCGCGCCCGGCCGTCCGACAAGGCGGCCGTGCTCCGTTTCTGCCGTCGGACGTGGGGAGATTACGGCGACTTCGTACACAGAGTGTGGGACGAGTGGGTCCGGGACAAGCGCGGTTTCTACGCGGTGGCGGCGCTGGATGAGAGGCCCATAGGAACGGCCAAAATCACGCTTCTCAACCCCGGAGAGGTTTGGTTCGAGGGCCTGAGGGTGGACCGCGAGTTCAGGGGAATCGGGCTCGCGCACGCCCTCACGGATTTCCTGTTGAAAAGAGCCGGCAGGATGGGCGCCAGGTCGGT
>JAFGJU010000014.1 GCA_016928935.1 Candidatus Eiseniibacteriota bacterium | reverse complement strand
GTGAGGCGCGGGGGCGGCACGCCCGGCGCTTCAACGGGTTTGGGTTCTGAGGCGGCCGCGAGCGCCGCTCGCGAACTGGTCCTGGACGAGCGCTCCACGAACGTGGTGCCGCGCCACGACGCAGTCCTGGCGGCCGTGCCGCTGGACGCGGTGGCGCCGGCAGGTTTGACCGGGGCCGGCGCAGAGCCGGGCCCAGTCACCGGCTACTTCGTGGTGACTGCCTCGGGCAGCACGATCCTGGACACTCTGACCGCCTTCGACCCGCCGGCGCTCCAGACGTACGAGGCGAACGTGGCGTTTGTCCACCACGGTAACCAGGGTCTTGGCCACTCGGACGTGTTCCATGGCCGCTGGGGAGCTGAGGAATCCAGCGGGTACGACGAGACGCTGGAGAAACACCAGAGCGCCGACGTGCCCGGGAACTTCCACCTTTCTCCTCTTCTCCAGACTGCTCAGAAGTGGGACTACAACTGCGGCGACGTCATGGACTTCAACGCCTGGCTGGCCACCGGTGTGACGGAGGGTTGGGCGGGCATGGTCTCTTCCGCCTACGGCCAGCACATAATGCCGTTCGTGCAGGACGACATGAACGACTGGGCCGTCAACATCGAGACGCAGATGACGAACACGCGCTACGGCTACTACCCGCGCGTGGCCTGGGTGCCCGAGAGGGTCTGGGTGAGCCCGTCCGTGTACCCGAACGCCGGAGTGTCGGACTGGATAGGGGACAACTGGACCGATCACGGCGTCTACGCCGTCATCCTTGACGACGACGTACACGGAATCGGCTACGACAACCATCAGATTCACACGCTGAGCGGCACGTCGCTGAAGGTGGTCCTGCGCGACCACGACTTCACGGGAAAGATGCACGCGGGCGACGGCGCGGGGGCGCTGGCGATTCTGCAGAACCTTGCCTCGTCGGGCCTCGGGACATACCGCCTGGTCACCTACGCGGACGACTGGGAGATGGTGGCCGCCATGGGCGGATGGGAGAACACTATGCCTTACGCCAAGGGCACGTACGAGTGGATGATCGACAAGTGCGTGTCCGAGAGCTCGTGGCTCCACACCTGGAAGCTGGCGGATGCGCTCAGCAACCCCAGCTTCAACGGCTCCGGTTCGATGAGCCTGACCAACGGCACGTACTGGTCCATAGGCGGCACCGACGGCTACGGCGGGTCAAACAACGCCTGGTACATCCACTGGGCCGGCTACGTCCCGTACGTGACGGGGGGCGACGGTTACGGCAGCTGCGCCGGCGGGGGCGGCAACTGCAACAATTACGGCACGATGTGGGACGCGGCGTACGACGCCCTGATGGCCGCGCCCGACAACAACATCTCGCAGGCGGGCTGGTACGTGCTGATGACGAACCTGCACGAGCTGGGCTGGCACGATTACATGGGCGGCCCCATAAGCGACTGGACGAAGAAGTACTCCTCGCACGTCAAGAACGCCCAGGTGTACGCCGAGGCGTCCAGGTGGGCGGCGGGTCTCTACGTTGACCCCACGGGCGCCTACCCGAGCGACATAGACAACGACGGCTATTCCGAGCTCGTGATGTACAACGACAGGGTGTTCGCCGTGTTCGAGTCCATCGGCGGCCGCGCAGTCAACGTGTTCGCCAAGGGCCCCGACTACAACTTCTCCGTCGTGGGCGTCGACAACGCCTACTGGTACGGCACGGAAGCGGACTACAACGACGGCAACCACGTCGGCGCCCTGAGCGACGTGGGGCCCAACTTTCAGCATTCGTACTATTCCATGCAGGTGAACCAGGCGAGCGGAGACACGGTCCAGGCCACCTTCGAGTGCGGCGGAATCAAGAAGGTCGTCCGGCTCGTCCTCGGGAGGCCCTACATAGACGCCGTCTACTACACCGGCGGGCAGGACGCGTACATCCAGACCGGGTTCTCCCCCGACCTGGTGGACCTCATCTGGAACGCAGACATGGACCGCATCTGGGTGTCCGACATCACGTACATGGGACAGAGAAACCCCAACACCGGGGCCACCGGCGCCTACGTCATATCGGCCGGCGGCGCCTCGCACGTGAAGGAATTCACCGGCACGATAATGAAGGGGGACGAGATAACGGGCAATCAGGCGTTCGAGTTCTACCTGTTCGCCGGGAAGACGTCCGCTCCCGACGGAGAGGGCAGGATAGCCGAGCTGGAGGCGCTGGCCGACTCGCTGACGGACGAGGTGAGGCCCGAGGTGACGGCCTCCACCTACTACCCCGGCCTCGACCACCTGACCGTACAGTTCACTGAAGACGTGGACTACCAGACGGTGACGCTGGCCGGGGTGTCGATAGACGACGACGACGACGGCGCGGCCGAGGTGACCCTGGACAACAACTCCGCGGTGGTAAACACCTCCGACAGCCCGGTCGTCAGCATAGACGTGGCCGCCGCGACGGCCGCGCAAATAGAAGCGCTGAACACTTCCAACCTGAGACTGCTCCTCGCGGCTGACGCCGTGTACGACCTGAACGGAAACGGCGTCCTCCAGGTCACGAACGCCGACGACAAGATGATTTCGTACGGCGCCGCGACGGCCATCTCCGTGGACGGGTACCTGGCTCCGGCCGAGTGGCCGTCGTGCACGATGGCGGTGGCCGACTCGAACGACTCGCAGTGGACCTCCACGAATGAGATCGACGGCCTGTACGTCACGTGGGACAGCACGTACGTCTACTTCGCCCTGGACGGCAAGGTGACGGCCAACAGTTGGCTCGTGTACCTGGACACCGACCCGGGCGGCGCCAACGGACAGACCGACCTCACGGCCATAGACACCTGGGAGAGAGGTGCCCTGTTCACCGCGTCGGGATTCAAGGCCGACTGGCAGTACGGCTGCTACCAGCATCAGGGGGAGTGGGACAGCGACAGTTTCTGGAAGATAACTTCGGCCACGACTACGACGGCGTACACCGACTCCATGATCAGCGCCTTCGACTCGATGCACAACTACGGAGATGCCGGCGGAAGCGAGCTGGCAATCCCGTGGAGCGTGCTGTTCGGCCTTGGGGAGGGCTCTGTCCCGACCAACTGCAGCATGTCCGTCGTGGCCTCCCTCTGTTGGGACCCCGAGCCGGACGGCGTTCTGGGAGGCGACAGCGCTCCCAACAACGTGAGTGCCGCGCTCCCCACAATCGATAGAGTCTACACGTTTACGGTTGACGGGAACGGCGACGGAAGGCCCGACCTGCCTGACAGGACCGCGCCCACCCTGGTGTCGGCGGCCTCCGTCGCGGACACGCTGGTCAACGTGGTGTTCAGCGAGCCGGTGGAGGAGGAAGGCGCGGAGGAAGCCGGCAGCTACTACGCGTACGAGACCGACCTGCCGGCGAACGAGCTGGAAGTCGTGAGCGCCACGCTCCAGCCGGACGGTAAGACCGTGCAGCTGAGGACGGCGACCCAGGTGAGCGTGACCTACACTCTGCTCGTGAGCGGAGTGAGGGACACCAGTTGCTACGCGAACGAGATCGCCCCCAACAGCAGCATACAGTTTGAGGGAAGCCTGACGGGCGTGGGCGAGGTGACGCCCGGACCGGCTGTGGCCAGGCTCCGCCAGAACTTCCCGAACCCGTTCAACCCCGTGACGACGGTCGAGCTGAGCTTGCCGGAAGAGTCCCGAGTGCGGCTGGCGGTGTTCGACACCAACGGCCGCCTGGTCAGGGTGCTGGCCGACGCGGTGGTGCCGGCCGGCGTGTCCAGGTTCGTGTGGGACGGGACGGCGGCTGACGGAAGCGCCTCCGGCTCGGGAGTGTACTTCTGTGTGGCCGAGTCGGAGAAGTTCACCGAGACGAAGAAGATGGTCCTTCTGAAATGAGCGTGGGATTGAGATAGCATCGGATCGAGATAGTATCGGACTGCCCAGACGGGAAGGTGGAGGATGGTGATGAGGGTCTCGCAACGATGAGGGCCAACACGTGCCCTCGTTCGCGCGGCCTTCTGCGGCGCCTCAGCATTGATTGACATCCTGCAGCCTGCCGCTTAGACTCTATTGATTGCTTTCGGACGACGTCACTGCCTTCGAAAACCTGGAGTTCCGGATTGTCACTGTTCACGCGGACTGACTGCGCCGTTTCCGGGCCGTGTTCCGGCGCGACAGCCGTCCCCCCGGCGGCCAGGCGCGCTCCCTCCACCGTCTTTCCCGCTCTGGCGCTCGTGCTGACGGGCCTTCTTGTGGAGCTCTCGCTCTGCGCCCCCTGCGCGGCCAGGAGCTACAACTCTCCGGTTGCAGACGGCGTACTCCACTTCACGCCGGCGGACTGGGACAGCGACGAGGTGGCCGTTTCGGACTCGCCCAGCGACTCCAAATGGACGGGCAACGAAATAGACAGCGTGCTCGTGACCTGGGACCGCGACAGCCTGTACGTTGGCTGCATTTACTCCGTCAGCAACAACGCCATGATGATCCTGATAGACGCCGGCACCGGCGTCGGGGACTCGGACATCAACAACCTGGACTGGTACCCGCGCAACTTCCGCTTCGCCGAAGGCGCGGCGGAGGTCATCATCGCGGGCTGGAACGCCGGGACTCCCGGCGTCAGGAGAATAACGGGCGACGGCACCACGCAGGACCTGAGCTCGTCGTGCCGGATAGCCAACGTCGGCGCGCCGGGCGCGAGGACCGTCGCCGAGACGGCGATTCCGTGGGACGCCGTCTACGGACTCGGGCCCGGGTCTGTCAAGCCCGGGGCCGTTCTCAGGGTCGTCGCGCTCGTTGCCGGGGGCGACAACTGGGGAGGCGGAGACTCCGCCCCGGACAACGCCTCGGTCGACGGAGGCGGCGGGCCTTGCACCCTGACGGACTTCTTCCTGGGATTCTGCGACCTGGATTCAGACGGTGTCCCGGACGAGGGCTTCCCGCCGTCCGGCGCTATCTCCGGGACCGTGACACTCTCCAATCCCGACGACCACACCACTGCCGCAGCCGTCACAGTCTACGAGGCCGGCACCGCAGTCGTGGCCGGCCGCGCTTCCGCTCCGGCGGGCGGGGGCGCGTACCGCGTTCGAAACCTGTTCGACGGAAGTTACGACGTTGTGTTCGGGGCGCCTTCGTACGTGGGCCGGACTGTCAGCGACGTGACTGTGACCGGGGGGCAGGAGGTCACGGGCGTGGACGCCACGCTCCAGTACGTCAGCGGCAAGATAACCGGTTCGCTGACGTTCGCAGACGGCCCGGGAGCCACCGCCCTGGTCGTGGCCTACGCTGAGGGCACGACGACGGCGGCGGGTTCCGGCCCCACGACAGTGCCGCCCGCCGGCGGCGCTTTCACCATCTCGGTGTTGCCGGACGCGGATTACGACCTGGTCGTAACCGCCAGAGGCTACGGCGAGGTTTCACTCCCCGTGACCGTGGCGGGAGGGGCCACCGCGGATGTCGGCGCAATCCAAATGTACTCGGTGCGCGGGACCAGGTTCGTGTTCGTGACTTCAGCCGGGGACTTCTCGTCGGACGCGCTGGGCACGGTCAGCCTCCCGTCCGCCGGCGTGTATCTGTACGTCCCGGTCTACGTGGAGGCGTGGGACTCTCTGGGGCAGCTGGACGTCGACAACGTGGGCGGCTTCAGGGACAGCGTGTTCGTTTCCTCGAGCCTGCTCGACCCGAGGCTTGTTCCGGTCGGAGACGTCACTGTGGCGGACAGGGACACGGTCGAGCTCGCGGCCGGAGTCCTGCTGGCCTCCGCCTTTCAGGACGGACGGGCCAAGCTGCTCGTGGCCGACGACGTGGAGGAGGTCGTCCTGCTCAGGGCCTCGCCCGCGCCCAGCCTGGGTTACGGGACGGCGGGGAACATCCGGGTCGGTTTCCTGCCTCGCAACCCGGTGAGCGTGGAGCTTGTCGTCGAGCCCGACACCATCTTGGCCGGAGGAGTTGAGAGGGCCAAGGTGACGGGCCAGCTCAAGGACGCCAGCGGCAGCGATTCCAGGGAGCCGAACGTTCCGGTGGACATGAAGCTGCTGTCGGGCGAGGGCACCCTGTCGCCGGCCTCCACTCTCACGGACACAAACGGCAGGTTTGAGGTCGAATTCTATTCCGACGTCGCCGGCCTGGCGGTCGTGTCGGATTCCGCTGCCTACGCGGGCCAGAAGCTGGCCACCAATTCCGCGTCCGTGACCGTCCTCCCGGGGCCGGGCTCCTCGGTGGAGCTCGAGTCCCAGTACGCGGCCGTGTACCCGGGCCTCAGGTTTGCGGTCAGCGCTCAGGTTACTGACGCCTACGGGAACGAAGTCAAAGAGCCGGGCGTATCCATTGAGCTTTCGTCTTTCCCCCCCGGCAAGCTCTCGGAACTCACAACTCCTGTCGTCACGGACGGGAACGGCTTCGCCTCCGCGTACGCGACGGCGGCCGAGTCTTACGGCGCCGTGGAGATCTCCGGCGCCTCGCCGTATGCGGTGGCGCCCGTGATCGTGTCCGTGGAGGCGGACCTTGTGGCGGTGGACGAGCCGAGTCCGGAGAGCGACCCGCTTCACCACAGCGACCCCGGTATGGACCTCACGGGACTCTACGCGCGGTTGGAGGACGACACTCTCAGAATCCAGGTTCCCTTCGTGTCCGGCTGGGAAGCCACCCATCTGGCGGTATTGATCGAGGCCAACGGCGACGCCGACGGCCTCCTGTCGGACGCATTCAGGTTCCCGGCGGTCTTCGACCACGGCCTCAGGCCCGACTACGTCTTCACGGACAAGTTCAGCGCCAACTCGGACTCCGACCCGGGCAACGACTACGCAGACTTCCGCAGGTGGGCCGGTCCCGGAGTGGACAGCTTCTGGGACCTGGTCGGCCGGGCCTGGACGACTGACGCATCGAACGTCAACAAGAACGCGGTACCCTGGACGAGGCACGACGGCGCGGGACTTGTGCTCTCGATCCCGGCCGCGGTGCTCGGACTGTCGAGCGGCGACTCGCTCCGAGCGCAAGTCTACTGCATGGACGAGCCCGGCGGCGTCAAGCGGACGTCTCTCGATTCGTGCCCGCACGACAGCACGCACAATATGGTTGGAAACTGGTGGGAGACGGCCACTGACTCCGTGCGGCTGCACAACTACGCTGCGTTCGTGCTCGCGCCGTTGCCGGAGGCGCCGACCATCAATTACGTCTCCTTTTCGCCCACGCCGGCGACGCCCGGCCTGCCGGTCCTGTTGGCGGCGAACGTCGCCACCGGCGGAGGCGGCATCGGCGACGTCACCGCAGACTTGAGTCCGGTGGGCGGGAGCGCAGTCCAGAGACTGTACGACGACGGCACGAACGGCGACGCGGCCGCGGGTGATGGGTCCTACGCGTGCACGTTCACCCTGTCAGAGTCCGTGCCCGGCGGCGTGCTCAGCGTCATGGTCACCGCGCGCGACGCCTCGAACCGTTCCAAGGCGACGGCCGCGGCGCAGCTGGAGGTGCTCGTGGAGCAGGTGGTCCTGAGGTCGTTCGAGGACGCGGCCGGCGACGACCACGGCCCGAACCTGTACGGACAGGAAGGCCTCTACTACAGGTATCCCACCAACCCGGTGTTCTACGCCGGGTCGTTTGACGTCACCAAAGTGGAGATCGGAGACGAGGGCGACTGGCTGATGTTCAAAGTCTGGATCGGCGACCTGACCAACCCGAGCGACCCCAACGCCGCCGACTGGAACGCCACGTATCCGTCGCCCGCGACCTGCACAAGCGCCGAATCAGTCGAGCTCGACCTCCAGAACATCGTCATCTACATTGACTCCGAGAAGGGCGGCGCCACCGCCGGCATGCCCAACCGTTACGCCGACGTGGCCAGGTGGGACGCCTGGGAGTATGCGCTCGTGTCGGAGGGCTGGTGGAAGGGCGCCGTGGCCTCCAACGGCACGGATGACGTAAACGGGTGGACGAGGTACAAGTCCGACTCGGACTTCTGGTTTTGCACGAACCACGTTGAGAACACGATAGACATGCACGTAAGGAAGACGCTGTTGGGGAACCCTGAAGAGGGAGACGTCGCGAGCTGGGACATAATCGTGGCGATGTGCTCCCACGACGGCAATTCCTCTGACGAAAACCTCGGCATGGTGCGCTGGGTCAACGAAGGCTCCCCCGCAGAATGGCAGTTCGGCGGGGGGAAGAACGGCGAATCCGGCAGAGAGCGGGACTCCAACATCATAGACGTCGCGGTCTCCGCCGGCCTCGGGAAGCTGCCCGGTGTGACCCAGGACACGATGCTCAAGTACACCACTGAGGCGGCGAACGCCCGCTTCAACGCCGGCCAGGTGGCGGTGGTGCTGGAGGCGACCAGGTTCGAGGACTACGCTCCTCCAGCCATTGAGCCCCTTCCCACCGACGGCGGGGCCGTGACCAAGTGGTTCGCCATGCAGGGCTCGCCTCTCGTCATCGGCACTGCCGTAACCGACGACGACGAGGTGACCGAGGCCTCACTCAGGTGGCGTCCGCTCCGAGGGTCCTATTCCAGCCCGGTCGGGATGTCGCGATTGTTGAACGACCTGTGGGTGGCCGACCTCGACTTTGCCTCGGTGACGTCTGAGACGGACCCGGTGGACGGGCAGTACTACCTGGAGCTCAGGATGTCCGCCGCCGACCGCTCGGGAAACAGCGTGGAGAGCCGGCTTTTCACCGTGGAGTTGGATTCGGACAGGCCGGCGCGGCACGTCCTGCCGGACGTGGAAGCATACGCCGGCGCATCGAGCGGTGAGGTGACGCTCCAGGGCGTTCCGGACGCGATCCCGGAGGGTTCGTCCTTGGTGTTATACTCGTCGGTCTTCGAAGACGCGGGCAAGGTGTATGACCTCGTGTTCTCGTCGCCGTCGGGCGTGGACCTGTCCCACGCCCCCGCCGGCATGGGGCCGTTCACGGGGGTCGCGAGGACGTTCGGCATCCTGGAAAGGGAGCCCGATTCCACGGCCGGGAGCGGCACGCCGCTTCCCGAGTTCGCACAGCCGGTCACCTTTAACCTTCACTATCCCTCTTACGCAGTGAGCGGACTCGACACGAGGGGGCTGGCCGTCTACAGGTGGGAGGAGCAGGCGTCCAGGTGGGTCCTGTTGGGGGGCAACGCAACCTCGAAGCCCGGGCTGGTCAGCGTGTCGACCTTGACGCCGGGCACCTTTGCGCTGTTCGCTGACCGGTTTGAGTTCGACAACGACAAGACGCTGTCGGCCGTTTCAATCTCCCCGAATCCGTTCTCTCCGAACGGGGACGGGCTTTACGAGGAGACCCACGTTTCCTTCTACCTGAAGAAACCCGCCAGTGTTCTGATAGAGATATACGACCTCTCGGGGGAAATGGTGCGCAGGTTCCAGAAGACCTACTACGAGGAAGTGGGCAGAACGGCGGGCGTGACCTGGGACGGAAAGGACGAGAACGGCCGCGTGGTGCCGTACGGCATCTACGTGATGAGGTTCGAGGCCGTTGACCAGGAGTATCAGAGGGCCGAGAGGTTCAACGAGGCCGTGGTGGTGATCAAGTGAGAGAGACGCGTCTCATAGTTCTGGTCCTGGCGCTGCTGCTCGCGCCGGCCTGGGCGGTCGCCGACTTCTTGAACCCGGACGTCGGGGCGAGACCGCTCGCAATCGGAGGCGCGTTCGTGGCGGTTGCCGACGACGCCAACGCCGTGGTCTGGAACCCGGCCGGTCTCACGCAGAAGATATCGTTCGAGATGACGGGCATGATAAACCGCATGTACTCGGTGGAGGGCTTGAGGAGCGACTACTTCGCCGTATCGAAGACGTTTCGCGCGGGTAAGATGGGGGTGGGGCTCGCGTGGATGCGCACGGGCCTCACCGACGTGTACAGCGAGGACAACATACTCGTGTCACTGGCCCATCAGGTGGGCCCGAAGGGTCTCTCAGCCGGCGTGACGCTGAAGCGGTTTTCCATCTCCGCCCCGGGTTACGATTACTACAACGACCCGAATTTCAAGGGTGACGACGACGCCTGGAGCGCCGACGTTGTGTTTTTCTACAAGACCGGAAACACCAGACTGGGCGCGGCGTTGAGGAACGTAGTGGAGCCGGAGCTCTCGCTCATAACGACGACGTCGTCTCCGGACAAGGTGCCGCGCGAGGCGGTCCTGGGCGCGTCCTACCTGTTCAGGAACACGATGCTGCTCACCGGCGAGGTGCGCAGGCGCTCTTCTGTGCCGTCCTACTACGACTCGAAGCTGAGTTTCCACGGAGGCGCGGAAGTCTGGTTCTTCGATGTGTTCGCCTTGAGGACCGGGTTCGACGGCAGTCACCCTACCGTCGGGTGGGGGCTCTTCGTGGACCCGGTGGGAGTGGACATCTCTCTCCTGTCGGCGGGAAGGGTCGGAAACATATACAGGCTGTCGGCCTCTCTGAAGTTCTGAGTGCGCGGCCGGGGGGCGCCTGTGAG
>JAFGJU010000086.1 GCA_016928935.1 Candidatus Eiseniibacteriota bacterium | reverse complement strand
TCAGAAGTCCAGGTTGGCCGGCTCGTAGTATTCCCGCGGGTACTTGCAGGAGGGGCACTTGACAGGCGGCTCAGTGCCCTCGTGCACGTAGCCACAGACGCTGCACTTCCACTTGATGGGAGTCTCCCTCGTGTAGACTGTTCCGGCCTCCACCATGTCCAGAAGCTTCTTGTAGCGGTCTCTGTGTCGCTGCTCGATCTTGGCTATCTGCCTGAACAGGTTCGCAGCCTCGCGGTTCCCCTCCTTGTCCGCTTCTTCCGCGAACTTGGGGTACATCTCAACGGTCTCGTAGTTCTCGCCGCCGATGGCTTCCTTGAGGTTGGCCGCGGTCGTTCCTATTCCGTTCAGCAGTCTGAAGTGGTCCTTGGCATGCTGCTTCTCGTTCTCCGCCGCCTCCTCGAACATCTTGGCCACGTAGTGATATCCCTCGTTCCTCGCCGCCTCAGCGAAGAAGCTGTACTTGTTCCTGGCCTGCGATTCGCCCGCGAACGCAGCTTTCAGATTCTCCTCTGTCTTGCTCATTGTGCCTCCTCTGTCAAAGCCCCACTCACCACTGGTGCCTCCGCTGGGCCCACCCAAACCCGCCGTCACGTCTTGAGGGGGGCCGCCCTCGGGCGACGGTTTGCCCCCTGCCGCGGCGGGCCACAACCCCATTCGCCGGCGGGGCTCCACGCCGAACGCTGTCGGTGTCAGCGCTCAGCCGAATAGTACTTCATCGCTTCGGGAACTAGCTCGCTCAGCTTCTGAATCCTGGTTTCATCGGACGGATGTGTGCTCAGGAACTCGGGCGGCGCGCCGCCTTCCTGCTGCGAGGCCATCCTCTTCCAGAAGTCCACGGCCCTGTGCGGGTCGTATCCGGCCATGGCCATGAATATCAGGCCCAGTCGGTCGGCTTCGGTCTCCTGCAGCCGGCTGAAGGGAAGAAGAACGCCGACCTGCGTGCCGAGTCCGAAGGCCGCAGCCCAGAGCTGTCTGGTCTGCTCAGGCTTCTGCTCGAGAGCCTCCGACAGCGCCAGGCCCCCCATCTGTGCCACGAGCTGGTGGCTCATTCTCTCGTTGCCGTGCTCCGCGACCGCATGGCCAATCTCGTGACCCATCACCACCGCGAGTCCCGCCTCGTCCTTGGTGACCGGCAGGATCCCGGTGTACACGACCACCTTCCCGCCCGGCATGCACCACGCGTTAATGTCCTCGCTCTCCACCAGGTTGAACTCCCAGGCGTATCCGGACAGCTCCGAGCTCATGCCCTGCCGCGCGAAGTAGCTCTCGACGGCGGTCTGAATCTTCGTGCCGACCCTCTTCACCATCGCGGTCTGAACGGCGTTGGTGCTGAGCTTGTTATCCTTCATGAAGGCGTCGTACTCCTGGAAGCTCATCGAGAGCACCGTCGCCGCAGGGATGATGTTGAGCTGCCGCCTTCCTGTCAGAGGGACCGTGCTGCAGGACGGCAACAGCAGGGCAAGCGTCGCGAAAAGGACGCACGCACAGATTACGGTTTTCGCCGCCTTTCTCGTCTTCATCCCGTTCCTCCTTACGCTTGAGGCCGCGCGGTTCCCGGGCTTCGCTGCAGCTACCTCGGCTCGACGGCCACCTTCATTATGACCTGAAACTCTTTGAGCTTTCCGTCTCGAACCGCACCCCTTTGCTCCAGGACCTGAAAGAAGTGAATCTTCTCTCCTGCGGCAATGAGCTTCTCTATGGCATCTCTGACAGCTTCGGAATAGCCCATCTCTGAGCTGGACGTGATCTCAAGCATCTTCAGCATGTTCAATCTCTTTCAACTGCGTATCGTCTGATGTACGCTTCCACGTCGAACTTGGCCTTGCAGCCGTCGTAACTCATGTATCGGATTGTACCAAATACCCTCCGTCCGGGCCAGGGTCTGTCGTGAACGCCTCCTATGGCCCAGGCTATGCCGGCGTAACCGTTAGGGTCTCTGCCGTCCAGCTCGTACGTATCGTTAAGGTACCCCGCCGCCCGCATGGCTTCCTCCGGACTCTCCGTCCATTCCAGTATCTTCTTTGCCCAGTACATGCGCATGTAGCCGTGCATCCTGCCCGTGGTCAGCATCTGCGCCTGTGCCGCGTTCCAGAGCGGGTCGTGAGTCTGAGCCCGCTCGAGTTCTCCGAGCGAGTAAACGTACTCTCTGCGGTCCTTCAGCCGGGAGGACAGGGTCTTGACGGCCCAATCGGGAAACCCGCGCACGCTTTCGTAGTGTGGATTGTAGAAGCAGAAGTTGTCGGACAGCTCCCGCCGCACCACAAGCTCCTCCAGAAACGCCTCCCTGGCCCTCCTGTTCACGCGCGACCTGCCGACCTCGAGCGCCACCCTCTGAGCGGAGATCTGCCCGAAGTGCAGGTAAGGCGAGAGGCTCGACGTACCGTGGGCGTTCGGGTCGTTTCTGCGCCTGTCGTACAGGGCCAGGCCGTGGGCGAGGAACCGCGCGAGGACTCTGCGCGCGCGGGAAGTCCCCGGCGTGGGCCGGGCGTCCTGACCGGCGTCGGCCTCCCGCCCGGCAGGCGCGCCGTCCGCGGGGCGCGCCCGGGGTGAAGACGGGGGCGGCGCCGGCGTATGTTTCGCCACCCATCGCTCGGCGCCCTGCCAGTCGACCGGCGGGCCGCCACCCTTCAACTCGAACGGGTGCCTCTTCAGCCGGGGAAATTCCTCCAGGTACTCCGGCGTCAATTTCGTCAGCTTGGGGCGCAGTGTGCGCGCGGCGTACTCCTGTTTGTCCGAGGCAATCCAGCAAGGCACGACGTTGTGAGCGTCCACCTCAAAGAAGGCCGTGTTGACGGCGGCGGAGACAGCTTTCTTCCACGCACGCTTGACGCGAAGAGGGTCGAAGTCGGTCACCAGGCACCGGGCGCCGTACGCCTTCACCAGTTCGGGAATCCGGTCGCCGGGGTCGCCCGTGACCAGGTCGAAGTGGATATTCTTGTCCAGCAGGCGCTCCTCCACCTCACGCAATCCACCCAGCATGAAAGCATACTGGGCGGCCGTCGCGCCCAGAAAGGAAGGAACCACGCAAAACGCGACAACCAGGGGTACCTTGGCCCGGACGGCCTCGTCCTGCGCAAACAGGAGCGCCCAGTTGTCTTCAGCCCGCTGGTCCCTGCTCATCCAGTAGACAACGGGGCCTCTTCCGGACAGCGCCTTCCCCGGCTCCGGTTTCAGTGTGCGGATTCTGTTTGTGTTCACGCTCAGACTCCCGCCTCGCGGCAGCGTGGGAGTTCGACGTTCAGCGGATAGTCAGAGGGGCAAGCCGTCGAACGGCTTGCCCCCTAAACCTATGCCGGGCGCGGCGCGCATGCTTCTCCCTGCGCGCCGATTACGAACGAGCCTTGTCCGCGTAGCGGTCCAGCCTGTTCGAAAGGATGAAGAAGGTGGGCGCCCAGAGACCGACAAAAATGCCGAAGCGCTCGGCGTGCGCCAGCTCCTCCGGACTGCCCTGGCCTTTGGTGGCCCACCAAACGATCAGGGCTCCGAGTATGGACAAAAACCCGAGCGCGAAGCAGATGTTCGAGAGAACGCTGTAGAACCTCATACTGACCCCCCTTGCCGGAGTTTCGGGACCACCGGGCATGAGTCGAACACCGGCGGCCGCAAGCGGCTTCACACGGTCAGACATTCAACCACAATGCGTGATTCTGTCAACGCAAAAATGCCGGCCCGGTCAACCGGACCGGGGCCCGGTGAGTTCAAACACTCTCTCCGGTTTGCTGAACCCGGCCGCGTGCTTCTCCCCGAGGTCCCTGAACTCGAATGCTTCGGAGGCGGCGTTCTCGGTCCTCGGACAAGCCAGAATTCTCCCGGTTTCGGCGCACGCGAGCTTCTCCAGACGAAAAGCGAGCACTATCGGCTCTCCAACGATGGACAGCACCGCGCGGCCCGCTTCGCCTATACTGCCTATGGTCACAGGACCGGTGGCCACGGCCCAGTCCATGTGCAGCGGAAACCCTGGAAGCGCCCACACCGACGGGTCGGCGGCCAGGCTCAGGGCCAGCTTGTCCAGGGCGAGCGCGGCGGCGCAGGCGCTGGCGACCTGGCGACCGCCCGGAATACCCTGCGCAGCCGGGGCGCCACGCGTCCGGCCGGCGGCAGTCGAGCCCGGGTCCTCCCAGAACGCCACTATTGCGTCTCCCTGGTATTCCTTGACGGTGCCGCGATGCCGCTCAGTCTCCGCGGCAAGTCGCTCGAACACACGCCGCACCGATTCCTGCAGTTGGGTGGAAGCCGCTTTCTGGACGAGCCGAGTGTAGTCTCTGATGTCGCCCACCAACACACTCGCCATCACCGGGACGGATACGGCGACCGTGGCGGACCGCGCGGCGCGATGGCCCTTGGCCGCGTCTCCGTCCGGGCTGTCCTCGATTACGAATTCGTGGCCGTCCGCCACGTGTATGACCTGGCCGGGAGAAACTTCGACTTCGAGGTTGGGAATCAGTCTCCGTCCGTCGACCCACGTGCCGTTGAGACTCATGTCGCGCGCGAAACACCGCCCGTCCAGCGACTGGCTGATGATGCAATGTCTCGAGGACACGGTGGGGTCGCGCAGCCGGAGGACGCCCGGGGGAGGGTCGTCGCCTTGCCGGTGGCGGCCGATCTCGATCCTGTCGTGGAAGACGTAGCGCTCCCCGGCGGCCGAGCCGGCGCAGGCCACCAGCGTTCTGGGGGGTCTGTCCGTCAGTGGAGGAGTCTTGTAGAACCGTTCCATGCGCGCCCCCCTAGCCCGACTGCGGCCCCGTGCCGTCGTTCGCTTTCCCCTTGAGCAACGCGACCTCCTCCGTCAGGCTCCTGACGCGCCGCGACATCGTCTCCACTATCCTGAACGCGAGCGTGGGGTCCTCCTGGATCTTCTTAAGAAGGCTCCTCCTGTCCACGGTCAGAGCGCGCACGTCTCCCACGGCGCGGACCGTGGCGGACCGCGTTTCTCTCTCGAAGACCGCCATTTCTCCGACGAACTCGCCCTTACCCAATGTCCTCAGCCTGACTTCCCTACCGTCCTTCTCGGCCACCACCTCGGCCAGTCCGTCCTGAATGACATACATGCTGTCGCCAGTGTCGCCTTGACGGACTATTACCTCGCCGTTCTTGTATGTCTTTCCCAGGGCTCCGGCTTCCATCAGTCCTATCCTCCTCTGCTAGACGCTGTCTCTCTTGAGCGTCGAAACTGCCGAGTTCCAAAGAAACCGGGCCACGAAAGCCGGCTGAAGAGCGCGAAACAGTATGTTCCTGTACGAGGCGCTTCCCGTGAAGAGGTCCCACAGCACCAGGCTCATCCGCCGCCGCTCGCCCGCCCTGCGCTGTTCCACGGTGGCCATGCGCAGCACGGCGCGGCGCAGGAACCTGATTCGCTGCACCATTCTCGTCGCGGCGAAGGTGAGCCCGCCGATCCGATTGTCGCCTCCTATCGCCCTGCACACCGGCCAGTAGTGCCTCTCGAAGTCGGCCGCTGAAACCCCGTGCAGCAGGGCGGTTGTGGCCGCCGCCTTGGCGGTACGGTAGGCGGCGCCGATCCCGTCCTTGTACAGCCTCGTGAACGCGCAGTCGCCCACGAACACCACCCGGTCCGAGAACGGCCTGACGGCTCCCCTCACGTTGATGCTGGGCCGGCAGTGGCAGGCGCTCTTCCCGGCGTAGCTCTCCGGAGGCAGGCATTTCCCGACCACGGGCGACTCCAGAAACTCTCTCACCAGCTCGTCGTCTATCTCTCGTCCCAGGAGGCAGACCGTCGCGTAATCGCCCTTGGGTATTATGGCCGCAAACTCGAGTCGCTGGATGCTCAACAGAAACACGTGCATGGAGCTGCCGAGGACGGCCGCCACTTTGTCTTCCCCCAGGTAGTATTCTCCGATGTACGTCCTGGTGGTCCCGGGCGGCCGGTAGCCCGGGATTGTGTTCCGCAGCGACGCGAGCGTCCCGGTGTTCACTCCGACCGCCACCACGACCAGGTCGTACGTCTCGACCAACCCGTCTTTGGTCCTCACGCGCGGGCGCCCGGATTCCAATTCTATCTCGTCGACGCGGCTGCGCTTGAGCTCGGCGCCTCTGTCCAGCACGCGATTCTGAAGAAAGCCGTCGAAACTTCCCCACTTCGCCCGCCCCGCTCCCCTCGGTCCCGGGCCCCTGAACACGGCCGCAATCCTCATCTCGTGAAGTGGTGTGTCGATGCGGACGTCGCCGACGTCGGTGTGCAGCACGTAGGAATCTATCCCCCTCTGCACGACCGTGGGTGGAATGTTTATGCCCTCCGTCGCCAACGACTGCACCAACGACTCAGAGATTATGCCGCCGCACATGTTGCAGCCCCGCGGAGCCTCGGCCGAGAAGTCGCGCGGCTCGTAGACATCCACTTTGACGCGCACTCCCACCCGCTCGGCCAGCTCCAACAGAAAATAGCTGAAAAAGGAGCCAGCCGGCCCGCCTCCCACCACCGCCACGCGTGCGCCGTCTTCCAGCCGGTACGGCTCGGCCGGGCTCTCCGTCAGTGATGCGGAGGGTTTGTCCACGGAAAGGGATGTCGTAAGACTCGCCTTCTTCATCGCCCTGGCCAGCGAAGTTGGAATGAAGTTTACAAGGGGGGTCTAAATGGTTACCACAAACGGCCGGGACATGCAACACCCGCGCCAAACGCGCTCGCGGAGAGGGCCGCGTGCTCCCGGGTGGCGCACGGGCCGCGC